>JBKJKJ010000224.1:0-4569 GCA_046597455.1 Burkholderiales bacterium
ACCCGGCCGGTTTTGCTTTTAGCAGCCTGTCCCGACTCGTAAGTCCGACAGGCTGCTAGCCCGTGCATGCCTCTTTGCGTACGCGGCTCAGAGAAGCGACGGCCGACCTGCACGCGACGCTCGACGCCGCGTCCCCGTTGACCCGGCCTGCACTGACGCGCGAGGACTACGCGTGTTACCTCGAGCGCACGTGGGGATACTATGCGCAGATCGAGCCCGCTCTCGCGGACTCTCCCGACCTCGAACCGCCGCTTGGACTCGATGCAGGCGCGCCGCAAGCTCCAGTGGCTCGAAGACGATTTGCACTTCCTTCGAGGTATCCCGGGTCACACGAGCAGCCTGCCCCGGTGTCAGTCCGTGCCGCTTGTGGATTCGGCGCCAGCCGCGATCGGCTGCGCATACGTGCTCGAAGGCGCGACGCTCGGCGGACAGTTCCTGTACAAGCGCTTCAACGCGCGCTGGGGCCTGACCGGGCGCTCGGGCGGTCGTTTCTTCAGCGGATACGGCACACGCACGGCACGCATGTGGCGTGAGTTCACGGGCGCTCTGAATGCTGTGCAACTCGATCGCGCGGGCGAAGCAGCGTGCGTCGCCGCGGCGTGCTCGACGTTCGACACGTTGACGCAGTGGCTGTCCCTCCCCCATGGCGACACGGTGCTTGATTCGGCCGTTGAGGCGCCGGCCGCGCGGCCCCTTCCGCCAAGTCTCCATCACGCCTGAAACGCGGCCATTTCGCGCCTGCGCTGCCCCGCGGGCATTGAATGACCTCAAGCCGCCCCCGCTTGGGCCGATATAAGGCCCTTGATTAAGTTCGGGCTCAGGACCGGGGCGGCTGGTGACGATCAATAGCAATCCGAAGCTGATGCCGCTTGCCGTGCTGGTGTTGGGATTGATCCTGGCGGCCTTGGCGGGGGCGCGGCTCGATGCGGCCAACAAGGCCGAAATGCAGATGCGCTTCGACGCCCTCGCCGCGCGCGCCGTGGCGCAGCTCTCGACGCGCATGCAGACGTACGCCTACGGCCTGCGCGGCGCGCGCGGCGGGGTGATCGGGGCGGGCGGGGAAACCATCACACGGGACCGCTTTAGCGCCTACAGCCAATCACGCGATCTCGCTCTGGAGTTCCCCGGATCGCGCGGCTTCGGTTTCGTGAGGCGCGTTGCGCGCGTGAGTGAAGCGCAGTTTCTGAAATCGGCACGCGCGGACGGCGCCCCCGGCTTCCGGATCAAAGAGTTCGCGCCCCACCCGGGCGATCGGTTCGTGATCCAGTACATCGAGCCTGCCGGACCCAATGCGGCCTCATTGGGGCTGGACATCGGATCGGAGGAGAACAGGCGCGTAGCAGTCCTCGCATCAATGCAGAGTGGACTGCCCACACTGACCGAACCCATTACCCTGGTCCAGGCAACCGGCAGCCCGCTGCGCTCGTTTCTCCTGCTGCTTCCCGTATATCATCTCGGCGCGCCCCACAGCACCCCTGCAGAGCGCCGGGACGCGACATTCGGCTGGATTTTCGCGCCGCTGGTCATCGATGAAATTCTCTCGGATTTCGATTTCCGCGAGCAGGAATTTTCGATGACACTCTCCGACGTGTCGGATGCGAACACGCCTGAGCAGTTCTTCGCCTCGGCAGGAAGCGGCGACCCTGTGGTGCGCGGCCTCGTCAAGCGCATTCCACTGACGCTTTTCGGCCGCGCGTGGGAGGCGCAGATCAAGGCGCAGCCGCGCTTCGTTTCGGGCCTCAACCTGCTCGACCCCCGAGCGGTGGCTTTAGGCATGGCCGGCATCGCAGCCCTGCTCGCGGGCCTGCTTTATGTCTACCTGCTTCATGCCCAGCGCGGAATCCGCGCGAGCCTTGCGCAGTCACGCCTCGCGGCCATCGTCGAAAGCTCGAATGACGCCGTGATCGGCTGCACCGTTCGAGGCATCGTCACCGACTGGAACAAGGCGGCGGAGGAGATGTTCGGCTATGCTGCGAGCGAAGCCGTCGGCGTGCCGCTCAAGGGGCTCACCGTTCCGCCCGAGCTGAGTGCAGAGGAGACCACCCTTCTCGAGCGCGCAGCGCGCGGGATGCCCCAACCGCAGGTGACCACGAAGCGGCACCGGCGCGACGGCAGCGCGGTCGACGTGTCGATCACGGTGTCGCCGATCCGGGACGCGCAGCAACGCATCGTCGGTGTTGCGAAAATCGTCAGAGACATCAGCGAGCAGAAGGCTGCGGAAGCACGCATCCTCGACCTCAACGCAACGCTCGAGCAGCAGGTGCGCGAACGCACTTCCGCCCTGGGAACGAGCGAGGAGCGCCTCGGGCTGGCCCTCGAAGGCTCGGACCTGGCGCTGTTCGACTGGGATCTGCCCACCGGAGAGGTGCGACTCTCGGAGCGCTGGAACGCGCTTCTCGGCGGCAACCTGGCGGCCGTCTCGACCACGATACACGAGCTTGCGCAGATCGTGCATCCCGACGATCTGCCGCACGTGAAGACCTCACTCACGCACACCCTGAAAGGGGAGACCCGCGCCTACGAGGTCGAGCACCGCGTGCGCGCACATGACGGAACGTGGTTATGGATCGCAAGCCGGGCCAAAGTAACTGAACGGGATTCAGCGGGACTCGCCACGCGGCTGACCGGAACCAACGCGGATATCACGCAGCGCAAACGCGAGGAGGAGTTGCTGCGCGAAGCCAAGGAGCACGCGGAAATCGCGAGCCGCGCCAAATCGGACTTCGTCGCGAACATGAGCCATGAAATTCGCACGCCCATGAATGCCGTGCTGGGCATGCTGCAGCTGCTGCTGCAGACCGAGCTTAGCGTGCGCCAGAACGATTACGTGACCAAGACCGAGCTGGCCGCGCGTGCGCTGTTGAAAATCCTCGACGACATACTCGATTTCTCGAAAGTCGAGGCCGGCAAGCTGGTGCTGGACAACCATCCTCTGCAGATGGACCGTCTGTTGCGCGACGTCGGCGTAATCCTCTCGGCCGGTCTGAGCAAGTCCGACACGGAGATCCTCTTCGACGTCGATCCCCGAATGCCCCGAAACGTGTTGGGCGATGGGCTGCGGCTGCAACAGGTACTCATTAACCTGGCGGGTAACGCCGTGAAGTTCACCGAACGCGGAGAGGTGGTGCTCGGCGTCCGGGTGCTCGGGCGGGACGGCGATCGGGTGACGCTCGAATTTTCGGTCCGCGATACCGGCATCGGGATCTCCGACGAACAGCGGGAGCGCATTTTCGAAGGCTTCACCCAGGCCGAAACGTCGACCACCCGCCGCTTCGGCGGCACCGGGCTGGGCCTCGCGATCAGTCAACGCCTGGTTCGACTCATGGGCGGCACGCTCGAGCTCGAAAGCGAGGTGGGGCGCGGCAGCCGATTCTTCTTCCAGATCGCGCTTCAGGCGCAGGCGGAACCGCAAGGCACGCAGAGGCGCTTCGAAGCGGGCACACGAACCCTCGTCATCGATGACAACGCGAGCGCGCGTGAAATCATGTGCGCGATGACCACTTCCCTGGGCTGGAGCACCGATTCGGCGGTCAATGGTGAAACCGCGCTGGAGCAGGTGCAAGCGGCCATTGCAAGCGGCACGCCGTATGACGCGATACTCGTCGACTGGCGCATGCCGGGCATCGACGGGTGGGAGACCAGCCGGCGCATACGCAGCCTGTACCCGGCAGCGGTCCGCCCCGTGATCGTCATGATGACGGCCCACGGTCGCGACATCGTTGCGGCGGAAGGGCGCGCCGACCAACCTGACATCGATGGCCTTCTGGTCAAGCCGATCACACCCTCCATGCTCTTCGACGCGGTCTCCGATGCACACTCGGGGACCAGCCCCGCACCGGGTCCAGCCCGCGCGCGCGGAAGCCGTCTTGAGGGGCTGCGCCTGCTCGTCGTCGAGGACAACCACACCAATCAGCAGGTCGCCAAGGAGCTGCTCGAGAGCGAGGGTGCCCGGGTGGAGATCGCGGGCGATGGACGTGAAGGCGTCGACGCCGTGAAGCGTGCGGCGCACGGGTACGATGCGGTGCTGATGGATATCCAGATGCCCGTCATGGACGGCTACGCGGCGACGCGGGCGATCCGGGGCGAGCTCGGGCTGAGCGAACTGCCCATCATCGCGATCACCGCAAACGCGATGGCAGCCGATCGCGCCCGCTGTCTTGCCGCAGGCATGACCGACCACGTGGGCAAGCCTTTCAGCCTCGACGCGCTCGTGGCTGTGCTGTGCGCTCACACGGGGGACAACCCGCCCGGTACGGCGCAGTCCGGCCCGCCCGGGATCGATCCCACATCCGCGAACAGCGGGAACGCCGTGATACACGAGGATGACGCCATGGCGCGATTCGGCGGCAACGCAGGCGCCTACCACCGGGCGCTGCGATCCTTTTGCACTGAAGCCGGACCGATGCTGGAAAGCCTGCAGCCGGCGGCGATCGGCGCCGACTGTGGCGGCCACCCCTTTGAGGGTATGCAGCACCCGTCCCGAGGCTATGCCGTCGGACCCGATCGCCGCCGGCTGCAGGCTTTCCAGCATCGGTCCGGCTTCAGTGCAAAAGGATCGCAGCGCCCGGT
>JBKJKJ010000532.1:0-15686 GCA_046597455.1 Burkholderiales bacterium
GCCGCTGCGAAGGAATCGCCCCGGCGCATCGTTTATGCAGAAGGCGAAGAGGAGCGGGTCCTCAGAGCTGCGCAGCTCGTACTCGACGAAGGCATGGGGCGTCCGGTACTGATCGGACGTCCCGAAGTGATCGCGATGCGCATCGCGCGGCTCGGACTGCGACTGGAGCCGGGCCGGGATTTCGACCTCGTCGATCCGTCCAACGACGCGCGCTACCGCGAATACTGGACCGAGTATCACCGGCTCGCCGCACGGCGGGGCGTGACCCCGGGAATCGCAAAAAGCGAGATGCGCCGCGTGCCGACTTTGATCGGCGCGATGCTCATACACATGGGCGACGCCGACGCGATGCTGTGCGGCCTGCTCGGAAACTACCCGCGGCATCTCGCGTTCATCGATCGCGTGCTCGGCAAAGCTGCGGGCGTGAATCACTACGCCGCGATGAACATGCTGCTCCTGCCCAAGCGCACGGTGTTCATCAGCGATACCTACGTGAATTTCGATCCGACCGCGGAAATGATCGCCGAAACGACGGTGCTCGCGGCAGAGGAGATCCGGCGCTTCGGACTCATCCCCAAAGTCGCACTGCTTTCGCACTCCAGCTTCGGCGCGACCGACACGGCGACTTCGGTCAAGATGAGACAGGCCCTGGCGCTTCTGGAACGTCTCGCGCCGGGACTCGAAGTCGATGGCGAGATGCAAGGCGACGTCGCGCTCTCGGAGGAGATCCGCAGCAACGTTTACCCCGCGTCGCGCCTCAACGGCCCCGCCAACCTGCTCGTCATGCCCAACCTGGATTCGGCGAACATCGCTTTCAATCTGCTGAAGACCGCGGCGGGAGACGGGATCACCGTAGGCCCGATGCTGCTCGGTTCGGCAAGGTCGGTGCATATCCTCACGCCGTCCGCCACCGTGCGTCGTATCGTCAACATGACTGCGCTCACCGTGGTCGATGCCGGCGTGCGTGCCGGGCAGAAACCTCTTCTCTAATGATGAAGTGAACGGCAAGGACGGCTTACGCTTCGTTTACCGCATCACGCTTTCATAGGAACGCAAATGTCGAAGAACGTCAGGATCGAGCGCGATACGATGGGTGACATCGAAGTCGCGACCGACAAGCTGTGGGGCGCGCAGACCGAGCGCAGCCTGCATCATTTCCACTTTCCCGGTGAAACGATGCCGCGCGAGGTCATACAGGCGCAGGTGCTGGTGAAGAAAGCGGCTGCAGCCGCAAACCGGGCCCTGGGCATCCTCGACGAGAAAAAAGGCGCCGCGATCATTGCCGCAGCCGATGAAGCGCTCGAGGGCAAGCTCGACGCGCATTTCCCGCTCGTCGTGTGGCAGACCGGGTCGGGAACCCAGACCAACATGAACGTGAATGAAGTGTTGGCGAATCGCGCATCCGAGCTGCTGGGCGGCGAGCGCGGACAAGGACGGCTCGTGCATGAAAACGACGACGTGAACAAGGGACAATCGTCGAACGACACCTTTCCGACCGCCATGCACGTCGCGGCGGTCGTTGCGCTGGTGCGTACCTTGGCGCCCGCAGTTAGGACGCTGCGCGACACGCTGGACCGCAAGGCGCAGGATTTCATGCATATCGTGAAAATCGGCCGCACGCATCTGCAGGACGCGACGCCGCTCACGCTCGGACAGGAGTTCTCCGGTTACGTCTCGCAGCTCGATCACGGCCTCAAGCACCTCGACGAGGCCCTGCCTCATCTGTGTGAGCTCGCGCTGGGCGGAACCGCGGTCGGCACGGGTCTGAACGCGCATCCGGAATTCGCGGTGCGCGTGGCCGAAGAGCTGGCGGCGCTCACCCGCCTGCCTTTCGTGACGGCGCCCAACAAGTTCGAAGCACTGGGCTCGGCCGACGGCGTGGTATACGCTCACGGGGCGGTCAAAACCCTGGCGGCCTCGCTGATGAAAATTGCGAACGACATCCGCTGGCTGGCGAGCGGACCCCGTAGCGGCATCGGCGAGCTCACGATTCCTGAAAACGAGCCGGGAAGCTCGATCATGCCGGGCAAGGTGAATCCTACGCAGTCCGAGTCGATGACCATGGTGTGCTGCCAGGTTTTCGGCAACGACGTGGCAATCAACGCCGGCGGCTCCATGGGTAACTTCGAGCTGAACGTATTCCGCCCCATGATCATCCGCAACTTCCTGCACAGCACGCGGCTGCTCGCCCAGGCGTGCGAGAATTTCAACGAGTTCTGCGCCGTGGGCATCGAGCCGAACCTCGCGCGCATCGAGCAGCTCATGCGCGAGTCGCTCATGCTGGTCACCGCGCTCAATCCGCACATCGGTTACGCCAACGCGGCGGCGATCGCGAAGAACGCGCACAAAAAAGGAACCACGCTCAAGGAGTCCGCAGTCGCGCTTGGCCATCTGACAGCGGAGCAATTCGACGCGTGGGTCAAGCCCGAGGAGATGGTGGGCATGAAGGTCGCCCCGCCTGCTGACAAGAAAGCCGGCACCAAGGCCAAGGGCTAGACGCCGTGACCGCGGGGACGCGTGTCGCACTCGTGACCGGTGCCAACCGCGGCATCGGTTATGAGATTTGCCGGCAGCTTGCGAAGCAGGGACTCGGCGTCGTGCTCACCGCGCGCGACGCTGGCAAAGGCAAGGCGGCCGCCAAGGCCCTGCACGCGGAAGGCCTGGAAGTCGAATTCCACAGGCTCGATGTGACGAGCTGCCGCAGCATCCGCTCGTGCGTCGCTGCAGTGGCGGAGCGGCGAGGGCGCATCGACGTGCTGGTGAACAACGCGGGCATCATGAGCGACACCCGGGGTTCGCGGTTTCTTGATTCCAAGCTCGACACTTATCGCGACACCCTCGAGGCGAACCTGTTCGGCCCGTTGCAGCTCGCCCAGGCTGTCATGCCGCTCATGAAAGCGAATCGGTATGGGCGCATCGTCAATCTGTCCAGCGGCTTGGGGCAGCTTTCCGACATGCAGGCCGGATCGCCCGCCTATCGCATTTCAAAAACGGCCCTCAACGCGCTCACCCGCATCCTGGCGGCCGAATTCAAGGACAGCAACGTCCTGGCGAATTCGATGTGCCCCGGGTGGGTCCGCACCGACATGGGCGGCGAGAGCGCGCCACGCACGCCCGAGCAGGCAGCGGATACCGCGGTGTGGCTCGCAACGTTGCCGGACGACGGCCCCACGGGCGGGTTTTTCAGGAATCGAAAAGCGATCGACTGGTAACGATCGATTGAAACTGAATCCTGGAAGCCCGCTGCGCGCGCTCACCGATACCTTCCCGCATCCGGGCCGCCTTGTATGGATCGGCGTGCGCCCGATGGCACGTTCGCCCGTGGTGGAGGTGCAGGCGGTGCAGGCGATCGCGGGCCATGGTCTCGCGGGCGATCATCGGGCGCAGGGACGCGCCGGCAGCCGGCGCCAGGTGACGCTGATCCAGAGCGAGCATCTGGATGTCGTCTCGCGCCTGCTCGATGGGGCTGCCGTGAGGCCGGAATTCCTGCGCCGCAATCTCGTGGTCTCCGGGATCAACCTGCTTGCGCTGAAGGGCCAGCAGTTCACGATCGGCGATGTGGTCCTTGAAGGCACGGGTTTGTGCGAGCCGTGCTCGCGCATGGAGGCGAATCTCGGCGTGGGCGGGTACAACGCGATGCGCGGCCACGGCGGGATAACGGCGCGCATTGTGGGCGGTGGCGTGCTGCACAGCGGGGCTTCGGTTCGCGCTGCCCCCGCCGAGGCCACTCCCGCCGAGGTTGTAGCCGCTGCGCGCGCGACTTAAACTGGACGCGCACCACTCATCAACCCAAGGAGGCCGGCATGAACCTACGCATCGCAGTCATCGCAGCAACGCTCGCGCTGGCGAGCAACAGCGTGTACGCCTTTCATTGTCCTGCCGATATGAAGGCTATCGACGAGGCCTTGCCGAAAGCCAAGCTTACGGACGCACAGTCGGCGCAAGTCAAGAAGCTTCGGGCCGAAGGCGAAACGCTGCACAAGTCTGGCAAGCACAAGGAATCGGTCGAGACGCTTGCGCAGGCTAGGAAAGTCCTGGGAATCTGAAACGCACGCGCCACCCCCCTGCGCAACGCGCTCCAGGTCATGACGCGAGAGCCGCGTTGCTGCGGGGTGTTTTCGTCTTGCGAACGCTTTGCGGGTGACGCCGTACATGACCCCCGCTTCGCACTTTCCGGAAGGCGGGCTGGAAACGCGTATGTCCTTACAGCTCACGCCTGAATTTCTCAAAGCACGACTCGCACTGGGCGCGACGCCGCCCGACCCCGAAGATCTTCACGTGAGCTCGATTCCCGCCGGCGCGCGGGTGACCGAAGCCGCGGTGATGGTGCCCATCGTGAACCGCGGCGAGGGCCTGCAGGTCCTTTTCACGCAGCGCACGGCACACTTGTCGGACCACGCTGGGCAGATCAGCTTTCCCGGGGGACGTGTGGAAACGCAAGACGCTGACCGGGAGGAAACGGCGTTGCGCGAAACCGAAGAGGAGATCGGGCTTGCGCGCGAGCACATCCGCCTCGTGGGACGACTGCCTGAGTATGAAATTCCCTCCGGCTTTCGAATCACGCCGATCGTAGGCTGGGTCGATCCGCCGTTCGAGCTCACGCTCGATCCTTTCGAGGTTGCCTGCGCGTTCGAAGCGCCGCTCGCGCATTTTCTCGAGCCTGCGCGCTTCCAGCGCCGGGAGTACCGCTTCAAGGGACGGCACCGCTATTACATGGCGATTCCTTACGAGGGCCGGTACATCTGGGGCGCGACCGCGGGCATGTTATACAGTCTGGCCCGCGTGCTGGGGGTCGGGACTTAACGTTTTTCAGTAAGCGCTCGATTCGCCCGCGGCGTGCAGCCGTTGACGCTGAGCGGATCGCCCCTTGGGGTCTTGGTTGCCACCGTCGCCGTTCGCCGGTATAAAGAAACGATCATGAGCCGCGCATTCGTCAAGGAAAGCGACGAGGATCTGACCGCGGGCGAGCTGCCGGAGCGCCCGCTCGCCGATCACGTCAACTACGTCACCCCCACGGGACTCGAGCTCCTGCAGGCGCGGGTGCGCGAGCTGGGTGAACAACACGAGCAGTTGAAGCAGCAGGTCGACGAAGACTCCGAAGCCCGCCAGAAAGTACGCGAGATCGATCGTGATCTGCGTTATTTCCACTCGCAACTCGAGCGCGCCACGCCGGTGGACACGGCCAATCAGCCGCGCGATCGGGTTCACTTCGGGGCACTCGTCAAAATCGAGGACGAAGAAGGCGATACGCACGAATTCAGCATCGTCGGCGACGACGAAGCCGATGTGGCCGCGGGCAAGATCAGCTGGGCTTCGCCGCTCGCCAGCGCCATGATCGGCGCCAAGGTGGGTGACACCGTGGTGTGGCACCGTCCCGCGGGTGACGCGGAAGTGTCCATCGTCGAAATCCGGTACTCCTGAAGCACAGTTGAAGTTTCTTTCCCTACTCGCCGCACTGCTTTTCGAGCAGATGCGCCCTTTGCGAGAGGGCAATCCGGTATTCGGCAGCTTCGAGCGTTACGTGACGATGCTCGAGCGCCAGCTCAACGCGGGCCAGCGACACCACGGGGTCATCGCCTGGCTACTCGCCGTCGGCCCTGTCGCGCTGGTGACGCTCGCGGGGTATTACGCCCTGCACGCGCTCAACCCGTTGCTCGGATGGGTGTGGAACATCGGAGTTCTCTATCTCACGATGGGTTTCCGGCGGTACAGTCACTACTACACCGAGATACTTCGCGCGCTGCGGGAGCAGGATATCGAGCGCGCGCGCGATCTGCTGCGCCGCTGGGGCGGCGACAGCGCCGCCGAGCTCACCGCGCCTGAAATGGCGCGCGTGGCGATCGAGCTTGCGCTCGTCGGCTCACACCGGTACGTCTTCGGGCCGATCGCGTGGTTCCTCGTGGCAGGCCCCCTGGGCCCTGTTCTGTATCGCACGTCGGCAATCCTCGCGCAGAAATGGGGCCGGCAACGCGACCCTGAATTCGGCGATTTCGGAATGTTCTCGCAAAAAGCTTTTTATTGGCTCGACTGGCTGCCCGCACGCCTTGCCGCTGCGAGTTTCGCTGTCGTAGGCAATTTCGAGGATGCGATTTACTGTTGGCGAACCCAGGCCCGCGCGTGGGCGCGGGGTGCGCACGGCGTCATCCTCGCCGCCGGCGGCGGTGCACTGGGGGTACGGCTGGGTGATGTACTCCACCAGGACGGCGTCCTGAAATTCAGGCCTGAGCTCGGGCTGGGCGACGAAGCCGACGTCGACTACATGCAAAGCGCTGTGGGCCTCATCTGGCGCGCGCTCGTGCTGTGGATGTTCGTGGTGCTCGTCGTCACGGTGGCGCATTCGCTGGGGTGAAAGCATAGTGACGAAGTGACCCGGCGCTGTGGTGACGAGGCGGCGCAGTGATGGGAGTGATGCACTGAGGGAGTGATGCAGTGATGCAGTGACGAAGGGCGCCGTCGCAGCGTTATGGCGTTATGGCGTGACAAGGGTTGAAGTTGACCGCCCGGGCCTTACCACGTCACCGGCCATCGGGCTAGTGGTCTGTATCGGTCATTTCGAGAGTAACGTTCGCGACGGGCCCGCTCGAAAGCGGGCCCGTCGCTCGCCGGTAAGTTGCTATCGGTTCTAACGTTACGCTCCACTAGTGATACCCCGCATGGCCTTTCACTTTCCCCCGGAACACCCAGTAAGACCATCCGGTGTAAGTAAAAATGACGGGGATGAGGAACAGCGTTCCGACCAGCAGGAAAGCCTGCGCTTCAGGCGCGCCGGCGGCGTCCCACAGGGTCAGCGTGTGCGGCACGATGTACGGGAACAGGCTCACCGCCAGCCCTGAGAAGCACATGAAGAAAAGCCCCATCGCTGCGATGAACGGCGCGGCGTCGGGCCCGCGTTCGAGGGCGCGCCACAGCCACAGCGCGAGCAGCGCGGTGAGCAGCGGCACCGGGGCGAACCACACCATGTTCGGCCACGAGAACCAGCGCTGCGCGATGTGCTCGTGCATGAGTGGCGTCCAGACGCTCACCATCACGATGAAAGCCAGTACGCCGAGCAGAGCGATGCGCGCTTTGCGTCGTGCCCAGTCGTGCAGGGCGCCTTCGGTCTTCATGACAATCCAGGTCGAGCCGAGCAGCGCGTAGCCGAACACGAGCCCGACCCCGACGGCCAGCACGAACGGATGCACCCAGTCGAATGCGGATCCCGCGAACTGGCGGCCGGTCACTTCGAAGCCGAGCACGAATTTTCCGAGTACACAGCCCTGCGCAAAAGTGGCTGTGAGCGAGCCCACGAAGAAAGCGCGGTCCCAGTGCCTGCGGCTCGTGGCCGCGTTGGGTCTGAACTCGAAAGCCACACCGCGAAACACGAGCCCGAGCAGCATCGCGAGCACCGGGAAATAAAGTGCGGGGAAAATGATCGCGAACGCGGTTGGAAATGCCGTGAACATCCCGATGCCGCCCATGACCAGCCACGTCTCATTGCCGTCCCAGACCGGCGCCACCGAGCCCATCATCGTGTCGCGCGCGGCGTCGTCGGGCGCCATTGGAAAAAGGATTCCAACGCCGAGGTCGAAACCGTCGAGCAGCACGTACATGAACACGCTCACGGCAAGGATCACGGTCCAGATCGGTACGAGGTCGAGTGCCATGTTGCTGACCTTAATCAGTGTCCTGTGTCGCAGCCGAAAGCGGCCGCGAAGGACGTGCGTCGTGTCGCGGCTCAGGCAACTCCTGAGGCAGTCCGCGGCGCACGAGCTTCATGAGGTAATACGCTCCGGCGCCGAAGATCATGGTGTAGACGATCCCGTAAGCCAGAAGCGAGGCGAGGACATTGGCACCGGTCAAGCTGGGCGTGACGGCATCGGCGGTGCGCAGGTGCCCATAGACGACCCATGGCTGGCGCCCGACTTCGGTGGTCACCCAGCCTGCCGTGACGGCGATATAGCCCACCGGTATGGTCCACACGGCGATGCGCAAAAAGACCGGCGTAGTGAAAAGCCGGCCTCGCGCGGCGAGCACCCACGACCACAACGTCATCAGGAGCATGACCAGCCACAGCCCGACCATCAGGCGAAAGCTGAAGAAGATCGTGGTCACCGGGGGCCGGTTTTCAGGCGGCGTGGCCTTCAAGCCCTCGACGTAGCCGTTCCAGTCGTGCGTCAGATAAAAGCTGGCGAGTTTGGGTATTGCGATTTCATAGCGATTCACCTCGGCTTTCGGGTCCGGGATGGCCACCACGACTGCGGGCTGCCCGGGGCCGCTTTCCCAGATTCCCTCCATCGCGGCGAGCTTCGCAGGCTGGTGCTCACGCGTATTGAGGCCGTGCAGATCGCCGAGCACGAGTTGCAGCGGCACCAGCACCGACGCGAGCATCACCCCCATCGCGATCATGATCCTGGATTCCTCCAGGTGCCGATCGTGGCGCAGAAACCACGCTGCGACGCCGATGACGGTGAAAGCGGTCGTGAGGTAAACCGCCACGACGGTGTGGATCAGGCGATACGGGAAAGACGGATTGAAGATGACGCGGATCCAGTCGGTCGGTATGAAGCGCCCGTCAACGATCGCGAAACCCGCCGGCGTCTGCATCCAGCTGTTCGCCGCGAGTATCCAGAAGGCCGAAAACAGTGTCCCGACAGCCACGATCACCGCGGCGCCGAAATGCACCCATTGCGGCACGAGCTTGCGGCCGAAGAGCAGGATGCCGAGGAACGCCGCTTCGAGGAAGAAGGCGGTCAGCGCTTCGTAGCCCATGAGCGGCGCGATCACGGCGGCGGTGAGCTCCGAATAGCGGCTCCAGTTGGTACCGAACTGGAACGGCATCACGATACCCGAGACCACCCCCATGCCGAACGACACCGCAAAAATCCGTATCCAGAAAAAAGAAATACGCAGATAGGCCGGTCGCCCGGTCCACAGGTAAAACCCCTCCAGCACCGCAATATAGGACGCGAGGCCGATCGTGAATGCGGGCAGCAGGAAATGGAGCGCGATCAGAAATGCGAACTGAATGCGTGAAAGAAATAGAGGGTCGAACTCCATGTTCATTCCTGTCAGTGAGCTCGGGCCGGCTTAACGCGCCGGGCGTCCTGCGTAGAGCGTCGTCGAGGCCGCGCGCGGCCTCAGGATTGCCACGCCGCGCGCTTGCGCGAGAGCTCTTCCGCGAGGCGCCGGTAGGGACCGAGCCGACGCGCGGAGATTTGCCCGCGCGCTGCGGCGTCTATGATGGCACATCCGGGCTCTGCTAGATGACTGCAGTCGCGGAAGCGACATTGCCCGAGCAGCGGGCGCAGCTCGATGAATGCGTGCGCGGCATCTTCAGGCGTAAGGTGATGCAGGCCGAATTCCTGCATTCCCGGCGAATCGATGATGTGACTGCCAGAATCGAGCCTGTAAATTTCGGCATGCGTAGTGGTATGGCGGCCAGCGTTCAGTGCAGTGGAGAATTCGGCCACGCGCGCAGCCGCCTCCGGCACGAGCCCGTTGATGATCGTCGATTTCCCCATTCCTGACTGGCCGACCAGCACGGTCAGGCCGCCTACGAGATGAGCTTTCAGCGGCGCCAGATCGCGCTTCGCGCTGAGCGGCACGACACTGTAGCCGAGTTGCTCGTAGAGCTCGAGTGCGCGGACCGCCTGCGGTGCTTCGGGGAGGTCCATCTTGTTGAGCACGACGATCGCGGGAATACCGGCATGCTCCGCACCCACGAGGCAGCGATTCAGGAGGTCCTCGCTGTAGGGTGGGGAGGCCGCAACCACGATGGCGACCTGGGTCACATTCGCTGCGATGAGCTTCTGGCGCCGCGCGTCCGAGCGGTAGAAAAGGGTGCGCCGCGGCGCGGTCGATTCGATCACCGCACCATCGCCGCTGCGCGCGATGTTCACGCGATCGCCGCACGCCACGTCACTGCGCTTGCCGCGCGTCATGCACTCGATTTCCGCGCCGCTGTCGAGCTCGACGCGATAGCGGCGACCGTGCGCTGCGATGACGAGGCCGGTTTCCAGCGACGCAGATTCCTGCGCGGGGCGCGACATCAGGACCGGGCGCTCAGGGCGATGAGAGATCGAGAAGCGCGCCCCGCGCGGCTGCCCAGGTGAGCCTGCGTCGAAATGATTCTATAGCTCAAAAAGCGCGTCCAGCTTGGCCGCGCAGATGAAATCATTTTCACTCAGGCCGTCGATGGCGTGGGTCTTATAGGCCACTTTGCAGGCGTTGTAGCCGACACTCAAGTCAGGATGGTGATCTTCGCGGTGAGAGACCCAGGCTGCGGCGTTGACGAAGGCAAGCGTCTCGTAATGGTTCTTGAACGCGTAGCGCTTGGTGATTGCGCCGTCTTCGAGTGTCCAGCCTTTCAATAGCTTGAGCAGGTTCCCGGCTTCAGCGGCCGTGAGCGGGCCGACTCCGCCTTCGCACGGCTTGCATTTGCGTCCGGTCAAGTCGTTCACGGCATCACCTGATTTTGTAGAACTGCTGGTTCAGATAGGCCGCGATGTGCTCGGCGTCCTCGGGAAAGAGGCTTGCTCCCGTGCGCGTGATGCAGTTGCGCACCATTTTCTCGAGTGCGGACGTAGTGGTTATTCTGCGATCGGGCCGCGTAAAAATCCGGTTACCGTCTCCGCCCATCATCTTGTCATGACACGAGTTGCATTTCGCCTCGTCGAAGAGGCGCTTGCCCGCAGAAGGGTCGCTTCTCGATGCGGGCTCTGCCCCGAAAGCGGCCGAACAGGCGAACGCCGTGATCGTGAGAACCGTTGCAATCATACGGACGATCGGGACGAGAGGGACCATGGACAGCTCACGCCTGCCGCGCTTGCAACAGCCGGGAAATCCGCGCGAGCGCGGGCGGATGTGAATCGTAGAAAGCCGAGTGCATGGGGTCGGGTGTCAGCGTCGATGCATTGTCCTTGTAGAGCTTCACCAGCGCCGAGGCGAGATCGCTGGCTGATGCGTTTTCGGCGGCGTAGTGGTCGGCTTCGAATTCATGCTTGCGCGAATAGCTCGAGAGCAGGGGCTGCAGGAGAAACGTGAAGCTGGGCACGACCAGGAAGAAGAGCACCAGCGCGACTGCAGTCGAGCGCGCGTCCACGTTGAGCCCGCTGAAAAACCAGTCCTGGTGCATGACGAAATCGAGCATCCACAGGAACGCGAGACTGCCTGCGAAAATAAATGCAATGCGCTTGGCGACGTGGCGCAGCCGGAAATGGCCGAGCTCGTGAGCGAGCACGGCTTCGACTTCGGATGGCGTGAGGCGCGCGAGGAGCGTATCGAAGAAAATGATGCGCTTGGAATTCCCGAACCCGGTGAAATACGCGTTGCCGTGGCTGCTGCGCTTCGATCCGTCCATCACCATCAGGCCTTTGACCTTGAAGCCGCACCGGTTCAGCAGGCGCTCGACGCGGGCCTTGAGGTCCGGATCCTGCATCGGCGAGAAGCGGTTGAATATCGGAGCGATCCAGGTCGGATAGATCGCGAGCATGAACAGATTGAACACCACCCACACGCCCCAGGCGTACAGCCACCAGTACTCGCCGGCGGCCTGCATGAGCCACAGGACGCAGGCGGCGAGCGGCAGCCCGAACGCGGCGGCCAGCGCGGTGTTCTTCGCGAAATCGATCCAGTAGAGCGCGGGCGTCATCTTGTTGAAACCGTAACGCGCTTCGATGCGAAACGTACGGTATAGGCCCAGCGGAAGCTCCACCACAGTCGTCACGACCGACATGAGCCCGATCAGGGTGAGTCCGCGTGCGATCTCGCCGTCGAACCAGCCGGTGGCCACGTCGTACATGAGCTGAACTCCGCCGCCGAAGGTGAGCCACAGCACGAGCAGGGTGTCGACCACGATCGAGGCGAGCGTGAGACGCGTCTTCTCCGCCGTGTAGTCGGCGGCACGCTGGTGCGCATCGAGGCTGACTTCAGCCGAAAACTGCGCAGGCACGGCTGCACGATGGGCCTGCACGAATGCGATATGCCGCATGCCGAGCCACAGCCGAAGAGCGGTTGCGACGCCGAGTACGATAAGGAAGGTGAGACCGAAGCTTGTCACGTCTGGAGGCGCCTGAACTGTGCCACAATGAGATGCTGCAAAGAAGCGAAAGCAAAGAAGTGAAAGCAATTATGTCACAACACCCCGGGCACCTCATCTGGATCGACATGGAGATGAGCGGCCTCAACCCTGAAACCGACCGCGTGCTCGAAGTCGCGATCGTCATTACCGACAGCAAGCCTGAGCTGAACGTCGTTGCCGAGGCGCCGGTGCTCGTGGTCCATCAGCGTGAACCCGTGCTCGAGCGCATGGATGACTGGAACAAGAAGACGCACGGCGGATCGGGACTCGTCGATCGGGTGCGAGCCTCGACGCTCACCGCAGGGGAAGTCGAAGACCGGATGCTCGCATTCCTGACTGAATACGTGCCTAAGGGCGTGTCTCCGATGTGCGGCAATTCGGTGCATCAGGACCGGCGATTCCTCGCTCGGCATATGCCGGACTTGGAGGAGTATTTCCTCTACCGCAACCTCGACGTGAGCACGCTCAAAGAGCTCGTGCGGCGCTGGAAACCCGAGCTGACAGCCGGGCTGGTCAAACAGGGCAAGCACGAAGCGCTGGCGGATATCCACGAATCCATCGGCGAGCTGCGCTACTACCGCGAGCACTTCCTCAAGCTCTGAGCCTGCGCGTGTCCAGCAGCATTCCCGGGGCGTCGCACCGCAGTCGCGGCGGCGCCGTAACGCACATACTCGCGTGGGTATTCGTGATCGGCACGGGCACGTGGATGTTCCACGCCTATACCGAAGGGCAGTTCGATCCCAACCGCGCACCGCAGGTCACCGGCAGCGGGGAGATCGTGCTCAAACGCGATCGCGCCGGCCATTTCACCGCCGGCGGCACCATCAACGGCCACCGCGTGCATTTTCTGGTGGATACGGGCGCCACGCAGATCGCGGTTCCGGCGCAACTGGCCGAACGTATCGGGCTCGAGCGCGGCATGCCGATACAGCTCATGACTGCAGCGGGCCCTGCACGAGGCTACGCGACGCGCCTCGACAGCGTGCGGCTCGCCACACTGGAATTGAAAGACGCCAAGGCGATCATCACCGAAGGGCTGCAGCCCGACACGGTCCTGCTCGGAATGAATTTCCTGCGGCAGCTCGAGATCGTGCAGCGTCGCGACGAGCTGATCCTGCGGCCGCATCCGGTCGACGGGAAACGAAAATCGTGACTTCCCGCCGAATGGCCCGGATCGAAGGCCCGATTGCGGCTCAGCTCAATTCGCAGGTGCAGATCATTCGAGGCGCAGCTCTCCATCGAACTTGACGTCCAGCTCGAGTGTGCCGACCGTGAGGGTCATGTGCGCGGGCAGCGTTTCGCTGCCTTTGAGCGTGCCGTCCTCCAGCGCTTTGCGCACGGCTTTCTCGATCGCGAGCTGAGAGTTGACGCCGACGGTTTTCAGAAACTTGCGAATACTCATGTTCAGGGCTTCATCGTTCATGACCCGCTCCTCATTTCGACTTCGTGTAGTTGATCAGCCCATTGGTCGAGCTGTCATGACTGGTGACTGGCCCTTTGGCGGCGAGCTCCGGCAGTATGCGGTCGGCCAGGCGCTTGCCAAGCTCGACGCCCCACTGATCGAACGCGTTGACGTCCCAGATCACGCTTTGCGCGTAAACCTTGTGCTCGTACAGCGCAATCAGCGCGCCGAGCGCGGCCGGCGTCAGGGCATCGAGGACGAGCGTGCTCGTGGGCCGGTTGCCGGGGAAGACCTTGTGCGGCCCCAGCCGCTCGATCTTCGCGGCATCGAGGCCCTGCGCCTGCAGTTCCGCCCGGACTTCGGATTCGGTCTTGCCGCGCATGAGGGCCTCGCTCTGGGCGTAGCAGTTGGCCAGCATGATCGCGTGGTGTTCCGGCAGCTGATGGTGCGCCCGTATGCACGCGATGAAATCGGCAGGGACCACTTGCGTGCCCTGATGCAGCATCTGGTAGAACGCATGCTGCCCGTTCGTTCCGGGCTGTCCCCATACCACGGGGCTCGTCTGGTAATCGACGCTTTCGCCCTCTCGCGTCACGCGCTTGCCGTTGCTCTCCATTTCGAGTTGCTGGAGGTAATCCGGGAAGCGCTTTAGGCGCATGTCGTAGGGCAGCACGGCATGTGCAGTGGTGCCGTTGAAGTCTTCGTGCCATACGCCGAGCAGCGCCATGATGACCGGCATGTTGCGGTCCATCGGCGCGCGTGCGAAGTGCTCGTCCATGCCGCGCGCACCGTCACACAACGCTTCGAATCCATCCATGCCGACCGCGATGGCGATCGGCAGGCCGACCGCGGACCACAACGAATAGCGGCCGCCCACCCAGTCCCAGAATTCGAAAATGCGATCGTCGGTGATGCCAAAACCATGCGCGGCCTCCACGTTCGCCGTCACCGCAGCGAAATGCTCTCCGGTGCGGTCGCCGACCGCCTTCGCCAGCCAAGCGCGAACGCTTTTCGCGTTCGTCAGGGTTTCCTGGGTCGAGAACGTCTTCGATGCGATGAGGGCGAGCGTGGTCTCGGGATCGAGCCCGGCGAGCACCGCCTCGACGTGCGCGCCGTCTACGTTCGACATGAAATGCACTCGCGGCGTGCGCTCGGAATAGGGCGCGAGGGCTTCCACGGCGAGCGCCGGCCCCAGATCGGACCCGCCGATGCCGATGTTCACGACGTCGGTGATGGCGCGGCCGGTCGCGCCTTTTACAGCACCCGTGCGCAAGGCGTCGGAGAACCGGCGCATCTGCGCACGAACCCGTGCGACATCCTGACCGATATCGCGCCCGTCCAGCATCACCGGCCCGTCCGCGCGCAGCGCCGTGTGCAGCGCAGGCCGATTTTCGGTCACGTTGATGCGTTCGCCGGACATGAGACGTCCGATCCGGTCGCGCATGCCGCGCGCCTCGGCGAGAGCGACGAGCAGACGCATCGTCTCTGCGGTGACCGGATGCTTCGAATAGTCGAGCAGGATCTCGCCGTGTGTGATCGAGTAGCGCTCGAAGCGCCCACTGTCCGACGCGAAAAGCGCGCGCAGGTCGAAGTGCGTGGCGCGATGGTGTTGGCATAGCGCTTGCCAGGCTGGGAGTCGGGTGAGCGTGGAGGGCATGATGAAAGACCTGGTGGGGCGCAGGTGCGGTGTGAAAATGATTCTAACCGGAAAATGTCCGGCAGCCGGTCGCCGGGTGCCTCGCAGGATTAGAACCGATAGTACGTCATTCGTGTGATGCAGGCCTGCGCGGCGCTCGCCTGCTCAAACCTTGCTATCCAATCATCCCTTACACGCCGCTAGAATAGCCCCATGCCTACGATCTTCGGCGCGCTGCTGCGCGCTTTGCGCGATACGACGCGCCCGCGCATTCTTGCCATCCTGTTCCTGCCGATGCTGGGCGCGCTCATCGTCTGGTCGGCGCTCGGCTGGTTTTTCTGGGACGCCTGGATCGAGGCGCTCAGGGGCCTGATCGACGGCACGGCTTTCGGACGCTGGCTCGTCTCCCTGGGCGCGTCCTGGCTGCTGAGCAGCGCCAGCGTGCTGCTGGTGCTCGTCGTTCTGCTGCCGGCCATGCTGGTCACTGCGATGATCATCACCGAGCTCATTGCGATGCCGGTCATCGTATCGGTCGTGGGGCGCGAGTATCCCGGTCTCGCGGAGCGCGGCCGCGGTGCGATCATCGGCAG
>JBKJKJ010000596.1:0-5658 GCA_046597455.1 Burkholderiales bacterium
TGTCCGTCGGGTGCCGCGTGCGCGAGCACGTCGGACGCGATCGCGCTGTTGGCCCCCGGACGGTTTTCCACCACCACGGATTGCCCCAGACCTTCGGCGAGCTTTTGCGACAGCGAGCGTGCGATGAAGTCGGCGCCGCCACCGGGTGAGGCTCCGACGAGCAGCCGGATCGGCTTGGCCGGATAGCGGGGTGCCTCAGCGCCGGCGGCCGAGCCGGCAATCGCGATGCACCCCGCGAGCGCGACCTTCAGGGCGTTCGCGAAACTCGCCACGTTCACATCGACTCGTTCTGCTTCATGCCGAGAGATACGGCGTGAGGTCGACTTCGTCGATCTGCTCGGGCTTGAGGTGTTTGCCCGCGTACTCCTTGTAAACGCCGGAGCGCAGGAAGAGCCTGAAAAGGTCCGGATCGATGTGGTTGTCCTTGACCATGAACCCCATGATCTTGATCGATTCGGAAAGCGTCTTCGCGGGCTTGTACGGCCGGTCCGCCGCCGTCAGCGCTTCGAATATATCGGCGATGGCCATCGCGCGCGCCGGAATCGACATGTCTTCGCGCCTGAGCCCTCGCGGGTAGCCGGTGCCGTCCATTTTCTCGTGGTGGCCGCCGGCGTATTCGGCGACGCGGCGCAGGTGGCGCGGGAACGGCAGACCTTCGAGCATGGCGATCGTCTGCATGATGTGGTCGTTGATCTTGTAGCGCTCTTCATCGGTGAGCGTGCCGCGGCCGATCGACAGGTTGTAAAGCTCGCCCTGGTTGAACTTGGCCGCCGGCATTTTCAGCTTGAAACCCCACTTGTTGTCCGGCGCCATGATGTCGACCGCCTCGCGCCCGATGACGTGATCCGGGCGATCCTGCAGCAGTTTCTCCTGCACCGGTAGCGTTTGGTCCGGCTCGCGCTCGCGGCGGCTCCGCTCCGCGGAAGAGATCCCGATGCGGTCGGAAAGGGTGCGCGTCCAGGTGCGCTCGGCGATTTTCTTCAGCCTTTCGACTTTCGGCGGCGCCATGAATTCGCCGCCGACATTGCACTCGCCCACGAATGCGAAGTCGTCGTCCAGCGCGGCGAGCTGCGCCTCGTATTGCGCTTTCAGCGTCGGCTCGTCACCGCCGTCCAGCCGTCCTTTCAGATAGGCGATCTCCGCGTCGCGCTTGAGAACCTCGAAGCGCATGCGCACTTCGTGTATGCGGTCGCAAATCGTTTCGAGCTTGGTCGCCTTGTCCACGACATACTCGGGTGTGGTCACCTTGCCGCAGTCGTGCAGCCAGCACGCGATGTGCAGCTCGTACCACCCGGCCTCATCGAGCGCGAAATCCCTGAAAGGCCCGTCATCCGCCTCGCAGACCGCGCGCGTAAGCATCTTGGTGAGCTCGGGCACGCGCTGGCAGTGGCCTCCGGTGTAAGGCGACTTCGCGTCGATCGCGGCGGCTATCAGCTCGATGAACGAGTCGAGCAGCCTTTTTTGCGCCTCGATGAGCTGGTGGTTGTCGATCGAGACCGCAGCCTGCGAAGCGAGCGCCTCGACCAGCGGGACGATCGCGTCGTCGAACGGCACGACGCTGCCTGCGGCATCCTGCGCGTTGATGAGCTGCATTACGCCGATGACCAGGCCTTCGTGATTCTTCAACGGCACCGTCAGGAAGGATTTCGAGTGATAACCGGTGGAGTCGTCGAAACGCTTGGTGCCTGAAAAATCCCATTCGTCATCGTCGGAGTAGGCATCCGGAACATTGATGATGTTGCCGGTAATCGCGCTGCACGACGCGACGTTGTGCATGTTCGGCGCGCCCGTCTCGGTGAAAAGCTGGACAGGCTTGAACTTGATCGGCACGCCTGTCGTGCCGCCCATCGCGATGTTGAGCGTATCGTTGCGCACGATCTGAAAAGTCAGTTCCCGGTCGTGATTGTTCAGATAGAGCGTTCCGGCGTCGGCGTTGGTGAAAGCCTTGGCCTCCAGCAGGATGCGCTCCATCAGTTTCGCCGAATCGCGCTCGACTGAAAGCGCGATGCCGATGTCGATCAGCTGGCGGTAGGCGTCTGCAGCGCCGGTATCGAATGTGTTCCGATTCATGTCCACGACTGAACCCCCGTTCGATTTTCGCCAAAGCCCTCACGCGGGATGCGGTATCCGCGAGGCTCTGCGCACATGCCATTCACCGCGTCACGGCTCGGGCGTGGCCAGCCCGGATTTGCGGATCACCAGCGCCACGCCGAGGATGCCGATCATCATGCCGGCGAGGGCCACGACGCTCAGCTTCTCGCCGAACATGAAGTATGCCATTGCTGCGGTGCAGAGCGGCGTCAGATAAAACAGGCTTGACACGCGGGTCGCTTCACCGTGCTCGATGAGGTGGAAAAGGAGCGAGATGGCGCCGATGGAAAGCACGAGCACCAGCCACGCCAGCGCGAAAATGAAGTCTGCCGTCCACTGCACCGTCAGGGTTTCGGTGAGCAGCGCGATCGGCAGCAGGAGCAGCAAGGCGGCGCTGAACTGGATGATCGAACCGGCGCGCAGGTCGAAGCTCGGACAGTGGCGTTTCTGGTAGAGCGTTCCGGCGGTGATGCTCAGTAGCGCCACCACCGACCAGCTCACGCTCACGCCGTTCAACTGGTTGAGCGAGAGCTTCTGCCACATCACCATCACCACGCCTGCGAAACCCAGGGCGAGGCCGAGCCATTGCAGCGGCGCCACGCGCTCGCCGAGCAGGGGCGCTGCAGCGAAAGCCGTGGCAATGGGTTGCAGGCCGACCACGAGCGCGATCACGCCGGCCGGCATGCCGTGATAGACGGCCGCGAAGCACCCGGCGAGATAGCCGCCATGGATCAGCGCCCCGGAGACCGCGATGTGCGCGACTTCGCGCAACGAGCGGGGCCATCGCGCGCGCAGGACCATCGCGAGCGGCACCATGAGCACGAGCACCACGGCGAAGCGCAGGCTGAGGAAAGTGAAAGGCTCGGCGTGAGGGACGCCGAGCTTGGCGCCGATGAAGCCCGTGCTCCAGAGCACGACGAACAGTGCGGGCGCGAAAAACGACCACTGCGAGGGGAATCGCGGCGCCTGCGAGTGCGGCCGCGTCACGCGCTCGCCGGGGTCGGGTTGTCCGAAAGCAGCCGCATGACATGCGCGCGCTGCAGGTAGTACAGCTGACCACCGTATAGCGCCGCGGCAATCAGCAATGCGCCGCGGGCAAGGGACGCGCCGTGGTCCTCCTGAAAACCGCCGGAAGCTTCCGCCACGCATGCGGCCACTACTGCCCAGAAAAGGAGGCGAGGGACCGCATCGCTGTAGCGGGCCAGCGAGCGGCCGCGGATCTCTGCCACCATGTAGCCCAGCAGCGTGAACGCGGCAACCAACTCGAGCATCCGGAGGATTTCGATCTGCTCGGAGGCGCCGGTGGGAAATCCCAGGTGCAGAGTCCATTGCGACACGCCGGCGTCGAGCGGTGCGAGCACGATGAGCGCCAGATACGCCGCATACGCGGGCGACGCGCCCTTCAGCACCGGGACTTCGAAACGGCGGTTGTAATCGATGCCGCGCACGGTGCGGCGTCCCTGCCACCAGGTCAGGGCAGCCACGGCCGTGGCCCCTATCGCCATCTGGATGGGGCGGAATGGCAGCGACACGAAAACGCCTGCCAGGAACCAGAGCGCGGCGAACAAGGCGGTGCGGCCGGCGTCCGCGCTGCGGGCGGTGACGAAATAATAGCGTTGTATTCCACCCAGCACGCTGGCGCCGAATACGCCGAGCAACACAACCGTGAGCGCGCGCACGACTTCGCCGCGTGAAGCGAGCGAGTTGATCCACAGCAGCGGCACGATCAGGTAAATCAGCCCCATGAGCGGGAGCTCGAGCGCGAGCCAGCCCAGAAGCCGTCCCCCGACTCTTGGCGAGCGGGCGACTCGACCGTAGGCGAGCGCGCCGAGCCACGCCCCTGCCGCATTTGCCACGACGTCGAAGACGGCCGTCGTGCGTGCGGCCTCGAACAGTTGGGCGGATTCGATCGCCGTGCTGGTCAGCGCGCCCAGAATCAGCACGTGCAGCGGGGAGGGGCGATGGTGGTCCCGCGCCAGGGCGTAAAAAAAGCCGAGCGGAATGAACAGCAGGACGTTGGCGACAAAGTCGACGGGCTCGAGGACGTCCAGCACACGCCATTCATCCGGCCATGCGAAATCGAAAGGCAGCAGCGTGATGATCAGCGTCACGGCCAGCATGTAAAGCAGGAGTGCGAGCCCGAGCCGGTTGCCGGTATCGGGCGCCGCGGACGTGAAACGGGATGGAGGCGATTGAATCAGTGAAGACGGGCGGGCGGGCGGTGTCACGTATCCGGCACGGGCAACTTGTTGAGAGGAGACTGAATCTTACAGGGTCGATGCAGCATTTCCACCAAAGATGGCAGAATCGACGTATGACGACACGGCTAACCCGATGTCCTAGCCCATAGCAGGTCCGGGAATATGCCTGAGGATTACTTCATCGGCGTCCACCAACGCGAGCTCGAGCGTCTGAGAGGGCAGCACGCGGCGTGGGAACCCGAGACCCGGGCGCTGTGGTCGCGCGCGGGATTCGCTGCGGGGCAGCGCATTGCAGACCTGGGGAGCGGTCCGGGCTTCAGTGCGATGGATCTCTCGCTGGTCGTCGGCCCTGAGGGCAGTGTCGTGGCCGTCGACAAGGCAACCTCTTTTCTCGCATTCCTCGGGCACGAAGCGTGCCGCAGGAATATCCGGAACGTCCATGCCGCCGAAGCCGATCTGCTGCGCCCCGGCGCCCTGGCAGGCCCCCCCTTCGATGGCGCATTCTGCCGTTTTCTTCTGGCGTTCCTCATCGACGATCTCGACCGTGTGCTCGCGGCGATTTACCAGAGCCTGAAACCGGGCGGCGTCTTCGCGGCGATGGAATACCTCACCCTGGAAAGCGTCACCTGCTCTCCACCGATTCGCGGTTTCGACGCCCACACCAGAGCGTGGATGCAGTATTACCTGAACAATGGCGGCGACACGGCGGTCGGCGCTGTTCTGCCGCAAAAGTTGGCTGCAGCCGGTTTCGAGGTCATGGACACGGCCTGCGTCGGCGGCATGGCCGGTCCGGCTCACCGCTGGTGGGCGTGGTGGGGACGCCTGATTGCGGATTTCGGCGAGAAGCTCGCCGTAGACGGTCTGATGGCGCACGATGCGCTGCGACAACTGGAGGAAGACTGGGCGATTGTGTCGCGTCAGGCCGACGCGTGTATTCATACACCGGTGCTTGTTCAACTCGTCGCGAAAAGGCCGTGAGCGCACGGTGGCGTGCGTTGCGCGACGACAGACAAAAGGAGCTGTACGCATGAAGATCACCAGGCTCGAGACGTTCGTCGTCGATGGCGGCTGGCGCGCATGGACTTACGTCAAAGTCGAGACCGACGAAGGCATTACCGGATGGGGCGAATGCTCGGATACGCGAGTGCCGCATGCCGTCACCGGCGCGATCCGCGATCTGAGCACCGTGCTCGTCGGACAGGACCCGCGTGCGTGCGAGGCCCGGTTCATCGACATGGCGCGCACCCTGCGCTCGAGCCCCGGCGGCATCGCGGCGAGGGCAATGGCGGGAATCGAATGCGCCCTCGTCGACATCAAGGCGCGCGCGCTCGGCATCTCGGTGACCGAGCTTCTCGGCGGGCCGACC
>JBKJKJ010000299.1:0-3790 GCA_046597455.1 Burkholderiales bacterium
TTCTGTGCGCAAACACCGAAGTGGATGGAAAGCAGCTCGACAAGCTGAAGCGCATCCACGGCACACGCACGGCGTAGGCGACGCGAAAGTCCAGTCGAAGCCTTGACCCGGAGGACACGGAGGATAGAAGAGAAAAGCGGCGTCTATGAGAGGGGCGCCGTCGGCGTAGGCGGGGCGTAGTATCCGTCAATCACGCGATGTGCGTTGTACTCATTCCTCCGTGTCTTTGTGTCCTCCGTGTTAAAGCTTTTCGCTTATTCGAGTTCGCGGCGCAGACTGCGCGTGGCAACGTTGCGCATCGCGTGCGGCCCCGCGAACACCACCTCTTCAGTCGGCTCGCTCCGCTCGCGCGGAAAATCACCCTTCAAGTCTGCCGCGCTTTCAGCCGTTAACTTGTAAGCGAGGTGAGGCGTCGTTCCTCGCACGCGGCACGCCCGAATGCAAAAGTCGAAACGTCGCGGGCGCGCCCCATTGCTCTGCCCTCTTCCAAGATGGCCCTTGACCCGGTGCAGCTCAATCGCACCGGGATTTTTTTGTTCAGTCGCCGATGATCACCGGGGACACGGGATACGGCGAATCCGGCTCTCCGTGGGCCGCCGAGTTTTTCGCTGGCGCGTGCGGGGGTTCCGACCCGGGCAGCTCGTCTATCCAGACGATGACGCAGCAATCGATGAGATCGACTTCGCGGGCAACCACGTAGACGTTGCGTCCGGGGAAGAGCGGATGCCGCACGAGGTCGCCCACCTGTACCACCTCGGGCGCGACCTGCAGTGCGTAGGTCCGGTCTTCGTGACCCTGCGTGAGGAGATATTCACGCGCCTTGCCGATGAAGCGAACCTGCAGATGCATTTTTCCGCCTTTGGGAATGCGTTTGCCTGAGTAATAGCGCTCTGACGCTTTAACGATCGGCTACTCGGGCAGGCCGAGCGCCAGGCGTCCATGCCGGGTCAGCGCGGGCACGCCCGACCGGCGCTCGACGAGGCCGCGCGCCTCGAGACATCTATAGTGGACGCAAGGAATGTCGACCTCGCCGCTGGCGATCCTGACGAGCGCCGTCCATTCGCGCGCAGTGCGGGGCAGCCCGTATCCCGCCGGCGTCATGTCGGCGCAGGCTCGGGAATCGGCGGCGCGCGTGGCCCGCGCCCGCGCCCGCGCAGCGATCTGCCTTGAAGTTGGGATGACTCTGAACATCTGGATATTCCTGTTCGAGGTCGCACGGTAAACCCCCCGGTCCTCGCCCGACGATGGAGGAAGTCACACTCCCCGACCCCCCCGGATGAACGGCTATGGCTGGACGACGGGCGGGAAAGGGAGCCGCATGCTGTGGAGGTCGGAGGTATGGCAGTAAGGAGGCCAGGTCTGCTCGCGCGGGCGTTCCGGGCCGGCGAGGGGCGGCGGAAAACGAGACTACTGGAACGGGACTACTGGAACGGGAACAGCAGCTCGACAGCGAAGGCTTTCACACCCGTCGCCTGGGTCCGGTTCTCCGAGGTGACGTCCTTGAACTTGTACGCGGACCAGGTCTCACCGATCCCGCCCAGTCGGTCGCCCAACCGGTACTTGGATGCGAACCGGAACAGGGGATCGCCGCTTTTAGAAGCCGCCGCAACCTCGGTGTCGCTCGCGAGCCGCATCAGGCGCTCGTCAGTGGGCGACCCCAGCACCGGCAGCTCGATCGCGTAGAGCGGGCCTTCGGCGGCGAGTGCCGCGACGAAGCCATGGAGGCGGCCTGACGCTGCGGCTACGCTGGACGCGCCTGTGAACACCGGCTCCCCCAGCATCGGCGCAAACACGCGTTTCAATCCATCCGGAATACACGCCGCTGCGAGCGAGGCCGCCCAGCTCAACCCCGCGCAGCGATCCACCACAGGGGTTGGCGTCAGAGACGCTGCCGACTGGATCGGATCGAGCTTGTAACTGAGCGCAAGCGACTGCGCACCCGCGCTGGCGCATACCCATCCCGAGGCGATGAACGCGGCAGTAATCCCGGCGTGCCTCAAACTGGCGATGTGCATCTCCCCTGCGGCTCCTTGACGATACAGCCGACCGCGCGACACGAGTAGTGGACCGTGATTATAGGCCGAGTGCGCGCCGCTGTGCCAGATCGCCCCGTGGTGCCTTCCACAGCCGGTGCTGGATCCACTGCGGTTCACAGGAAAAAAGTCCGGACCTGCGCCGCCAAGGAGCACTATCGTCCTAAACGCACCGGTAGACCAGCGCGTCAGTTATAAACCGGGGTACCTTCGCTGCCGCCGTGGAGCGCCGGATAAAACTCGATGCCGACGCTGACATCGGGGGCGACCTTGCGGCCATCGATGACCAGCGGCTCGGCGAGAGCGTCCACGACGATCTGCTTCACCCGCTCCGCATGTCCCGAATGCGTCAGATCTTCGAGGATGACGGCGAATTGCTCGTCACCGACACGGGCCAGCGTGTCGGTGGCCCGCACGCTCGCTTCCAGGCGCCCCGCCACGTGCTTGATCATGAGTTCGCGCTCGTCCGGGCGACCCGCCTCGATACCGGGTTTTCCGAACGCGACGTCCACTGACATCACCGCGAATATCTTCTTGAAGCGGGTCGCTCGCGCCCGGGCCATCGCGAACCGCACGCCGTACGCGCCGCCATTCAGGAGCCCGGTCAGTGCATCGAAAACGGGGGAGGTCGACGCCAGCATCGCAGACGGTCTGGCGGCGGTCGTCAGCCGACGCAATTCGCGCGTAAGGCGCAGGATATCGGTGCGCGCCTGCAGCGGATATTGCTCGATGCGGTGCTCTATTTCAGTCAGGTCGCGCTCGTCCAATGGGAGTCCTCGATGGCTTTGAATGGCGCGTCATTCTACTTCGGAGTATGCGGCGCGCGCATCGAGGACGAAAGCAAACCCCTTCAAGGCCGCCTGCCCGCGGCCTGTGACTTGGCTTCAATCATCGGTGCCAACGCGCAAACGCGCTACCAGCGTCGCCCGTGACCGTGACCGTGACCGCGCGAATGGCCATACCCGCCGCCGTAATACCCACCCCGTCCGTAATACGCCGACGGAGCCGAGTAGACGCCGACCCCCACTGCCGGTGCCGGATAGTAAACCGCCGAGTCTCCATAGTACGGGGCCGGCACGGCCACGCAGCCCCCCAGGCCGGCAGCGGCCAGGGCCGCCACGATCAGCTTTTTCATATTCGCACCTCGCAGTTGTTATGCATCCGGTATGTCGGACCGGGAAGGCCTGCAAGGGTGCGAAACAAAACTGTAAGAACTTGTAAGACCGCAACTGGCCCTTGCTAACGCCGCGCCCGCCGCTGCTTTGGGGCTTTTTTCACCGTAGCGCGAGGCTGGGGCGCCGCAGCCATCGACGCGTTGAGCGCCGTCGCAAGCGCGGCGTCGCCATTAATGAACGAGGCCCATTCGAGCGCATAGCCTTTACGCCGCCCTTTCGGCACGAGCTTCAGACCGTGAGGATCGATCGTCACGGTGTAGCGCTCTTCGCCGATCGACACCTCACGTTTAAGCGGTCCCGCGAGCTTGGTGGTCACTGCGGCACCGCACCACGTGAAAGGCAGCGGATCACGGGCCCTCGTCAGCCGGGTGACGCAGCTTGCGCAGCGTATAAGGCTTCGCCGGCACGCGCTTCAGCGCCGCCTCGTCGATCTCGATTCCCAGCCCCGGGGCGGTAGGCAGATCGATGTAACCGTTCTTGGGCTTGAGTTGATTCGCACAGATGGAATCGCCGAACTCGACGAAAGGCAGGAAGTATTCGGTGATGATGAAGTTCGGCATCGTCGCCGAGGCATGCACCGTG
>JBKJKJ010000311.1:0-2821 GCA_046597455.1 Burkholderiales bacterium
GCCTGACCGCCACGCTGCCGGCCGCGGCGCTCGCTTTCTATCTGCGCTGACCGTGCGCGCATGGGCTGACAGCTGACGATGACTATGGGGCGCCTTCAAAACCTTGCGATTCTCGGCTCCACGGGCAGCGTCGGCGTCAGTACGCTTGACGTCGCTGCCCGTCATCCCGAGCGCTTTCGCATTATTGCCCTCACGGCCCACGTACAAGCCGCTGCGCTGCTTGAGCAGTGCCGCAGACATCGCCCGCGCTATGCCGTGATCTCGCTGCCGGACGCAGCCGAGCAGCTGGCGCGGCAGGTGGCCAAAGAGGGGCTCGACACCGAAGTGCTTTGCGGAAGGGAGGCGTTGAATCGCGTCGCAAGCCTGCCGCAGGTCGACACGGTGATGGCGGCAATCGTGGGCATCGCCGGGCTCGAGCCGGCAATCGCCGCCGCCCGCGCGGGAAAAAAGCTGCTGCTCGCAAACAAGGAAGCCCTGGTGACTGCTGGCGGTGTCTTCATGGACGCGGTGCGTGCCGGGGGGGCCACGCTGCTGCCGATCGACAGCGAGCATAACGCGGTGTTCCAGGCGTTGCCTCCGCGCTTTGCGGGCGATCTTGCCGCCGTCGGTGTTCGCCGCATTCTCCTGACGGCGTCAGGCGGACCGTTCCGGCTTACACCGGCGAGCGAGCTCGCAGAAGTGACCCCTGACGCAGCTTGCGCGCATCCGAACTGGAGCATGGGACGCAAGATCTCCGTGGATTCGGCGACGATGATGAACAAGGGTCTGGAAGTGATCGAGGCCCGTTGGCTCTTCAACGCGCACCCGCGACAAATCGACGTCGTGATCCATCCGCAGAGCGTCGTGCATTCGCTCGTCGAGTACGTCGACGGGTCGGTGATTGCGCAACTCGGCAATCCCGATATGCGCACGCCCATCGCCCACGCACTCGCTTTTCCGGAGCGCATCGAGGCTGGAGTCGAGTTCCTGGATCTCGCGCGCGTGGGTGCGTTGAATTTCGAGGCGCCGGACCTGACGCGCTTTCCGTGCCTGCGGCTGGCTTATGCAGCGCTGGAGGCCGGGGGATGGGCGCCTGCAGTTCTGAATGCGGCCAATGAAGTCGCGGTCGAACGTTTTCTTTCCGGGGTCATCGGGTTCGCCGAAATTCCCCAGCTCATCGAGGCAGTGCTTGCGCGCTGCGAGACCGGGCATGTCGCGTCACTGGAAGACGTGCTCGAGGCCGATCGAGCGGCGCGCGCCTGCGCCGAACAGTGGTTGTCGGATCGCTCATCACCGGCTTCGGGGAACGCCCGGCCCGCTTCGGTGCTCTTACCCCGTGTCAACCAGACCGGATTGCGATCATGACCTTTGTTACGACGGTGCTCTCATTTCTGGTCACGCTCGGGATCCTCATCATCATCCACGAGCTTGGCCATTACGGCGTTGCGCGACTTTGCAACGTCAAAGTGCTGCGGTTTTCCGTCGGCTTCGGGAAGCCTTTGTGGACGTATGCCGGCGGCCCGGACCGGACTGAATGGGTGATCGCGGCTTTTCCACTCGGCGGCTACGTCAAAATGCTCGACGAGCGTGAAGGTCCGGTCGATCCCGGAGAGACCGACCGTGCTTTCAACCGCCAGCCGGTGTGGCGGCGCTTTGCAATCGTGCTCGCGGGGCCTGTTGCCAATTTCCTGCTTGCTATCGTCTTGTACTGGGCTCTTTTCATGCATGGCGTGCCGGGGATTAAACCGGTGCTCGGTCCGGTTGCGCAGAATACACCGGCGGCGGTGGCCGGCTTCAGCACAGGCGATACCATTACCGGGATCGGCGATGAGCGCGTCGCGACGTGGCAGGACGCGCGCTGGCTTTTATTGCAGCGGGCCGTGCAGAAGGATCGCGTGCTGGTGACGGTTCGCACGGCGCAAGGTTCTGAGAAACAGCATGAGCTGAACCTGGGCGCGCTCACGGCTGCCGATCTCGACAGCGATTTCCTGCGTACCCTCGGACTCGCCCGCTACAACCCGCCTCTTGCTCCTGTCATAGGCAACCTCGTGGGTAGCGGCGCCGCAGAGCGCGCGGGCTTGAAAGCTGGCGATGAAATCGTTTCGGTAAATAATGTGCGGACACGATTGTGGGAGGACGTGGTCTTGGCGATTCGCGCCCACCCGGGGGACCCGCTCACGCTGGAAGTGCGCCGGCCGGAAGGTACCACCGTGTTGCAGGTGACCCCGCAGGTCGTCAACGAGAGTGGGAAGTCCGTCGGACGCATCGGTGCGGGTCCGAAAATCGACCGTGAGGCTTTTGCCGAACTCATGACGGTGGTGACCTATGGACCTGTGGAGAGCTTGTCCAAAGCGCTGCACAAGACGTGGGATACGTCCGTCTTCAGTTTGAAGATGCTGGGCAAAATGATCGTGGGTGAGGTTTCGCTGAAGAACCTCAGCGGTCCGATCACCATTGCGGATTACGCAGGCCAGTCCGCGCAGATGGGTGGGGTATCGTTCTTTCTTTTTCTTGCATTGATCAGCATCAGCCTTGGCGTGCTCAATCTGCTGCCGATACCCTTATTGGATGGAGGGCATTTGATGTATTATACGTTCGAAATTTTCAAAGGCAGTCCGGTGTCGGACAAAGCCATCGAAATCGGGCAACACCTCGGCATGGCGCTGTTGTTCGTGTTGATGGCTTTTGCCTTATATAACGATATCAATCGTCTCATCAGCGGCTGACTAGCAGTTTGTTGAATTTATCCCAGATTCGGTCCACGGAATCGAAGGACGTACGTTGAGCAGTTTATTCGAGTGAATCAGAGGCACTAAACGATGCGTGGAGCGGACGTCACCCA
>JBKJKJ010000285.1:0-3420 GCA_046597455.1 Burkholderiales bacterium
CGCATTGGGCCGCCAGCGAGCGCACGATGCCGCGTCCTTGCTCAGAGGCGATGTCGAGCGTGACAGACTTCTTGCCGCGATTGGCGCACAGGAAATAGGCTGTCTCGGCGGTGTCAACACCGTTGCCATCCTGCAGGAAGGGCGGACCCCAGGCGCGGGTGTCGTCGCCCGTACCGGGGCGTTCCACCTTGATGACTTCGGCGCCGAGGTCGGCGAGCACCTGTCCGCACCACGGGCCGGCGAGGATGCGGCTCATGTCGAGCACGCGGATGCCGGCGAGCGGCCCCGATCTGTCTTTACTGTTCACGTCGATCGACTTTCCTGGGTTTTCAGACGCCCACCGGCAGGTCGACGCCGATCCCGCGCTCCCGCGAGAGCGCGACGAGCGTGTCCGCAACGTAGAGGTCCTGGATGCCCATGCCGTGGGATTCGTAGAGGGTGATCTGGTGAGGTGAAGTGCGCCGCGGTGCGCGTCCGATGAGCACATCGCCGATCTCGGTGAGCGTGTCCCAGTCCGTGAGACCGCTCTCGATCGCAGGCAGCAGGTCTCCGCATTCATTGCGCGCCGTGCCGCGCGAGTCGACGGTGATGTAGTTGCAGCGCTTGACCGCGGCAAGATCGATCTCGCGGCGGATCAGCGAGTTCGAACCGGCGGCGTTGATGTGCTGCCCGGGCTCGAGCCATTCCCCGCGCAGGACGGGCTCACCGGCTTTGGTCATCACGTTGATGATGTCAGCGCCCCTTACGGCTTCAGCCACGCTGTCGACCGGCCGCATTGCGACGTTGAGGCGCTTTTCGAGTGTGTCGATGAACTTGCGCGAGGTCTCGGCCTTGCGGCTCCACACGCGAACTTCACTCACCTTGCAGACTTCGCATATCGCTTCGAGCTGGCCCACCGCCTGGCGTCCAGCGCCCACCGCCGCGACGATGGACGCATTCGGCCGGGCGAGACAACGCGTCGCCACGCCGCTCGCCGCGCCGGTGCGCACGATGCCTAGATGATTGGCCTCGACCATCGCCAGGTGGGGGCCTTTGGTGAGGTCGTACAGATGTACGTGAAAGCGGGTGCCGGTCGAGCTCGAGTAATAGGCCTTGAAACCGATGCGGTCGAGGTCCTGGGAAGCCGCCTGAAGCACGTGCAGCGTGCCCTGGGGGGTGCGCGTGCGAACACGGGGAATGTCGGTCGCCCGGCCTTCGGCTCGCGCCTTGAGCGCTGCTTCGACGAGGCTCACCGCCATGGGCATGGTGAGCAGCTGTTTGACGTCGCTTTCGGACAGATACCGGATCATGGTTCCCCCTGATACTCAAAGACTGAAGACTGGCGTGGCCGGCTCGTCCGGACTGACGGTCCCCTCATGCATCGAGCTTGCGGAATACCACACTACGCTTTCGATTTGTTCTTCAACGCTTCCGCCCGTATCGCCGACAGCGTGGTGCGCGGGCTGATCGCATCGGGGTCGATTCGGACTTCGATCAGGGCCGAAGTCGGCGCTTTTTGCGCGCGGTCGAATGCGCCTTCGAATTCCGCCGTGGTCTCGACGATCTCGCCGTGGAAACCATAGGCGCGTGCCAGCGCGGCGAAGTCGGGATTCTTGAGCTGGGTGCCGCTGACCCGTCCCGGGAATTCGCGCTCCTGGTGCATGCGGATGGTGCCGAACATGCCGTTGTTCACCACGATGAAAAGTACTTTCGCATCGTACTGGGCGGCGGTCGCGAGCTCCTGTCCCGTCATGAGGAAGTCGCCGTCGCCCGAGAAGGTGACGACGGTGCGCTCGGGACACACGATTTTCGCCGCGACGCCCGCGGGCACGCCGTAACCCATCGCGCCGCTGGTCGGTGCCAGTTGAGTGCGGAAAGGGCCGTATTGATAGAAGCGGTGCGCCCACAGCGAGAAGTTGCCCGCGCCGTTGGTGATGATCGCGTCGTGCGGCAGGCGTTTACGCAGGAAGTGAATGATCTCGCTCATGTTCACTTTGCCCGGGACTTTGACCGGCTGCTGCCAGGCGTCGAGATCGGCGCGCGCGCCGCCGGTCCAGTCGTCCCACGTCCGCTTGACCGGCTCGAGGGCGCGAGCGGCGGCCGCGAACTCGGGCATGCCGGAGTTAATGAGGAGGTCGCCCTGGTAAACCCGGCCGAGCTCTTCCGCGCCGGGATGAACGTGTACGAATTTCTGCTTCAGGCGCGGCAGGTCGAACAGCGTGTAATTGACCGTGGTCCATTCGCCGAGTCGCGCGCCGATCACCAGCAGCAGATCGCATTGCTGGAAACGCTCGGCCAGCTTGGGGTTCAGTCCGACCGCGACATCGCCGACATAGTGTGGATCGCGATTGTCGATGAGATCCTGGCAGCGATAGGCGCAGCCGACGGGCAGGTTGTAGGCTGTCACGAAAGCCTGCAGGTCGTCGCACGCTGCGCGGCTCCAGCCGCCGCCGCCGACGATGACCATCGGGCGCTGGGCCTGCGAGAGCATGTCACGCAGCGTCTGCATCTGCGCTGGGCCGGGATGCGCCGCCACGCGCTGATAGCGTCCGGTGTCGGGAACGCTCGCCATTTGCGTTTGCATGTCTTCGGGCAACGCCAAGACGACCGGGCCGGGACGTCCCGACGTCGCGGTGTGGAATGCGTGGCTGATGTATTCGGGAACGCGGTCCGCCCGATCGATCTGCGCCACCCATTTGGCCATGGGGCCGAACATGCGCCGGTAATCGATTTCCTGGAAAGCTTCGCGCTCGACCACGTCGTTGCCGACCTGGCCGATGAAAAGAATCAGGGGTGTCGAGTCCTGGTGCGCGGTGTGGATGCCGAGCGAAGCGTTGGTCGCGCCGGGGCCGCGAGTCACCATGCAGATGCCGGGCTGTCCGGTCAGCTTGCCGTAGGCATCGGCCATGTTGGCCGCGCCGCCTTCCTGGCGGCAGATGACGAACCGGATGCCGCTGTCGACCATCGAATCGAGCACGGCCAGATACGACTCGCCCGGCACACCGAACGCGGTATCGACGCCGTGAATTTTCAGCGAGTCGACCAGGATTTGCGCGCCGGAGCGGGCGAGCAGGGTGTCGGCGGGATTCATCGGTCCTCCAGGATATTGGCTGCGGGCAGGCTCGGAAGCGTACCACAGTGCACGACCGCGGGAACCGCGACGCAGGGGCGGAATCAGCCGGGCCGTCCCGCCGCTCAGGCACGGATCAACAGCATCCGAACCACGATTCCCGTTCGTGCTGAGCGTAGCCGCCGGCGAAGTCGAAGCATGAACAACGCGGGCGCCGTTCGCAGAGCAGCCGTCCATCCTTCGACTTTGCTATTGCGACGCTCTCAAGAAACAGCCTATAGACTGTCGCCGAATCAAAGCGATAGCGGTGCGTGTGCTATGCGCCAACGGCGGTGATCGGCTGCAGATTGAAGCCCAGCGAGGCGGCTTTT
>JBKJKJ010000451.1:0-10877 GCA_046597455.1 Burkholderiales bacterium
GACGTTTTATCCCGAGGGGTTGACCCAGGCGCGGGAGCTCGAATACGCGAGCAGGCAGGTGACCGCGATTGAGATCAACGGGACCTATTACCGCACGCAGAAAGCGGAAACCTTCGCGAAATGGCGCGACCAGACGCCTGACGATTTCGTGTTCTCGGTGAAGGCGTCGCGCTATGCGACAAACCGCATAGTTCTGGGCGAGGCGGGGGAAGCGGTCGAGCGCTTCATCGGGAGCGGTCTTGCCGCGCTCGGGGACAAGCTCGGCCCGATCCTCTGGCAATTTGCGCCGACCAAGCGCTTCGATGCCGACGACTTCGAAGCCTTTCTCAAGCTGCTGCCGACCACGATCGGCGATCGCCCCGCAAGGCACGTGCTCGAGCCGCGCCATGAGAGTTTCCTCACGCCCGGGTTCGTGGCGCTTGCGCGCCGCTATCGGGCGGGGATCGTCTATACCGACTCGGACGAGTATCCGTCGATCGGCGACATCACTTCCGATTTCGTCTACGCGCGCCTCGTGCGCTCGCGATCGTCGATCAAGAACGGCTACGGCGCGGTGGCGCTGGACGCGTGGGCGAAGATCGCGCGCACGTTCGCACGGGGCAGCGAACCGAAGGAATTTCCGCGCGTGGACAAATCGGCTTCGAAAACAGGCGCGCGGGATGTCTTCGTGTTTTTCGTGAGCGGCGCCAAGGAGCGGGCGCCGGCCGCAGCGCAGGCGCTGTTGAAGCGCCTGAAATAAGGGTCGGGACTGACGGGATGGAGGGGGGCGTTTCTTAACGCCAGCGGTGGCCGCGCTCGACGGGTGCGCTGCGATCGTCCCGCTCCTTGAGCGTAAAGCTTGCGCTGGGCGCGGGGCGAGTGGATGGCGTCGTCGCGAGCGGCCCCTGCGTGGAGAGCCCCGGCGTGTAGCTGTTGCCCTGGTTGACGTTGCCTGCGATGGCGCCCTGCGGCAATTGCGGTTGCACGAGCCTGGGCGTGCCGTAACGCCCGGGATACGCGCTCGGATACCCGTAACAGCTGACGTCCCGTGTGTAGCCAGACTCCCCGCCCGCGCAGGGATCGCGGGAGGCGGAAGCGTTAGGCGCCGGCGCGGCCGCTATCGGCGGGACGGTGCTGCGCTCAGGCTGTCCCTGAACCGTGAAACTCCCGCCCGTATTCGGCAGCCCGCTTCGGTTGCGTGCGTTCTGCGTAGCCTGCGTGACCGCCGGGTCGGGTGTGTAAACCGAAACGCGATCCTCGACAACGGCGGCACCTTTGGCTCCGCGCGAGCTTGCCGGCGGCTTGTTGCCGTAGTTGACGACGCCTTTTTCGTCGACCCATTTGTAGACCTGCGCACCGGCCACCGGTGCGATGGCCGACAGGATGCCCCCGAACGCAATGGCGGTCAGTGCAGCGTGGAACCGGATCAAAGTGGGCAGCGACATGACGATCTCCATGGGGTGTAAGACCGCAGCGCGAGGCACGGGTTCGTCCCCCCGACAGCCTATTCTGCCCCTTATCCGTAACGCGCGTACGGCTTCAGTCCCACGGAGGCGCACGGCCTTTCGGATTGGCGATGCGGCCATCGGGACGCTTGAGCGCGCCGATTCGGCTCATCTCATCTGCGGTGAGCTCGAAATCAAAAATCTGCAGGCTTTCGGCCATGTGTTTCGGATTGGCCGATCGCGGAATCGCGGCGATGTTGCCTTGCTGCATCAGCCACCGCAATGCGATCTGGGCAATCGTCTTGCCCTTTCGGTCGGCGATCTCCCCGATCACCGGATCGTTGAAAACGCCCCCGCGTGCGAGGGGGCAGTAGGCCGTGAACACCAGTCCCAGCCGCCTGCACGCCGCCAGTACCTTGGACTGGTCGAGATAAGGGTGATACTCGCCCTGCAGTGCATCGAGCGGCTCCGGGCAAAGGCGGATCGCTTCCTCGATTAGCGCGATGTTGAAGTTCGCAACACCGATGTGCCGTGCCTTGCCCTCGCGCTTCGCTTTCGCCAAAGCGCCCATCGTTTCGGCCAGCGGTATGCCGTCGATCGTCGGCCAGTGCACTTCCAGCAGGTCGACGTAATCCACTTGCAGGTTCGCGAGGCTCTCGTCGACGGAGCGCGCGAAGTCTGCCTCTCGCAGGTACTCGTGAGAAACCTTGGTCGTAAGAAACAGGTCTTCTCGCGCAACGCCCGAGGCGCGTATGCCGATCCCGACGCCTTTTTCAGACCCGTATTTCCACGCGGTGTCGATGTGGCGATAGCCGAGCTCGATCGCTTTCGCGACCACGTTCTGGCAGTCGCCGAGCTGCGAGGTGCCGAAGCCGAGCGCGGGAATGGCGGCGCCGTGCGCCGAAGACAAGGCGGGTATGGCAGGCTGACTCATCGGATCCTCACGCGCTGTTTTTTTGAGACTCCATGATACCCGCCCCGGCATTCCCGATTTCATTCGCGGCGGCACATCTTGCGCGCTCATGACGCTGCCCGGCGGGGGCGCGGCACTCCGCGGGGCTCACGACTGCGGCCTGTCGCAAAGCGCCCGATTGGAATCATAATCGCGATTCCGGACCCTGAGCGACAATGGCAGCCTGCCCGCGCAGCCGCAGGCGTTCGGGCGCTGCGACTTTTCCTGCCTTGGTTGAGAGGTGATGTGAGCGGAGATGACGTGAGCAACGAAGCGGTATGCGTTCGATCCCGAGTACGTATGAGGGAGGTGCCATGATGTCGACTATCCTTCGATTCACTGCGGTGTGTGCGTTTGCGGTGTCGTGTGGGGCTGTTGCCGCCGCGGAGCTCGACCGGGAAGCGGTCGGATACAAGCTCCCGCCCGAGATCAGGTTGACGAAAAATGCCGCCGGCACGAATGAGCAGGTGGTCCTGTTCGGCGACCCCGCCAAACCCGGACCGTACGTCGTGCGGCTGAAATGGCTGCCGGGAAACATGAGCCGGCCGCATTTTCACCCTAACGATCGCTTCATCGCGGTACTCTCGGGAACATGGTGGGTGGGTTCGGGAGACAAGTTCGACCCGGCGAGCACGGTCCCGATGCCTGCCGGCAGCTTCGTGGTTCACTACGGCAACAAAGTGCATTACGACGGCGCGAAGGACGAAGAGGCCATGATACAGATCTGGGGCATGGGCCCGGCGACATCCACGCCGGCGGAGAAACGCTGAGCGCACGGGCGCTCGAAATGAACGCGAATGCTATGGGGACGGAATGCTATGGCTGAAGAATTCCACCGTGCGCTGATCGTCGGCGCGGGGCACGGTTTGAGCGCCGCACTGACGCGACTTTTTTCGCGCTACGGCATGCAGGTCGCGCTCGCTTCGCGCGACACGCGCAAGCTCGAAGCGCTGTGCGGGGAAACCGGGGCGAAAGCCTTCGCGTGCGATGCGACCAAGCCGGACGAGGTCGTCAACCTTTTCGTAGAAGTCGACGCGGCGATGGGCTCGCCCCAGGTCGTGGTCTACAACGCGAGCGGCCGTGCGCGCGGCCCGCTGGTGGATCTCGATCCAGCGGACGTCGAACGCGCGATCGCCGTATCGGCTTACGGCGGCTTCCTGGTCGCGCAGGAGGCGGCGCGCCGCATGGTGCCGAAACGAGCCGGCGCGATTCTGTTTACCGGCGCTTCGGCGAGCGTGAAAGGTTACCCGCTGTCGGCGCCGTTCGCGATGGGGAAGTTCGCGCTGCGCGGGCTGGCACAGAGTCTGGCGCGAGAGTTGAGCCCCCAGGGCATACACGTAGCGCACTTCGTGATCGACGGCGCGATCGCCCAGGCCGGGCGCACGCCGCCCTCGGACATGCCCGACGCCATGCTCGATCCGGATGCCATCGCGGTGAACTATCTGCACGTGCTGCGTCAGCCGCGCAGCGCCTGGACCTGGGAGATGGAATTGAGGCCGTGGGTCGAGAAGTTCTGACGCGCGAGCTTCCTTATAATCGGAAGACATTAGGGAGGATTCAGGAATGCGACCTTTCGAAGGTGTAAAGATACTTGATTGCACGCACGTGCTGGCGGGGCCCTTCGCAGCGTATCAACTGGCGGTGCTGGGCGCGGATGTGATCAAGGTGGAGGACCCGAATGAGCCCGATCAGAGCCGCGAGTCGGGCGCGGACATGGCGCTCAACAAGAAGCGCATGGGAACGGGCTTTCTCACCCAGGGCTCCAACAAGCGCTCCATTGCGCTCAACCTCAAGACCGAAGGTGGGCGCGAAGCGCTCAAGCGCCTGGTGAAAGACTGGGCGGACGTTTTCATCGAGAACTACCGGCCCGGCGCACTGAAGGCGCTGGGTCTGGGTTACGAGGATTTCGCGCGGCTCAATCCCAAGCTCGTCTATGCCTCGATGACCGCGTTCGGCCAGGACGGGCCGCGCGGCAACATGACCGCCTACGACCACGCGATCCAGGCCACTTCGGGGATCACCGCGACCACGGGAACCGAAACGAGCGGACCGACAAAAGTGGGCGCGCCCGTGATCGACTACGCCGTCGGGACCACCGGCGCTTTCGCCATATCTGCCGCGCTCTATCAGACGCTGCGAACCGGTAAAGGGCAGCACATCGATATGGCGATGCTCGACGTCGCGCTCATCCTCCAGGCGTCGCACATCACCGATTATTTCCACAGCGGCCACACGACCAAGCGCGCGGGCAACAAAATGCGCTTTCCCGAGTCGTCGATGCAGGAGGCGAGCGACGGTCTGCTGCAGCTCGCCGCGTCGAATTCGCGTCAGCACCGCCGCTTCTACGCCGCGATCGGCGAGCCGGGCGAAGCCGAGCGTAGCAGTCTCGAAGAGCGTTACGGCCGCTATGACGAGAAGCAGGCGATGATCGCGAAGAAGATCAAGGAAAAAACCGCTCAGGAATGGGAAGACTACTTCCAGGCGAAACACGTTCCTGCGACGCGTGTGCGCGAGCTGAAGGAGACATTGCAGGATCCCCATCTGAAGCACCGTGGCGTATTGCACCGGCACGACAACGTGCCGGGTGTGGGCAAGCCTGTCACCGTGCCGATGGCTGCATTCAAGTTCGCGCACGACGGTGCATCGATCGAAACGCCTCCGCCGCAGCTGGGCCAGCACACCGACGCGATTCTCGCATCCGCCGGCTACAGCGCCGACGATATCGCGAAGCTTCGAAAATCAGGTGCGGTCGCCTGAACGTCCGAGGAGTGTATGGCATGAAGATCGCAATTCTGGATGACTACCAGCAGGTCGCCACGAAGTCAGCCGACTGGGGCGCGCTGCCGGCCGGAACCGAGGTCCGTGCGTTCGCGGAGCACATCGCGGGACACGATGAGCTCGTCGCGCAGCTGCAACCCTACGATGTCATCGTCGCGATGCGCGAGCGCACGCCGTTTCCGGCTGCCGTCATCGACGCATTGCCGAACCTGCGCCTGCTCGTGAGCACAGGCGGGCGCAACCCCAGCATCGACGCCGACGCGTGCGCGCGACGCGGCATCGTCGTGTGCAGCAGCCCGGGCGCGCGCAGCGGGTCGAGCTCGACCGCCGAAGTCGCGTGGTCGCTGATCCTCGCTTTGCATAAGCGGGTGGTGCAGGCTCACAACGCGCTGCGCGCCGGTGAGTGGCAAACCGTCATCACCGAATCACTGTCGGGGAAAGTGCTGGGTGTCGTCGGCCTCGGCCGCCTGGGGCAGTATGTCACCCGCGTCGGGCTCGCGTTCGGCATGGAGGTGATCGCGTGGAGCCCGAACCTCACCGACGAGCGTGCCGCAGCCGCGGGGGTGCGCCGTGTTTCGAAGTCGGCGCTGTTCGCCGAGGCCGACGTGGTCTCGCTCCATCTGGTGTCGAACGCCACGACCCGGGGCATCGTCGGCGAGGCCGAAATTGCGGCCATGAAACCCTCGGCTTACCTCATCAACACGTCGCGAGGTCCGCTCGTCGACGAGAAAGCGCTGATGAGCGCCTTGCACGAGCGCCGGATCGCGGGCGCGGGCCTGGATGTTTTCTGGGAAGAGCCGCTGGCGAAGGATCACCCTTTGCGGCGTCTCGATAACGTCGTTCTGACGCCGCACGTCGGTTATGTCACCGATGAGAATCTGAAGGCTTTCTACCGCAACGCCGTGAAAAACATCAACGCGTGGCTGAAAGGGGAAACACTGCCGGGGCTGGCGGCGCCGGCGCACGTGTGAGCCGGTACGGCGGATCGGTTCAATACCTTCAACACGTTCACACGGCGCCCCCGCGCGCGCCATGAAAGCCGCGAATCTGCGCGTCGCGTGACGCGCTCCAACTCGAATTGAAAGAATCCATGACGAAAACCCGCAGCGGTGCGGCTGCTTATTCCACGCGCGTGTTGCATGCGCTCGCCGTCAATCGCCAGGCGAAGCTCAATTTCCCAGGCGTGTTCATGGGTCTGTCCGGGCATGAGACGGGTGATGGCGATGTGATAGTGGGCTTCGACCACGACGCCGCGTTTCGCGATGGCGCCGGTGAGCTGAACTGGCCCACGCTTTGCGTGCTCGTCGATATCGCGCTGGGGTCGGTGACGCGCATCAAAGCGGGGCCGAGCCGGCGGCCGGCCACGGTTCAACTGCAGATGCAGATGACCGGCGCGCCGGTTCGCGACGAGGTCGTTGCGCACGCGCGCTTTACCGCCTATTCGGAGCGGACCGCAGTCCGGCAGGCGTTATCGACTGCATCCATCATGTCGGGCGAGACCCTGCTGGGGCACGCGTCGGGGGCATTCGTCATGCTGGACTTGCCCGGGGACGAGACTCAGGCGACCCTCCCGTGGGTACCGGAAAGCGTGAGGGCCGAACCGCTTACGCGCACTCAACTCGACGAAGACGAGCTCGCAGCACTCAGAAGCTGCAAGCGCGCCGAACGCGCGGCGACCGATGCGCATCCTTTCATCGAGCATTTCTGGTGCGGCATTCCGAAGAAGCGGGACGGCAAGGCGCAGCTCGCGATCAGGGTCGCACCGCATCTGGGTAACCGCGTGGGCCACATTCACGGCGGCGTGCTGGTGGGCGCGGCCGCGCAGGTTGCCAGTGCCGCCGCGCCGGCAACGATGCGGCTGTCCAACATCACCGCATGGTTCGTCAGCCCGGGGCTGGGGCCGAAGTTGAAAGTGAACTCGGCCATCGTGCAACAGGGCCGGAATCTCGCGGTGGTTCACACACGGATCGTCGGCGCTACGGGCAAGCTCGTGCTGGAAGTAACGAGTCAGCACGTTGCCACGTCGGCGTAAGCACCGCTTTGAGCGCGCGTGAGCCCGTCGGGTTGCTGCGCGCAGGGTTTCTCGCGCCGGTCTAGGGCCTGCGCAGGTCTACGGCTTCGAAACTGCCGCCAGGCAGAGCATAGCTGCTGGAAGGCGGCGCGACGCGGGGCGGCGGAATGATGGCACCGCCGGTGAGCGCACCATTACCCGCGGCACCGGTCGTAGCACCGGCACCGGGCGACGTCTCGGCTTCGCGTGCAAGCCGCACCGCGCTGGGGGCGTAGCCGCGTCCCGGAACGTAATAAGCACGATTCTTTTCAGGACACCGCGGATCTGCGCTGGTGAGACAGGGATCGCGAACCGCTTCAGGCATATTCGGCGCGACACTCGCGCGGGGCGCCATCGGTAATTCCTCTCCCGCTGTGCCCAGCGGTCCGGGCGCACCGCGCATGCCGCCGGTCGCAGCCGGGGTCGCCTCGATCTCGCGATGGGCATTGAGTATCTCCAGCGTGCGCTGTTCCGCTGGAGTCATCGTGCCGGGGGTGTCGTCGATCACGGTCACGTTCCGCATCCCGGGAGCGTCGGGCGGGCGTTGATTCGAATACTTCACTGCGCCCTGGTCGTCGACCCAGCGATACATTTCAGAAAAGGCAGCCGGGGCGGCACCCAGGAAGATCGCCGCAAGGGCGACGCAAACAGGTCTGACGGGATGTTTTCGCATGGTGTCATCACCATTGCAATTTCGGTTCCCGCCCCGCGCCCTGCGGGCATAAGTCCCCCTTTAGTTCCCTTTAGTTTCCCCTGCCATCGGTTTTGCATAAGGAGCTTGTCGCATCGCAAGTCCGACAAGCGCCTAGGGCGTGGCTCGGAACAGGTAATGAAGCAGGTCGCCGGTGCCTTCGACGAGATCTTTTTCGATCGCCAGGCGCCGTTCCTCATCCGGCAGTGCGTGCAGGCAGATGCAGTTGGCGCCCTGCCCCGCGAGCTTGGTCCGCTCCGCTTTGCTCAGAAAGGCCGCGGCAAGATCGGGTGTCTGTCCGACTGCGAGCACATGATGGCTGGCTTTCGTCGGAAAGGTTCGGTCTTCGTAGGCCCGGCGGGTCACGACATACACGCCGCCGACCGCTTTGAGCCGGGTGTCGAACGGTAGAGCCTGGAAAGCGTAGCGCTCTCCCGACTTGCCTTTGAAGGTGACGGTGCTGCTCGGTTGACCCGATGCAGGCGGATTTTGTGTAGACATGGAAGTCCTTGGTGCTGAGCGCGGTGTCGCTGGGTGCGGACGGGCCGGGCGCCCGGCGTGCGGCGATGATACACCCCGGTCCTGTCCCGTGCTGCTGCGAGACGGCAACTTGCCCGGCGGGGTGTAGTCGGTGATATCGGTAACTGCGTCGTGTCTACGTGTCGTTCTTCATCGCTCCTCCCTTGGGGCGAGGGTGTCGCGGCGCCGCGCTTTTCTTCGCGCTTCTATTCGAGCTTTGAGCGGCCCTGCCAGCACCCACAGGAATGCCGAGGCTACGATCCCGAGTATGAGCCAGCGGATGGCCGCGGCAAGCGTCGCCGCATCAGTCGCGGGCCACGGGTATTTTCCGAGGCGTTCCGAACGCTCGATCGTCCAGTGCCACGCGGTGTGCGCAATGAAAGCAGACAGGATGATCGTGCCCATGCGCTCGGCGGTGACGTATCGAAAGAGCAGCCCGAGTGCAGGAATCATGACGGCGAGCCCCGCGATCTGGCCAAGCTCGATGCCGAGGTTGAATCCGAGCAGCGAAGTCGCGAGATGTGCGCCGGCGAATTGCAGTGTCTGGGCCAGCGCGAAGGAAAAGCCGAAGCCGTGTACCAGTCCGAATGCAAACGCGATGATCCAGCGGCGCTGAAGCTTGTAGCCGACGATGTTTTCGAGTGCCATGTAAACGATCGAGGCTGCGATGAGGGTCTCTATCAGCGGCGGGAACCACAGTCCCCCGGGTGCGTAGCCGAACACCGACGCGATCAGCGTGATCGAATGCGCGACGGTGAACGCCGTGACAATGAGCACGAGCGGTCGCAGTTTACGAAAAGGGATGACGAGGCAGAGCAGGAACAGCAGATGATCGCTGCCGCTCAGAATGTGCTCGAAGCCGAGCTCGACGAAGCGCAGGAAAGCCTGATGCCAGCGGGGGTCCAGCCGCACGAGCCCGGGATCGCCGTGCAGCTCGAAAGCGCGCGTCGAGCCTTCGGCGCTCAGGAATTGCAGTCCCACCACCACCTGCAGCCCCAGCCGCGCGAGCCTCGGATGAATCGAAAAGTCGGAGCGGTCGGAGCGGATCGGATATTCGAGCAGCACGTCGAGGAGACCGTGGCTCCAGTAGAGCGCCAGGCCATCGGGCAGGCGTGGCGCTTTCAGGTGATCGAGTGCCTGATCGTAAGCGTCGAACGAGCGGTCGGACGGCAGCGAGACGCGAGCGCCGGCGATGACCGGATAATCGAGACGCTCGCCGCCTTCATAAAGCTCGACGTTGTCGGCTATCCACAGCTTCGCGGCATCGCGCAGTGCCGGATCCGCGCGGCTGAGGTCGAGGTAGCCGCCCGTTCGCGTGGGAAAGTCCACTTCGCGCATTGCGACCATCGGCACCCGCACGAGCAGGTGCAGACGTTGTCCTGAAGGTTTGACGAAAGCCTGCACTTTGACGTCGTTCGGGAGGTCGTGCGCCGCCGCCCAGCACGACCACGTGAATACGAGGAGCGCGACCGCGCAGCGTACGATCGAATACCTGGAACCCGGGGCCGTCCCGTGGATGGATTCTTGTGAGCACGACCCAAGCATGATTGCACCGCCGTGTCCTGGTTATGCGGCGAGGGTACTCACATATTTTGCCGGCTGACAACAAGAGGCGGTCTTCTGCGGGACCGTGCGGCGCCGACGGGCGATTCCACGCTGTTTTCTACCGCCGGCGGCCTGATTTCCGTGACGAACCGCCTGGTCTATGGCGGGAATGCAGCCTATGTTATTGTCCACACCCACATGTCGCCCCCCTCCAACCCACCCCGGCCCCCGTTTCCACGCGCAAAGCGCTGGGCAGCCGCATTCGCATTGCGGGTGCTGGCCGTCGCGCTCGCGTCTGCCGGCGCGTCCGGCGCAGGCGCGATGGAGCTCGCCCTCGAGCTCGCGGTTACGCCCGGCGAAACGGGACTGGCGTCCTACTACGCGAAGCGTTTCGATGGCCGGCGCACCGCCAGCGGCGCGACCTTTCGCAACAGCGAGCTGATGGCCGCGCATCCGAGTCATCCGTTCGGCACGATCGTGCGGGTCACCAACCTCGACAAAGGCAGCTCGGTGGACGTGCGTATCGCCGATCGCGGCGCTTTCGGGCGCACCCGCGGCGGATCGATCATCATCGATTTGTCGCAGGCGGCCGCCCGGCGTATCGACATGCTCACAGGCGGGCGCGCCCGGGTGCTCGTCGAAGTGCTCGAATGGGGGACGCACAGGCAGACCGAGAAACGCGCTGCGCAAGAGTAGGTCCGTCTGCGTATGAAGATCGCCACCTGGAACGTCAACGGCATACGCGCGCGCCAGGCGCAGTTTTGCGAATGGCTGGCTCGCGACCGGCCCGACGTGGTGTGCCTGCAGGAGCTCAAGGCCGACCCGTCTCAAATTCCCGAACCGTGCAAGCTCGCCGATTATCACGTCTGCTGGCACGGCGGTCGCGGGTACTCCGGGGTGTCTTTGCACATCCGAAAG
>JBKJKJ010000541.1:0-5588 GCA_046597455.1 Burkholderiales bacterium
GCGCCATGAACGGCTTGCCGCCCATCGCGTAGACATCGGAAATCGCATTCGTCGCTGCGATGCGGCCGAAATCGAACGGATCGTCCACGATCGGCATGAAGAAATCGGTCGTCGCGACTATCGCCTGCGTATCATTGATGCGATACACGGCTGCATCATCGGCCGATTCGTTCCCGACGAGCAGGTTGGGGAAAGCCGCCGTGATCGGTGACTTCGAGAGAATTTCGCTCAGCAACGCTGGCGTCAGCTTGCAGCCTCAGCCGCCGCCGTGGGAAAGCAGCGTGAGCCTGACGGGCGCTTCAATGGGAAGGGTCATGATTTACTTTAAAATGTGGGGAATGGTGAAACGACAATGATGACAACGGTGATGGTGGTTGTGATGACACTGCGATGACGCAGACTCGCGAGTCGCGGTCGCAGGTGCCGCAACGCAGCGCACGCTCACCGATCCCGGTTAACGTAGCACAAGTGTCCGAGTTTGACGAGGTGATCGACGTTCGTTCGGAAGGCGAATTCGCCGAAGATCACATCCCCGGCGCGATCAACTGCCCGGTGCTCGACAACCGGGAGCGCGAGCTCGTGGGCACGATCTATAAACAAACGTCATCCTTCGACGCCAAAAAAACCGGCGCTGCGCTGGTGAGCGCGAACATCGCCAGACATTTGCGTGAGCGCTTCCACGATCGACCTCGCGAGTGGCGCCCGCTGGTCTACTGCTGGCGCGGAGGCGGCCGCAGCGGCGCGCTGGCTCATGTGCTGGCGCAGATCGGCTGGCGTGTGGGACAGCTCGATGGCGGCTACAAAGCTTATCGCCGCGGCGTCATCACCGATCTCGAAACGCTGCCGCGTCGCCACCGGTGGTGCGTGGTGTGCGGGATGACCGGTAGCGGGAAAAGCCGGCTGCTGCGTGCCCTCGACGCTCACGGCGCCCAGGTTCTCGACCTGGAAGCGCTCGCAGCGCATCGCGGCTCGATACTGGGAAACCTGCCGCACGAGCCTCAGCCGTCACAGAAGATGTTCGACAGCCTCGTATGGAGCGCGCTGAGGCGCTACGACCCGGGGCGTCCGGTGTTCGTCGAAGCCGAGAGCAAGAAGATCGGGCGGCTGCGGGTTCCGGCAGCGCTGATCGAGGCCATGTGGGAAAGCCCCTGCGTAGTACTCAAGGCACCGCAGGCGCTGCGCGTGGCGTTGCTGAAATCCGAGTACGCCCACTACGTCTCGGAACCCGAGCTTGTGGCCGCGCAAATCGAGTGCCTCACCGCACTGCACGGCCGCGAAACGATCGAGCGGTGGCAGAACCTGGCGCGCGCAGGCGAATTCGACGCGTTCGTCGAAGAGCTGCTCGTGTCGCACTACGATCCGGCGTACACGCGCTCCACGCTGAAGCATTATCCGGCCCTCGACCGCGCGCCGCACTTCACGCTGCACGACGCGAGCGATACCGGATTCGCGCGCCTCGCCGCCGAGGTCGGCGAGGCGGCCGCGTCTGGCGCGAGCTGAAGAGCAGCAGTGTGGCCTTGCGCGCGCATCGAGTTTCGTTCAACATACTTCCACAACGATGCTAGATCAACCTGCGCCTGAGTTGGAGCTTCCCGCTACCGGGAGCAAGGCCTTCCGCCTCGCGGACGCCATAGGCCGCACCGTCGTCCTCTATTTCTACCCCAAGGACAACACGCCCGGTTGCACGACCGAAGGTCAGCAATTCCGGGATTTATATCCCGAATTCCAGAACGCCAACTGCGACGTCTACGGCATATCGCGCGACAGCATGAAGTCGCACGAGAGCTTCAGGACGAAGATGAGCTTTCCTTTCGCTTTGCTCTCAGACGCCGACGAGATCGCCTGCAAGGCCTTCGACGTCATCAGGATGAAGAGCATGTACGGCAAGAAAGTGCGCGGCATCGAGCGCAGCACGTTCGTGATCGACGCTGCGGGTGTCGTGCGCCGGGAGTGGCGCGGCATCAAGGTTCCCGGACACGTCGAGGAGGTGCTCGAATTCGTCAAAACCATTGCGCACTAGTGCTCGGTGCTCAGTGCTCAGTGCTCAGTGCTCAGTGTCGAGTGTTTAGTGAGATGGTAATGCCGGCTCACTAAGCACTAAACATTGATCGCTCAACACTGCAGTTTTTCGGGAGGTTCATGATTCAGCGTAAGCCTGCATCCAACGTTGCCCGTTTCCCCGCCTCCACGAAGCTCTTCGTGCTCGACACCAACGTGCTCATGCATGACCCCACCTCTCTGTTCCGCTTCGAGGAGCACGATGTCTACATCCCGATGGCGATACTGGAAGAGCTCGACAACAACAAGAAAGGCATGTCGGAAGTCGCGCGCAACGCGCGCCAGGCGAGCCGCTACCTGGACGAGCTTGTAAGCGCCTGCGAGGCGAGCATCGCTCAGGGCATACCGCTGGAGTTGCACGGCGACAAAAACGCGCTCGGCAAGCTTTTCCTGCAGACCGAAGCGATCAACGGCACGCTGCCTGCCAGCCTCCCCATCGGTACCGGCAAGGCCGACAACCAGATCATCGGCGTGGTCATGCACCTGCAGGCCGCGCACGCGAAGCGCGAAGTGATCCTGGTGTCGAAAGACATCAACATGCGCATCAAGGCTCGCGCGGTGGGCCTGGCTGCCGAGGACTACTTCAACGACAAGGTCCTCGAGGACACCGACCTCCTCTACAGCGGCACGCGCCAGCTTCCCGCCGATTTCTGGGACAAGCACGGCAAGGACATGGAGTCGTGGCAGCAAGGCGGCCACACCTTCTACCGCGTGCGCGGTCCGCTCTCGTCGAGCTTCATCGTGAACGAGTTCATTTTTCTCGAAGACGACAAGCCTTTTCATGCCCAGGTAAAAGAGGTGAGCGGCAAGACCGCAGTGCTGCAGACGCTCAAGGACTACAGCCACCAGCGCAACAACGTGTGGGGCGTGGTCGCGCGCAACCGCGAGCAGAACTTCGCGCTGAACGCGCTCATGACGCCCGACATTGATTTCGTGACCATGCTCGGACAGGCCGGGACGGGCAAGACGCTGCTGACGCTCGCGGCCGGACTCATGCAAACGCTCGAGCACAAGACTTATTCCGAGATCATCATGACGCGCGTCACGGTGCCGGTCGGCGAAGACATCGGTTTTCTCCCCGGAACCGAGGAGGAGAAAATGAATCCATGGATGGGCGCGCTCGAGGATAATCTGGACGTGCTCAACAAGACCGATGATGAAGCGGGCGAATGGGGCCGCGCCGCCACGCGCGATCTCATCCGCTCGAGGATCAAGGTGAAATCGCTCAACTTCATGCGTGGACGCACGTTCATCAACAAGTTTCTCATCATCGATGAAGCGCAGAACCTCACGCCCAAGCAGATGAAGACGCTGATCACACGGGCGGGTCCCGGCACCAAAGTCGTCTGCCTCGGAAACATCGCGCAGATCGACACGCCTTATCTCACCGAAGGCAGCTCGGGCCTCACCTACGTCGTCGATCGCATGAAAGGGTGGACGCACAGCGGACACATCACGCTCATGCGCGGCGAGCGCTCCCGGCTTGCCGATTATGCGGCGGAGGCGCTATAAACAACCGATCCAGGCGCCGCCCGACGCATGAAAAGCATTCCTTGCACCCAGAGCGCAGACGCAAGAGTGACTGAGATCGTTATGGCGATTGAGATCGTCATCGCGAATGAGATCTTCACCGAGGAGTATGAAATTGTTTGAAAACCGATTCGGCCTGCGTAAGGCTGTAGAAAGATTGACGGCCGAGAATCGCTATGACTCGTTTCATGAGTTTCCTCCTCGCGGGGCCGGCATTTGCCCCGCACTCGCCCGGCTCCGGCCGGGCTTTTTCTTGGCTGCAATTCCCCTGTTTTCCTCACTGGTGCGCAGCGTCGGCAGCCGCCAAAGGGACATGCGTGACCGGGACGTGCGTGACCGCGTGAGTTCGGAACACGCCCTTACGCTCTCCGCCCGGCTCGCATCGTGGACTGTGGCGGCTGCCGTTACCGCATTCGGCACCCTGGCTCTTGCCGAGCCCTTCGCTTACGTCCCGAACGAAGGCTCCGGAACCGTGTCGATCATCGACACCGCCACCGACGCGGTCGTCGGTGAAATCCGCACCGGCGGCAAGCCGCGAGGCATCGCGCTCGATCCGAAGACGCAGCTGCTGTACATCAGTGATTCGCCGAGCAGCACCCTGAAAGTGATCGACTTGAAAAGCCGGTCCGTTGCCGCCCAGGTCCCGTTGGGCAAGTCTCCCGAAGGCGTCTACATTTCGCACAACGGCGCGCTGGTCGCGATCGCGATCGAGGACACCAACAGCGTCACGCTCGTCGACACGACCACAGCCAAGGTGACGGCGAACATCGCGGTAACCGGCAAGAACCCCGAACATGCCGTCTTCAGCCCGGATGGGGCCTGGCTTTACGTCAGCGCGGAAGACGCCGATACGATCGAAGTGATCGACATGGCGAAACGCGCGCAAGTCGCCTCGATCAAGGTCGGCAACCGGCCTCGCGGCATTGCCTTCACCCCGGACTCGCGCGTTGCCTACATCGCCTGCGAGGTGGACAGCACCGTATTCGCAGTCGACGTGGCGGCGCGCAAAGTCATCGCGACGATTAAAGGCGGGGATTTCACGAACGGGGTGGTCATGCACCCGAGCGGTAAGCGCGTCTACGTCTCGAACGGCAAATCGGGATCGGTGTCGGTGATCGATACCGCAACGAACACTGTCGTGGCTACCGTTCCGGTCGGTCAGCGCCCCTGGAACATGGCGATCACACCTGATGGGCGCAAGGTTTACGTCGCAAACGGACGCTCAGGCACGGTATCGGTCATCGATACGACTACTGACAGGAAGCTCACCGACATTGCCGTGGGCTTGCTGCCGTGGGGCGTAGCCCTCCGCTGAACGATTCAGGACCGCGGTTTTGTCGGCAGCATACGCTGGAAGATCTGATCCCGGTCAACAAGAAGGTGTTTCAGCGCCGCGCCGACATGTAACGCGATCAGCACCGCGAAGAAATGCGAAACATAAACGTGTGCGATGTTGAATATCCGGTAAATCGTTTTATCTTCCCAGCCGAGCTTGGGCATCGGATAGCCGAAAAACTTCACGCCGTATTTGGTGAAGTTGGACTCGATGAATCCGGTCGTGACCAGCAACACCAGGCACACATAGAACAGAACGTGGTTGATGTGGGCTGCACGCGCTTCCCAGGCCGCCAGCGTTCCCGGCAAAGGCGGCGGCTCGTGGGTGGTTCGCCACCAGATCAGAAATACGATCGGGAGGGCGGCGACGATGCCGATCGATTTGTGCAGGTTGTAGAAATAGGCGACCGGCGGCGTTCCTTTCGGAATGTTCACCATGTACCAGCCCAGACCGTAGAGGATGAACACCAGCAAGGCCAGCAGCCAGTGCAGCACGGCCGGCGTGACACCATATCTTTCTGTCATCGAATCATCCGCTAACGAAACACCGCTTGAAGAATAGCGCCTTTACCTTCCACGCAGCAATCTCGGGCGAAGGCGCCAGATCCGGCGCGCTCTCCAAGCCGGAAGCGGCCTGCAATCATATCCCGCCCGGACTGCCGCCG
>JBKJKJ010000118.1:0-3381 GCA_046597455.1 Burkholderiales bacterium
GCTGCGACGATCCCGTGATCTACATGGAGCACAAGGAGCTGTGGACAGTTTCCGGCGACGTGGATGAGGAAGCGCCCCCCGCGCAACTGGGAAAAGCGCGGATCGTGCGTCGCGGCACCGACGTGACGATCGTCACGTGGTCGAGCATGAGCGGCGTGTGCCTGGCCGCCGCGAGCAAGCTCGCCGCGCGAGGCGTTCAGGCCGAAGTGATCGACCTTCGGACATTGTGGCCGTGGGATCGCGAAGCGGTATTCGAATCCGTCGGGAAAACAGGGCGTCTTCTGGTCGTGCACCAGGCCGTGCGCGTCGGCGGCTTCGGGGGCGAGATCGTCGCGGAAGTGGCGGAGCACCTGTTCGGCACCTTGAAGGCGCCGCCGCGCCGTCTTGGCGCGCCTCGCGTGCCGGTGCCGTACGCGGAGCCGCTGGAGACGCTGTGCCGCGTCAGCGACGGGCAGATCGTCACCTCCGCGCTCGAGATGATGCGGTAACCCCCGCAGGTTTTCGCAACACTTCGCTGCCCGCGCCGCAGGCCCGCAGCGTGCTTCGCATCAGTCGCGGAACATCCCTCCGCGCCCCGCCCTTCCGGACGACATGGTCCCTTACTCCGTGCTCGATCTCGCACCGATTGCCGCAGGCAGCGATGCGACGCAGGCTTTCCACAATACGCTCGATCTCGCGCAACACGCCGAGCGCTGGGGCTACAGGCGCTACTGGCTCGCCGAGCATCACAACATGACCGGCATCGCGAGTGCCGCCACGTCGGTGGTGATCGGCTATGTTGCAGGCGGCACGAAAACCATCCGCGTCGGCGCCGGCGGCATCATGCTGCCCAACCACTCGCCGCTCGTGATTGCAGAGCAATTCGGCACCCTTGAATCCCTTTATCGCGGTCGCATCGATCTCGGCCTGGGGCGCGCGCCCGGCAGCGACATGGAAACCGCACGCGCGTTGCGGCGCGATCCTGCAACCAGCGCGGATTACTTTCCACAGGACGTGCTCGAGCTGCAGGCGCTGCTGGGGCCGCTGCAGCCGAAACAGAAAATCCGGGCCGTTCCCGGCACCGGGCTCGAAGTTCCGCTGTGGATCCTGGGATCGAGCCTGTACGGCGCCCAGCTCGCGGCCGCGCTCGGCCTGCCCTACGCTTTCGCCTCGCACTTCGCACCGGACGCGCTGATGCAGGCGCGTGCCGTTTATCGTGCGAAGTTCAAACCCTCGACGCAACTCGAGGCGCCGTACGTCATGGCCGGCGTCAACGTCTTCGCCGCGGACTCGGACGAAACTGCCCGCTGGTTGTTCACCTCGCTGCAGCAGGCCTTCGCCAACCTGCGCCGCGGCGATCCCGGTCCGCTCCCGCCACCTGTCGACGATATCGATCGCAGATTGTCGCCCGCGGAAAAGTCCGGCGTCGGCCACGCCCTCAAGCACTCGATGGTGGGGTCGGCGCAAACCGTTCGTCGGGGTCTCGAGGATTTCATCGCCATGACCGGCGTCGACGAGATCATGGTCACGAGTCAGATCTACGACCACGCAGCGCGGCTGCGGTCTTTCGAAATCGCCGCCGGTGCTTTCGCGAAGTAACCGGGTGATGCGATGAGATGTACCTCACCTCTTCACCTTACCCGCTCGTCACCCCGTCACCCCGTCACCTCGTCACCCCGTGACCTCGTCACGTTGTCACCTTGTGAGATACTTTGAGCAGGCGAGAACAGCGGAGACGCACGGTGGACACGACGCAGAGGAAGAAACCGGCGAGGGATTTTTCGGATGTGAGTTACGACGAGGCGCTGCGCCGTGCTCACGAGCTCACCCCCTTCCTGCGCGAACAGGCGCCGAAGTGCGAAGCGCTGCGCAGGCTCACGCCTGAGGTCATGGACGCGCTCCACCGCACCGGCCTGCTGCGCTATCTCCAGCCCAAGGTGTGGGGCGGAATGGAGCTGCCCTTCATCGCTTACTTCGACATCCCCGAAGCACTTGGGCGCGGCGATGCCGCCACGGCGTGGGTCACCGCCAATCTCGCCGCACACCATCGCAACCTCTCGTGGTTCGAGCCGAAGGCACAGCAGGAAATCTGGGGCGAGAACCCCGACGTGGGCATCGCCTCGGGGATCGCTTTTGCGCAGGGCCGCGCCGTTCGCGTGGATGGCGGCCTGTCGGTTTCCGGTGAATGGAGCTTTTCGTCCGGGACCGATCATTCGGACTGGAGCCAGCTCGCGTGCATCGTGCGCGAGGACGACAAGCCCGTCGATTACGTCTACGGGCTGCTGCACCGTTCCCAGTACGAGATCGTCGACGACTGGCATACGCTCGGCATGCGCGCGACGAGCAGCAAGACGCTGCGATGCAAGGATGTGTTCGTGCCGGCCCATCGCATCGTTTCGATGTACGTGGCGAAACCCGGTCATTCGTGGCCCGGGCTGGAGCAGCATCGGAATCCGCATTACCGCATTCCGCTTTCGGCCCTCGGCGGCAACGGCCTGGGCGGCTGCCTGATCGGCAATGCGCGCGCAGCGCTCGACACGACGATCGAATGGGTGAAATCGCGCAGCACCAATTACACCGGCGCGAAAATGCGCGACTTCCAGACGGTGCAGCTTCGCATCTCGGCTGCCGCCGCGAAAATAGATGCCGGTGCGCTGCTCATCCGCAACGACTGCGCCGAAGCGCAGCGCATCTACGACGAGGGCGGAACACTCGATACGCAAACGCGGCTGCGCTACAAGCGCAACAGCGCAATGGGGATCAGGCTCGCGGTCGAAGCCGTCGACTCGCTGCAGGAGATGGCCGGCGGCTCAGGCATTTACGACACCTCGCCGCTGCAGCGCATGTTCCGCGACATGAAAGCCGGCGCCGCCCACTTCAGCTTCAGCACCGACGCACAGCTTCCGCCGTGGGGACTGGTCGCGCTGGGCGGGGATTTCAAGAGTCCCACCCTGTAGTTCGGCCGGCGCTTGCGTTGCGCACGGCCCCAGACCAGAATAACCGGGCTTGCCAACGTTAGAGTTTCTGGAGGCCTCCCATGACACTCTATGACCTGCTCCCCGCACGGTCCACGGCCGCGCTGCTACCCCTCCTTCTGCTCCTCGTCGTAATGCGCGCGCATGGCGACGAAACCTGCAACTCCCCGTATATCTCGAAGCTCATCAAGGGGCAGGAAGATTACGTCTACGTCTGGACGCTCGGCGTCGAAGGTCTGGGCGACGGGTCGGACAAACTCGTCACGATCGACGCCAACCCGAAATCAAAAACCTTCGGCTCGGTGCTCAACCGGCTTTCGGTGAACACACGCAGCGAGGCGCATCACATGGGTTTCACCGACGACCGGCGTCAACTCTGGGCGGGCGGACTGGCGGACAGCCGGATTCATGTTTTCGACATCGCCAC
>JBKJKJ010000144.1:0-3099 GCA_046597455.1 Burkholderiales bacterium
GTTCACGGGGATCCGGCGGACCGCCCCCGGTGAGACTGCACCCCCGTTCGACTGCATCACGCGAGGCGCGTGACGAATGCCGAGCTGCGCAACCCCCGCTTCAAAACGCTCGAGATAGCGATCCATGATCGGCATCAGACTCGCATTCACCACTGCGGTGGCGAAACGCTCGAACTCACGAAATTCGGCGAGCACGTCGCTCGACGTGCACAGATAGACTTCCGGCCAAAGCTCTTTGACGATCTCGCGGGCGCGCTCCTCGTGCGCCGGGTTCGCGTAGGCGTGCATGAAACAGATCGCTATGGCCTCGACCTTCTTGGCCTTGAGCACCGTCACCGCGCGCCGGATGTCGTCTTCCGAAAGCGGCGTGACTTGCGCCCCATCATTGGCGATACGGCCCGCGACTTCGATCCGGCAGTCGCGTGCCGCAGGGGGCATGGGCTTGGGGATGTCCAGGTTGAAGTAATGCGGGCGCCGCTGCCGCGCGAGCTCGAGCACGTCGCGAAAGCCGCTCGTGGTCAGCATGCCGGTCGGCGCCCACTTGCCTTCGAGCACGGCGTTCGTAGCGAGCGTGGTACCCAACACCACGAACTTCACACTTTCCCGCGGCAGGCTGTGGTCGTCGAGCAATTCAGCGATGCCGTTAAGAAGGCCCATGGCCGGGTCCGACGTGAGCGTGGGGACTTTGTGATAGTAATAGCGGCCGCGTTCGAGCTCGACGGCAACGAGGTCGGTGAAGGTGCCGCCGGTGTCGATCCCGACGCAGACCGTGCTCACAGGATTCATTCCGGAGAATCCCTACCGGCGGCCTGTGACAGCGGCGTCGAGCGTGACGTTCGCGACAGACGCCCGCGCTTCGAGTGATCTGCCGCTGACCGGAAACTCACCAGGGGTTCGGGCCTCATGGGTCCTTAATCCGGCCTGAGCCCGATTTTCTGCGCGACCTTTCCCCACTGCGCCATCTCGGCCTTCACGAAGCGCGCAAACTCGTCTGCAGAATTGCCCACCGGTATCGCGCCCTGCGCTGCGAGCTTCTCGCTCATGTCCGGAAGCTGCACGATGCGCGCGATCTCGCCGCTCAGTTTCATGAGCACAGGCTTGGGCATCCGGCCCGGCGCGAACACCCCGTACCACTCGTAAGTGTCGAAACCCTGCAGCCCCGACTCCGCGAACGTCGGCACCTCGGGCAGCCCCGGTGAGCGCCTGGCCGCAGTCGTTGCGATCGGCTTCAACCTTCCGGCCTTGAAGTGCGGCAGCACGCCGGGCGGCCCGCTGATCATGAACTGGATACGTCCGCCGATGAGGTCGATGATCGCGGGTGCGCCGCCTTTGTACGGAATGTGGGTGATTTTGATTCCGGCCTGCAGGTTCAGAAGCTCCATCGAGAGGTGACCGGAGGTGAGCTGGCCCGGCGACCCATAGTTCAGCTGCCCCGGCTTCGCTTTCGCGAGCGCGATCACCTCTTTAAGCGTGCCAGCCGCAACACCGGGGTGCATGCTCAGGACACCGGGGACGATCACCATCAGCGATACCGGCGTGAAATCGCGTTCGGTGTTGTACGGCAGATTCTTCATCACGAACGGATTCACCACGTGAGGCGTGAGCAGCGTGCCGATCGTGTAACCGTCCGAGGGTGCTTTCGCCACGATCTCGCTGCCGACGGTGAAAACGCCGCCCGGCCGGTTGTCCACGACGACTTGCTGACCCCACGCTTCGTTCATCTTCTGGGCAACCAGCCGGGTGACGATGTCGGTCGTGGAGCCTGCCGGCACCGGGACGATCCAGCGGATGGGCCGCGCGGGATATTGCTGCGCCGGCGCGGCCGTTGCCATCACGGCGCTCAGCGCTGCCGCAAGCGCCAGACCGCTTCTGATGCCATTCATACAAGGCTCCTCGTTGACGACTCCGACGCATCTTAACAAACAGCGCAGCAGGGCTCACGGCGCCATTGCGCCCCTGCCCCGGCCCCTATACTGTAAGCGCAAGCATCGGAGAGACCCAGGATGACTTACAGCGAAGCGTGCGCGCAGTGGCTGACCGACTTGCGTTACAACGAGCTGCCCGACGATGTGATCGCGTGCACCAAGCTGCGCATCCTCGACGTCATCGGACTTGCGCTCGCAGCGGGGCCGACGCCGCTGGGCCGCTCCGCGCGCGCGGCTGCGCTCGCGATGGGCGCGGGCGCCGGTGCACGCGTGCTGGGCTACGGCGACCGCACCACGCCGATGTGCGCCGCGCTCGCCAACGGCACGATGTCACAGGCGCTCGAGTACGACGACACGCACAACGAGACGATCATCCACGCCAGCAGCCCGAACGTGGCGATGGCCCTCGCGCTCGGTGAGGCCGTCGGCGTCAGCGGCCGCGAGATCCTGACGGTTGTCGCAGGGGCGATCGAGCTCACGTGCCGCATCGGGCTGGCGGCGCCGGGGCAGTTCCACAAAGTGGGATTTCACGCGAGCGGCGTCATGGGCACCTTCGGCGCCGCGTTTGGCGCGAGCCGTCTGCTGGGCCTCGACATCGATCGCATGCGCAATGCGGTCGGTATCGCGGGCAGCCAGGCCTCGGGAATACTCGCGTGCTGGGAAGACGGCACCCAGTCCAAATTCATACACCCCGGGTGGTCGGCCCTGTCCGGGATCGCGGCAGCGTTCATGGCGCAGGCCGGCTGCACCGGCCCCGCGCCGGTCTTCGAAAGCCGTTTCGGCCTGTTCGCGTCGCACGTGCAGGACGCGGCGTATCGCCCGGCTTTCGATCGCATCACCGACGGCCTCGGTGAAGTATGGGAAAGCCGCAACATCTCGTTCAAACCCTACCCGACGGCGCACGTCATACACGCTTTCCTCGACGCCCTCCTTTACCTGCATCGCGCGCACGACGTGCGCGCAGACCGGATCGTCAGCATCGAGTGCGTGATTGCGGAGTACATGATCCCGGTCGTCTGTGAGCCGGTCGCCGAGAAGGTCGCGCCCGCCAGCGATTCCCATGGCCGCGTGAGCCTTCAATATTCGCTCGCCGAAGCGCTTTATCACGGGAAACTCGGCGTTGACGGCTACAGCGCCGCAAACCTGCGCAACGCCGCGATCCTCGCCCTCGCAC
>JBKJKJ010000343.1:0-5860 GCA_046597455.1 Burkholderiales bacterium
GGCATTGGGCAGCCAGAAATGCAGCGGGAACAGCGCGAGCTTGAGTGACAGGCCGACGGTGATGAACGCGAGCCCGGCGAGTAGCGAACGCTGTCCGGCATACGGCGGCAGGCGCGCTGCCATATCCGCGAGATTCAGCGTTCCGGTCTCCAGATAGACCAGCCCGATGCCGATGACGAAAAACGTGGCGCCGATCGTGCCCATGACCAGATACTGGTACGAAGCGAGCAGCGCGCGCCGGTCGCGACCGAGCGCGATCAGCACGTACATGGACAGCGATGAAATCTCCATGAATACGAACGTGTTGAACGCGTCGCCTGTCGCGGTCATGCCGAGGAGCCCGGCAAGGCACAGCGCATACATTGTGTAGAAAAGGTAGTGCTGGTCCTGCGGCAGCTCGGCGGCGACGCTCGCGCGGCTGTAGAGCACGACGACCACGCCGATCGCGGAGACGAGCAGAAGTACGAACGCATTTGCCGAATCGATCCGGTATTCGATTCCCCATGGCGGCGGCCAGCTTCCGATGGCGTAGGAAATGACGACGCCGCCTGCGGTCTGCGCCAGAAGCACCGCGGCAATGAAGAGTGCTGCGCCGCTCGCGGCGGCTGCAATGGCCCAGGCGATCGCGCCGCGCCGCAGAAGAATCATCAGCGGCGCAGCGAGGAGCGGCAGGACAACCTGCAAAATGGGGAAGTGGGACGTCATCACGCTTTTATCTGGATGACGTCAGGCTCAGGCGTCGTATCCTGGTGCAGGATCTCGTCTTCTTCGATCGTCCCGTATTCCTCGCGGATGCGCACGACGAGCGCCAGGCCCAGAGCCAGCGTGGCGACACCGACCACGATCGCCGTGAGTATGAGCACGTGCGGCAGCGGATTGGAATACACGTTGTATCCTTCGGCGACGATCGGCGCCGTGCCGCCGACCAGCTTGCCCGGCGCAATGTAGAGCAGGTAGACCGAAGTCTGGAAAATGCCCAGGCCGACGAGCTTCTTCATGAGGTTGCCGCGTGCGATCACGATGTAAAGACCGGACACCGCGACGAAGATCGTGATCCAGTAGGCTAGATGGTCGACGCCGGGGATCATCACTCAGCCTTCCTCTCGCCAGCGGCTTGCGAAGAGGTAGAAGACCTTCAGCATGACGCCGGCCACCGAAATGAACACGCCGAGCTCGACCCAGAAAATGCCGCGGTGCTGGCCTTCTACGGGGTCGTGCGCGAGCACGAAATAATCGAGGTAATTGCCGCCGAGGAGCATGCCTACGAAGCCCACGCCTGCATAAAGCAGAACCCCCAAGGCGATCATCGACTCGACCACCCGGTCCGGAACCACCTCGCGGGCGGCAGGCAGCCCGTAAATGATGGCGTAAAAAATGATCGATGCCGAGACGATGACGCCTGCCTGGAATCCACCGCCGGGACCGAAATCACCGTGAAACTGGACATACAGCCCGAAGAGCAGCATGAAGGTGATCATCAGCTTCGAGATGACGCGCAGGACCAGATAGTCTTTCATTCGCTATCCTTGCGTTTCGCATCCCGCCGCCGGCGCAGCAGCGCGATCACGCCGATGCCTGCGGTGAAAACCACGGTGGTCTCGCCGAGCGTGTCGTAGCCCCGGTAGCTCGCCAGGACTGCGGTCACCACGTTCGGCACGCCGGTCTCGCGCGGCCCGTCATTGATGTAACGCGGCGCCACGTGCTGATGAATCGGCGCGCCCGGATCCGAAAACGCCGGCAAATCGTGCGTGCCGTAAATCAGCGCTGCGCCGGTGGCGCAGGCAATCGCAAGCGGTAACAGGGGCCGGTGCAGGGGCTTCACCTCCTCGGCCTTGCTCAGGTAGAGCGCGCTGAGGAAAAGCACGGTCGAGATGCCGGCCCCCACCGCAGCCTCGGTCATCGCCACATCCACTGCGTCGAGCGCCACCAGTACGGTGGCCATGAGGAAGCTGTAAACACCGCTGAGGATGACAACGGCGAAGAGGTTACGCTGGGTTGCGATCGCGACTGTGACGGCGGCCATCATCACCAGCAAAACCGAGATGATTACGGTCTCCATTCGTTGCCTTTCCCGTCAGCCAGCTTCGGCTGTACGCCGCGGACGAATGCCGCCCGCGCAAGGGCGTGTGTGGCGGTAGGACTCATGAAGAAAAAAAGCAGGGCGATGATGAGGAGCTTTACGCTTACCAGTGTGAATCCAGCCTGCAGCACCAGGCCGAGCAGCATGAGCCCGGCGCCGAGCGTATCGACCAGGCTGGCTGCATGCATGCGGGTGTAGAAGTCAGGCATGCGTATGAGGCCCAGCGCCCCGATCACGCAAAACAGCCCGCCGCTGACGAGACAGGCCCAGCTCGCGGCGTCGATCAGCACGCTCATCGCGGGGGGGTATCCGACGGCTCGCCGCTGTGCCCGAGGCCGCCGTATTCGAAGTATTTGAGCACGGCGATCGTGCCGATCAGGTTGAGGAGCCCGTACACGATCGAAAGATCCAGGAATTCCGGGCGACCTGTGAGGAAGCCGATCACGGCGAGCAGCAGGACTGCGATCGTGCCTATGGTGTTGGCCGCCTGCGCCCGGTCGAACACCGTGGGGCCCAGAAACGCACGCACCAGCGTAAGCCCGAGCGCGACGAGCAGCGCAGCCGCCGCAGCGATGAACATCAGGAAGCCCTCTCGAAGCGCGTCACCCGACGATCCATTTCACCCTCCATGAGCGAAGCAGCGCCTTCGGATGTAAGGGCATGCACGAGTATCGTCCCGCCAGCGACCTCGATGGAAATCGTTCCGGGCGTAAGGGTGATCGAGTTCGCGTAGGTGACCAGGCCCACGCTCGTGCGTTGGCTCGTCCTGACACGCAGCAGCTCGGGTGTCACGCGCAGGTGCGGGTGGACGATGATCTTCGAGACGTCCCAGGCGCTTTTGACGATTTCCTTGAAGAGCCAGGGCCAGTAGGTCAGGACGCGCAGGCCCAGGTGTACGGGATGACCTTCGTGGTCGATCACGTCCATGCGATGCGCAAGCCATACCACCGCGATGGCACATCCGGCACCGGCACTCAGCAGGAAAGGCTCGAAGTAGCCGGACAGCACGATCCAGAAAATAAACAATACGGCGACTGCGCTGATTCTGTGCATGGATGTCCGTGTGTGATGCGGGGTGTTGCGTGCGTGATGCGCCGGCGGCCGGCGTGACACTACCGATCTGCCGTGGAGCGTGGATTGTATTAAGCGCAAATCCTGCGCGCAAACATTGATACCACAAAATCCGCCAGGTGCAGCAGCGTGGTCCAAGCTTTGGGGTTTGGATCATAGATGAATTCCGCTGCGTGGCGGTGCGGACGTATCACGAGGCGCAGCTGGATGCCCAACGCGGATCGACTCCCCGGTTGCGCGCCCGCACCGCAGGCCTGATGCAGACACAAGCGTCTCCTTTCGGTTTGTGCACCGCGTTCGCTGAACGTACGCACTCAAAAAGTTTCGGATCGAGGCGGGGAACCTTGCGCGAGCCTTAACGAAGTGCATTTCCCGCGTAATGGACGCCCTCAACGCGTCCGATTCGGGCCGACAGGAATTTGAAATCGAGAACGTCCTATAAGAAAGCTCACGTGACGACGGACAAGACTCTTTCCAAATCGCCGGGAACCACCTGTCATAAAAGTTTGTCCACATTATGAGTGAACATCGTCGTTCCGCACCATTCGGCCGATTCTGACGGCTCGTTTTCGAATTGCGCAACGGGCCTCGTCGCTTGCGAAGAAATACGATCGTCCCCTTCCGGAGAGGCGACTCCGCATCCGACCCGGCATCCCACCCTGCGCCCATTAGGAGGAAACATGCATCAGCTCAAATTCCGTGTCCGTCGTATCGCTGCATCCCTGATTGTCACGGGCGCCACTTTTCTGGGCGCAGGCATTGCGCAGGCGCAAGATGGTTTCCCCGATCACTCCATCCGCCTCATCGTGCCTTTCTCGCCCGGAGGGCAAACCGACATCGTCAGCCGACAAATCGGCGAGAAGCTCACGCCGATCATCGGTCAGCAGCTGATCATCGACAATCGCGGCGGCGCGGCGGGCATGATCGGCAGCACGGAAGCTGCTCGTGCGAAGCCGGATGGCTACACGCTCGTCGTGGCGACGTCGTCCAGCCACGCGATCAATCCTACAGCGATGGCGAACATCGCCTACGACGCCGTCAAAGACTTCGCGCCGATCACGGTCATCGGCACCGGGCCCATGGCAATTTCGGTACACCCCAGCGTGCCTGCGCAAAACCTGAAAGCGCTGATCGCCGAAGTCAAAAAACATCCCACGGAGTATTCGTACGGCTCGTCCGGCGTTGGCGGTATCAATCATCTCGCCGGTGAGCTGCTCAAGCAGAAAACGGGTATCCGGATGGTGCACGTGCCGTACAAAGGCTCCGGCGCGAGCCTGCTCGATCTGGTCGGCGGTTACGTTCCGGTCGTCGTATCGACGCTGAGCTCGGCACTCCCGCATCACACGCAGGGACGCATCCGCACCCTTGCGGTGGCGAGCCAGGAGCGCTCGAGAGGCGCACCGAAAATCCCGACGACGCAGGAAGCGGGTGCGCCCGGCGTGATCGCCTACACCTTCAACATCCTGCTGGCCCCCGCCGGGACGCCGCGCAGCGTGGTCGATTATCTGAGCGCGGCGATGACGAAAGTCATGAACGATGACGCGCTCACCAATGCGCTCATCAGGCTCGGTGTCGATCCGATCCGGGGTTCGAGCCCCGAAAAGGCCGCGGCGATGATCGAGGCCGAAATCGCGAAGTGGGCGCCGCTCATCAAAACGCTGAAACTCAGGAAATAACGTGTCAAGGCTCTAACGGTTCGGGCATCGGCATCAGGCTTGCCTGTTTGCGGGTGACGGTGTCCCGGGCCTCGCACTATGTGTGTCATCGCGCATGACTGAACGTGGCAGCAAACACGCGGGCGGCACCGAAGCGGTGCCGCCCGCGGTTCTGGTCGTCATGGGGGTATCCGGGTCGGGGAAGACGACACTTGCCTCGCTACTCGCTGAACAACTCGGCTGGGTGCTCGCTGATGCCGACTCGTTCCATTCGGCCGCCAACCTTCGAAAGATGCGCAGGCGCATCGCGCTCACGGACGAGGATCGCTGGCCGTGGCTACGGGCGATAGCCGCCTGGATCGACGAGACGCGCGATGCGGGGCGGCATGGCGTTGTGGCGTGCTCGGCCTTGAAGCGCAGCTATCGCGACCTGCTGCTCGACGGTCGTCCCGAGGTGCGGCTCGTTTATCTAAAAGGCGATGCGCAACTCATCAGGCGTCGTATGGCAAAACGCGCCGGGCATTTCATGCCGATGGCGCTCCTGCAAAGTCAGCTCGACACGCTGGAGGAACCGGGGCCTGACGAGAATGCGATCGTCGTATCCATCGATGACGAACCCGAGGCGATCGCGGCACGGATACTCGCGGTGCTGCGGGTCCGGCTGTCCGCGCCATGAGCGGCGCGCGCGTTGCCGGCCCCCCGCTTGCTTCGCAGCAAGCTTAATCCATCGCGGCGTGTCGTTAACGGCAGGCGGGGAGTTCCAGGATGCAGCTCGGCATGATCGGATTGGGACGCATGGGGGCGAGCCTCGCGCGGCGCCTGACGAAGGACGGTCACAAGTGTGTCGTCTACGACCTGAGCCCGGCGGCCGTCAAGCGTACTGCGGTGCGGGGTATCCGGGGCGCGTCCTCGCTCGAAAAGCTGGTGGAAAAGCTCGCCCGGCCGCGCGCGGTCTGGATCATGGTCCCGGCCGCGGTCACCGGCAAATCGATCGAGGCGCTGGCTTCGCACCTCGATGCCGGCGACATCATCATCGACGGCGGCAACAGCTACT
>JBKJKJ010000307.1:0-3543 GCA_046597455.1 Burkholderiales bacterium
CTTGAGCGCCGGGCGCTTGTCGGCTGCGCTCAAGCGCGGGCGCGTTTAGTTTTTTGCGTCTGGAGGTTGAATGTGACGATGTTTTCACCCCCCGCAGCACCCGGTTTACAACGTGCGGCTCACGATGACTGACACTCGCATCATCTACGGTTTCCACGCGGTCCACAGCCGGTTGCGTCAAAGCGCCGACAGCGTCAAAGAGCTATATCTCGACTCCGGGCGCGATGACCGCAGGGCGAAGGAACTGATCGAGACCGCGGAAAGCCGCGGCGCACGCGTGATGCGAGTCGACGAGAAGCGGCTGGACGGCCTGACGCATCATGCGCGCCACCAGGGTGTTGCCGCACGCATCGAGCTCGCCCGGCTGCCGACTCACATCGAGGACGTGCTGGAGGTACTCGAAGAGCCTGCGCTGCTGCTCATCCTGGATGGTGTCACCGACCCGCACAATCTCGGGGCCTGCCTGCGCGTTGCCGATGCGATGGGGGTACACGCGGTGATGGCGCCCAAGGACCGTGCGGTCGGAATCAACGCGACGGTGTCGAAAGTCGCGAGCGGCGCCGCGGAAACCGTGCCTTACATAGCGGTGACCAACCTGGCACGCGCGATGCGCGAGCTGAAAGACCGGGGCATCTGGCTCGTCGGCGCCGATGAGCGCGCCGAGCAGGATCTGTATGCGGCCCGCCTCAAGGGCCCACTCGCCTGGGTGCTCGGTGCCGAAGGCGAAGGCATGCGGCGCCTCACACGCGAACACTGCGACGAGTTGGTGCGCATACCCATGCTCGGCACCGTGGAGAGCCTGAACGTTTCGGTATCGGCCGGGGTGTGTCTGGCGGAAAGCCGCCGGCAGCGGCGGGCCGGCTGAGGGCGCGCCGCGGCGCCGCACGCAGGGCTTGGCGGCTCGCTCTTCCCGCTTCGCCGACGACCTAACGGTTTGATTTTTATCGGAAGGTGCGTATAATCCGCGCCTCGGTCGGCTCCCGTAGATATCGCGGGCGCCGAACTCGCCGGCAGCCGGGCACGCAGCGGCTGCCTCTCGATGCACCGTGGCTGTCACAGTGCATTAAGCCTTGCCTCACCGTCTTCGCATAACGGGGGGCTTACCCATAAGGAACCCATCGATGCGACATTACGAAATCGTTTTCATCGTTCATCCTGACCAGAGCGAGCAGGTCCCCGCCATGGTCGACCGCTATCGTCAGATGGTGACGGCCCACGAAGGCCACATTCATCGCCTCGAAGACTGGGGCCGCCGCCAGCTCGCGTATCCCATCGAGAAAATTCATAAAGCACATTACGTGCTGATGAACATCGAATGCGACAATGCGACGCTCGACGAACTCGAGCACGCGTTCAAGTTCAACGACGCGGTGCTGCGCCACCTGACCGTCCTCATGACCGAGCCGGTGACGACGCCCTCGGCTATGATGAAGGAAGAGAAGTCCCGTTCGATGTCCACGACCGATGAGGCCGCGAAGCCTGCACCGGCTGCACCGGCTGTCGCCGTTGCGTCTGCCGCGCCTGATGCGCCGGCTCCCGCTGCGGCATAAGAGACCACGGCTTTAAGTGGACGCAAACGCGGTGACCTTGGCGGGTACCCTCGCGCAGGTCGAAGCGCTGCGACACACGCCGGCGGGGCTCCCGCTTCTCCAGTTCAAACTCGCGCACAAGTCGGTTCAGATCGAAGCCGGTTTCAAGCGCCAGGTCGAATGCGAAGTGAGTTGCGTGATCCTTGGCGAGGCGGCGACCCTGCTGTCGCGCTCCACCGCCGGAACCCAGATCAAGGTGACGGGATTTCTGAACCGCAAGAATCGTATGAGCGCGCAACTCGTGTTGCACGCAACGCAAACTGATTATTGAAGGAAACGAACCATGGCAATGATGAGCAGAGCCGCCCGGGCGAGGGCGAAGGCGAAAGCGAAGTTGAAAGGCAAGGGCAAGGACAAGCGCGGTGGTGCGCTGTTCCGCCGCCGCAAGTTCTGCCGCTTCACCGCGGAGAAGATCAAGCAGGTCGACTACAAGGACATCGGGATTCTCAAGGATTTCATCAACGAGAACGGCAAGATCATCCGGGCGCGCATCACGGGCACGAAGGCGAGATTCCAGCGCCAGCTGTCGGTAGCCATCAAGCGCGCGCGCTTCCTCGCGCTGCTGCCCTACACCGACGTGCACTAAGGAGACCGCCATGCAGATCATATTGCTAGAGAAAGTGACGAACCTGGGCGGGCTCGGAGAGGTCGTGAAAGTGCGCAATGGTTTCGCGCGTAACTTCCTGATCCCGCAAGGCAAGGCAAAGCGGGCCACGCGGGAGAACCTGGCGGAATTCGAGCAGCGCCGCGCCGAACTCGAGAAAGAGCAGGCGCAGCACCTGACGCAGGCGCAGGAGAAAGCCGCCAAGCTCGACGGTCAGACGATTCAGATCTCGCAGAAAGCAGGCGTCGACGGCAAGCTCTTCGGGTCGGTCACGAACGCAGACATCGCCGAGGCGCTCAAAGCACAGGGTTTCGACGTGCTGAAAGCGGCAGTTCGCATGCCGCAGGGTCCGTTGAAGACGATCGGCGAGCATCCTCTGAAAATCGCTTTACACACCGATGTGCTGGTCGGTGTGACCGTAATCGTCGTCGCGGAGCAGTAATCGTCTGGCGCATCAATGGTTTCGGCAGGTAGAAAAAAAGGGCTGGCGACAGTCCTTTTTTTTCGATAAATTGAATCGCGATCGGACGCTGGGTCGGACGGCCTCTTTCGCCGGATTCATACTCTGACACGGACGACGCCTCCCGCCGGATTCATCCCCGAACCCGGATTCGATACACACAATCACCACCACCAAGCGTCGCGCACACGATGGCACAAGCCGTAACTTCGATCGTCCGGGATGCACAAGTCGAAGCGGCGCGCCTGCCGCCTCAGTCGATCGAAGCCGAGCAATCGGTGCTTGGCGGCCTGCTGCTCGAAAATGCCGCGTGGGACAAGATCGCCGACGTGATCGGGGAGGCCGACTTCTACCGGTCCGACCATCGGACGATCTTCAAGCACATCGCGCAGCTGATCGAGGAGAACAAGCCGGCGGACGCGCTCACTGTCGCCGAGAGCCTGGACCGCAGCGGCAAGCTCGCGGAAGTGGGCGGGCAACCTTACATCGGATCGCTCGCGCTCAACACACCGAGCGCGGCCAACATCCGCCGTTATGCGGAAATCGTGCGCGAGCGCTCCATCATGCGCAATCTCGCGGCTATCGGCACCGAGATCGCAGAGTCGGCCTATTCGCCGACCGGCAAGGACGCCAGTCTGCTGATCGACGAGGCCGAAGCGAAGATCTTCAAGATCGCCGAAGCGCGCTCCAAGGCGCGCCAGGGTTTCATCAAGATCGACCCGTTGCTCACCGAAACGGTGGAGCGGATCGATATGCTGTACAGCCGCGACAACAAGAATGACGTGATCGGCGTGTCAACGGGGTTCGTGGATCTGGATCGCATGACTTCCGGTATGCAGGCAGGCGAGCTCATCATCGTCGCCGGCCGCCCATCGATGGGCAAGACCACG
>JBKJKJ010000467.1:0-5422 GCA_046597455.1 Burkholderiales bacterium
GACAAAAACCGGGTCAGAAAAACCGGATCAGAGGCACATTTCCGTCGCGAACTGCCGCGCAAATCTTGCTCCGCCCGCGTGTTTACGTTTTTAGGCGGGCGCCACCCCGCGCAGACAAGTCCGCTGCAGCACACGCGGGAAGCGCGCCGCGTCGAAATTGGTATTGGCCCGGTGCAGCAGACAACGGTTGTCCCACATCAGCAGGTCGCCCTCCGTCCATTTGTGGCGGTAGACAAAACGCTCCTGGATCGCGTGCGCGGTCAGTTTTTCGAGGCGTTCGCGGCCCGCTTCCTCAGGATGGCCTTCAAAGAAGACAGCGCGTTCGCCCATGAACAGCGCCTTGCCGCCGGACTCCGGGATCGTGCGAACCAGAGGATGAGACATGGGAGGGGCATCAGCGATTTCTTCCGGCGGGGCTTGGGTCCCCGCGCGGGCCTGGGATATCTCCCAGCTATGCACGGCACGGACGCCGTCGAGCTCCGCCTTCTCGGCCTCCGGCAGCGCTTCGTAAGCCGCAATCATGTTGGCGAAACAGGTTTCGCCCCCATCCGGCGGCATCACCAGCGCATGCAGAATGGTCGCCAGCGAAGGTTGAGGCCTGAACGATTTGTCGGAATGCCAGCGGGTCGAGGCGACCTTGCCGCTGGGTTTCCCGTCAGCGCCCAGATTGGTGACGATATGCACCAGCGGGTTGACCGTGCCGCGATTGCTGGCGACGTGGCGCTCCAGCGTACCGAACTGTTCCGTGAAGGCGACCTGCTGGTCCTGATCCAGATGCTGATCACGAAAGCACAGCACGTGGTAGCGGACGAAGGCGTCGTAAACCGCGCGTTTCGTGGTCTCGGGCAGCGGCTCGCGTAAATCCAGGCCCACGATCGAGGCGCCCAGGACGGGGGACAGGGGTTCGACGGTGAAAGCCTGACGTTCAAGGGTGAGGGACATGCGGGCGCTCCCTGACTTTACGTTGTGGAAAGTCTACTCCTGCTGGTCGCCTATGGCGGTGCTGGTCGTGCATCCTCGTCGGCTGCGCGCAGTGGCGGTGACGTGTGCGCACGGCGCGTCCGTGCGGGAATCGTAATCCAACCGCGTTTTCGTTTCTATGGAGTCTATCCGCGCGGCGCCGCAGGCCTGCCAGTCGAATGGTGGAACCCGAAGTGGACCGACGGCCCCCTGAGCCCCACGCTCGCAGGGCGGAGCAGCGAGGCGGTCGCCGAATCGCTGCGTTCGGCACGCCGCGCAAACGCGCGACTCGCCGGCGTTGAGCGTCAGTATAGCTTGCCGCAGTCCCAATCCGGGACTATGATTGCGATCATGCGCGTTATCGCACTGCGCACGATCAAGCAGTTCATCGAGAGCAGGCCGGAGCACGCGGATTCCCGAGAGTCCGCTCTGGCCTGGTACCGTCAGGTGCTGGGTGCGAATTGGGCTTCGCCCGCCGACGTGAAACGCGAGATTCGCAGCGCGAGCATCCTGAAAGACGGCCGCGTCGTCTTCAATATCGCGGGCAACAAGTACCGCATCGTCGTTTGGATCAACTATCCATACAGGGTCGTCTACGTGCGTTTCATCGGAACGCACGCCCAGTACGACGGCATCGATGCGCAGGCTGTATGAGGATTCAATAAATGGAAATCAAACCGATCAGAACCAAGCGCGATTACGAGGCGGCGTTGAAGGAAATCGAGAGCCTGATGGAAGCGAAGCGCAACTCCCCCGAAGGCGACAAGCTCGACGTGCTGGTCACGCTGGTCGAGGCTTACGAAGCCCGGCACTTCCCGCTCGATCTGCCGGACGCGGTGGAGGCGATTAAGTTCGCCATGGAGCAGCGCAACCTCACGGTGAAGGATCTCGTGCCTTACATCGGGCAGCCCAATCGTGTCTACGAAGTGCTCAATCGAAAGCGGCCGCTCACGATGGCCATGGTGTGGAAACTGCACAAGGGCCTGGGGATTCCGGCTGAATCCCTGATCAGGCAGGCGGCGTGAGCGTGGTGTGCTGCACACCGCGTGGCGGCGAGTTGCCACGTCTTCAGTGATTCGAGCCTGCCCTTATTCCCCGCCCGGACGTTCCGCCGGCCCGGAACTTGGGCTGTTCGAGCGATCGTCCGCGAGGAAGTGCGCGATCTCTGTCATCTTCGCGCGCGCGTCCGCCTCGCCGAGTTCGATGAGCCGCTTCACGTAGTCGCTCTGGAACATGACCAGGCTCAGCATGTCGTTCGACCGCGTTTCGCGCGTGCCGAGTCCTCGCGTGAAAAACCGGAACGCGCGCGGCAGCTCGGCCTCGTACTCGTTGGCCAGCCGTCCGAGATCCATCGACGGACGCAGCATGAGGAGGTCGATGTGCCGCAGGCCTGCGCGTTCGGATTGCGGGACCTGTGCGACCAGGCGGTTGATCTGCTGCATCTGCAATGCGTCTCCGTCGAGCTGATCGAGAAAGATCGCGTTGTACAGCACCCCGGCCACCTGCGCCGGCGGGGGATAGCCCTTGACGGCCGGCTGGTCGGCCTCCTGGCGCGTGCGCGGGTAGCGCGTCGACACCGCAATGATGCGCCTGGCGCCGAGGTGCACTGCGGGCGACAGCGGCTCCGTCAGTCGGATGCCGCCGTCGCCGTACCACGCGCCGTCGATCTCGATGGCCGGGAAGAGGAACGGCAGCGCTGCCGAGGCCATGACGTGATCCACGCGAAGCGCGCACGCGAGGCTCTTCCTCTGCGGGCGCTGCCACAGCTCGACGGCGCCGTCACCGCGCGTCTGCACCCATGTGATCGACTGGCCTGTCGTGTAGCTCGACGCCGTCAGCGCGACGGCGCGCAGCCAGCCGTCCTCCAGGCTGCGCGAGATGCCCGCGATCCCGAGGTCCGTGCCCTCGAGAACGTGCTGCAGGAGCACGCGTAGCGGCGCGGTATCCACCATGCTCCCGGTGGTCGGCAGCGTGTTCTTGCCGCCCGAGATCAGCCGTCCCCCCCATCGGAGTAACCGCCACACGAGGTCGCGCCCGTCCACGCTGAACACGTGCTCGATGCGGATGCCCTCCCACACCGCAGCAAGATCCTCCACCCTCTGTGCGAACGGCTCCTGCCGCGCCGCCAGGTATGCCGCGTTGATCCCGCCGGCCGAGACGCCCGTGAGAATATCCGGTACGACCCCCGGGAACTCCCGGGCGAGCACGCGGAGAAAACCAACCTGATACGCGGCGCGGGCGCCACCGCCGCTGAACATGACCGCGAAATTGCGCCGGTTCCCTGTCACGCCGGGCCCCTGTTCACGTTCCCAGATCGTTGAGCTGCTCCGACTGCAGGTCGAGGTCGTTCGTGGCTCATAGGAATCTCAAACGCCATTTTTTGCCAGACGGCACTCTATGCGTTGTTGCACGTTGAAGCAAACAAGCGGGACGGCCCGTGGAGTGTAACGTTAGACCCCGAGCAACTTACCGGTGAGCGACGGGGCCGCTTTCGAGCGGGTGGCCGTCGCGAACGTTACTCTCGAAATGACTGATACAGGCCACCAGCACCGAACCGACCCGCATCATGCGGTGGATATAAGACCAAGGGACAGGGGCCGAAGACGCATCGTAGTGTTGCGTCCTTGAAACAACGGGTGCTTTCTTTTTCGTTTTCTATCCCGAACCGCCGACGCCACGGAGTCCAGTTCGCTTCTTCAAGTTCGCGGCGCAGTGCAGCCGGCTTTGCCCCGAAAGTAGCACAAGTCATTTCGCGGACATAACAGTAGCCCCCTACCTGCTCACGCTCGTCGCGGCACTGAGCGCGGCCACCACGGTCGTATACGCCCAGACTTAACCTGCGAAGACCGTGGAAGTCTGACGTTGCTCGGTGGAGGCACATGCTTGTCAATACAAACGGTTGGGTCTTCGTGGGCGGGACGATCGTCTTCTCGGGCAGCATGTATGCGCTCAGCTTGAGCGAGTTGCGCTGGCTGGTGGCGATTACGCCGCTCGGCGGGCTGGCTTTTTTTGCTGGGTGGGTGTGCCTCGCGGTTCGCCGCGTTGCGTGCGGGGTAGGTGGATGCTGGCAGTGATCTGGTTGGGCGCCTACAGCAGGTACTTCCAAGTGTTACGAACATCGGTGGGGACGAGGTACTTGACCGCGTCAAGTGTTCCGAATTGGCCAGACAACGCGTCGGCGATGTCCTTGAGGTCGTTGGGCGCTACCACTGTTCCGAGCCGACTCGCCACCGCGCTTGCTAAGGCGTTTTTGTGAAGCCCACCAACAACCATTGCTTCAAAGACCACGCCTGCGCAGCTGGTGGTGAGGACGTTGTAGCGGCCGCTGGAGAGGTTAGGTGTCTTTTCATCGATGGGTTGGCCTGCGCGGCCAGATAGCTTCTTCCACCAATCCGATATTGCCTTCTCGTCCAAGCATGAGATTGGCGCTGACGCCCACGAAGGAACTCGCTTTTCGTTCAGCTTGTCTCGCTTCATGGACGACGCGATGGCGCGACTACCGAACATGCCCGTGCCGACCTTGGCTCCAGCGCCTTCAGTCTGTTTTGATGGCCACCAACTGATGTACGGCCCATTCTGGACAGACAGTGAGGCATGGCCATACATGTCAACGTGTGGGTCCCAAACGAAAACTGTGATGGTCACATGAACTCCTAGTGAGGCATCGACTACTCCAAGGCTCCCGCGAGCGGCGACCGTCATCTCGGCGTCGAGTGGCACCAGATCGCCCTCTGCGCCCTCACGAGAGTATATGAAAACCCCGCCGCAGCGGCGAGGATTATGGCCGGGAGGGTTTATAGCCCGCGATCTGCTCGCAAGTCGGTCACAACAGCGCTCCGCTCGTTACGTTGTATCATTTCCGCCTCCGTCAGTTCACGCACTGCTGTTCGTCCGCTGTCGGTCTGCGTTGATGACCTGCCAGCTTGTTGATGTTGTGCACCCGGCAGTACAGCGTCCGGCGCATGTTTTACCTTGGGCTGCGTGCGCAGCGTAAAGCGGTCCAGTCGCTTTTGTGCTGCGGGTTCGCGAATACCGGCTCGACCGTGCCGAGGTATCGACCGCAATGAATCCGTGGTCTGAGCTGACCCTGAGGTTTTCGATGAGGTTTCCGAACCCAGCCGTCGGGAAAGCTGTGCCGCCCGCGGCACCCCACTACCTGCGATTGACCCCGTGCCCCCCCGACGATAGAGTCGACACAAAAGAACCAGAACTAAAATCCCAGTTTTCCGATGACATTGTCGTGCGGTCCGGCGACAGTCAGTCCCTGCTACTGCAGTGATCATAGCGGCCAAACAACATGAGGGGACGATGACGAACCTCGATCGCTGCTTCAATATCTTCGATTTGCGCGAGGCTGCGCAACGCCGCCTGCCGAAAGGAATCTTCGAGTACGTCGACAAGGGCACCGAGGACGGGATTTCGCTCGAGGAGAACCGGGCGGCGTTTCAGCGCATCAAGCTGC
>JBKJKJ010000375.1:0-9048 GCA_046597455.1 Burkholderiales bacterium
CCGAACGCCGGATTTTCACCGCCCGGCAGCGTAGGGCAGGTTGCCCGAGGATGACTCGCGCAAGCGCAGCGCGAGCCCGGGATTCGTCAGCCGCGGCCCGCGGGGGCGCGACTTCGCCACAGCGCCAGCACGATCACGATATTGAGGGTCAGGACGATCAACCCGGGCCAGCTCAGCCGCCTCGTCAACTCGACGACCTCGACGGGGATGTAGAGGGCGGCGCTCAGGATGCCGAAACCCCAGGCCCATGTCCTGCCCCGCCACAGACCATAAGCCTCGATAAATCGGACCGCCGCGTACGCGAGCGCGCCCGCGCTGAGGGCGATGAGGTGGGCGTTACCGAAATTCAGCGCGGTTTCGGCGAAGACCCGCGGATAGTGCCGCGCCGGGTTGAGGTGGAAATGACGAACCAAAGCCTCTGCGGAAGCCTGGACATTGCCGCGCAGGAAGCTCGCCAGGGCACCCGCTGCAACCAGGACGAGGACACCTTTGGCCGCCTCGAATACGGAGACTGTGCGTAGGGTTTTGAGCTCATTCGACACGCTTGCTCTCATGCGGCCTCACCGCTTGCCGGCGCGTGAACCGCCTCGCCCCGGATTGCGCCTGCCGCTCACAACCGCGGCTGCGCGGCGTTCGCTCATCGCTGCGCGCAAACCGCTCTCCACGCGCTGGCGCGTCAGGTGGGGCGCAAACATCTCGATGAATTCGAAAACGTAGCCCCGAAGGTAATCGTTGCGCCTCATTCCGAGATGAATGGTGTTGGGCTCGAACAGGTGACTGACATCGATGGCACGCAGCTTTCTGTCGCGCTCCGCATCGAAAGCGAGCTTCGCCACGATCGCGATCCCGAGGCCGTGCTCCACATAGGCCTTGATCACATCGGTGTCGATCGCGCTCAGGACGATCTTGGGCTTCAGGCCCTGCTGCGCGAACGATTGCACGAGTTTGGAGCGCCCCACGAACGGCGCATCGTAGGTAATGATGGGGTAGCGCGCCAGCGTCCGGAGCGTGGGCCTGCGCACGGCGAGCAACGGATGGTCCGGTGGCGTCAGCACGATGCGGTGCATGGGGTAACAGGCAAACAGCAGCAGATCGCTGCCTTGGGTCGAGTCCGATCCGATGCACACGTCCGCCTTGCCCTCCCGCACCAGCTCAAGAATCTCTGCGGGGCTCCCCTGGCGAATCATCACTTCGACTTCGGGATAGCTGCGGGCGAACCGCTGGATGAGCGGCGGGAGCGCGTAGCGCGCCTGGGTGTGCGTGGTGGCGATGGTCAACCGGCCGCTGGCGACGTCACCGAACTCACGCGCTATCTTTTCGATGTTCCCCGTGTCGTCGACGATGCGCTGCGCCACCTGAAGGATTTCGGTGCCGGGCCGGGTGAGTCCGCGCAACCGGTTCTGGTTGCGCACGAAAATATCGATCCCGAGCTCGCGCTCGAGCGCGCGCAGCTGCCGGCTCACCGCGGGCTGCGGCGCATCCAGCACTTCGGCTGCTCGCGATACGTTGTATCCCTGGCGCGCGATTTCCACGATCAGCCGCAACTGCTCGAGTCTCAAGCGTATATCATCCGTGGTATAGCAATGGTGGATTATAGTCATTGCTGCGCATCGTGCGCGAGTGGGAGAATCGCTGCGGATCCAAGGAGACCGTCATGCAGAAGCTCACGCTGTTGAATCCCCGCATTGCAGATGATCTGGTGCACGCCGCACTCGCGCCGCAACTGGAAGCATTGCGCAATGCACGCATCGCTTTCGTCGATAACAGCAAGGTGAACGCGGACCTTTTCCTGTCGCACGTGAGGCCGCTCCTCGAAGAAAAATATGGGGTGCTTGCGGGCAAGACGGTTCGCAAGCTCGCGCCCAAAGACGAGCTCACCGAGGCTGACCTGAAAGAGCTCGCCGGATACGATGCGGTGATCCAGTGCTTCGGCGACTGCGGAACCTCGACTTCCATGACCGTCGCAGATGGCGTGCGTCTCGAGCGGCTCGGCATACCCACCGCGACGGTGATCAGCACGGCATTCGCGGGCGCGGCCCGGCTGCAGGCGGCAGGTCGGGGCATGGGGCAGCTCCCGATCGTCGAAATTGCCCATCCCATGCACACGGCCTCCAGGCCGGCGGTGTCGGAGCGGGCACAGGGGGCCGTCGCGGCACTCGCTGCCGCGCTCACGCAGCGAATCGATGCAGGCGTGATTGCGCAGGCGCCGCCATTACCCGCCGAGGTGCTGCTCGATGACACGCCGGAATCGGTCCAGGAGTTCTTCTTCGCACAGGGATGGACCGATGGCCTGCCGGTCACGCCGCCGACTCACGCGGCAGTGCGCGCGATGCTCTCGGCGAGCGCTCGGGAAACCCGGGATGAGATCGGTCCCATCCCCCCGAGGATGCGCATGGCCTCAGTGGAGAAAATCGCAATCAACGCCGTCATGGCGGGCTGCCGGCCCGAGTATTTCCCGGTGGTGCTCGCTGCGGTCGATGCCGTTCTCGATCCGGAATGCCGGCTGTATGGCATACGAACGGCCACGAACAACGGCACGCCGCTCATCATCGTCAACGGGCCGGTCGTGCAAAAGCTGCACATGAATGCGAAAGGCAACGTGTTCGGGCAGGGCTCGCGTGCGAACGCGACGATCGGCCGGGCTTTGCAGCTCGTGCTTCGCAACATCGGCGGCGACATGCCCGGTGAGACCGACATGTCCACCCAGGGCCAACCTGGCAAGTTCACGTTCTGCATCGCAGAGAACGAAGAGGAAAGCCCGTGGCCGCCGTTTCACGTCGAGCGCGGGTTCGCGCGCGAGGACAGCACCGTCACCGTCATCGGAGCGTCTGCAGGTCACAACGTGTTCACATACGGGTGCGAAACCGGGTTGGAGATACTCGATCACGTCGTCGGCGCGATGACGGCGCTGGGTCACAACAACGTCATTTTCCCCACGGGGCCGCTCATTGTCTTCGGGCCCGAGCACGCGGGCGTGCTCGCTCGCGACGGCTACGATAAATCCGCCATCCGTGAGCATCTGTTCCGGCACGCCCGCATCCCGCTCTCACGCTTCCCGGAGCGCACGGTGCGCGGGCTGAAGCACCGTCGCTCGCGCTGGTTCGCGCAGGTCGGCGATGCGCTGCATATCGGTGTGGCCGACGATCCGTCGCACATCAACATCGTGGTCGCCGGCGGTGCGGGGATACACTCGCAGTTCGTGCCGACTTCGTTCAGCTACAGCGCAGTCACCCGGAAAATTGCATCGTAGCGCCGCAGAGCGCATCTCGGCTAACGGGGCAGGCATACCAGGAGCGGCGCTGAACATTAGACGCCGCGCACGAGGAAGGAGGAAGCGTGTTTGGAGATTCGGCACAGTCGTTGAGGCACGCGGCGGCGGGCATCAGTATGGGTGTGGGTGTGCTCGCACTGATGTTGTGCGGCAGCGCACCGGCTCAGTCCGCCGCCAGAGCCACGGAGCAAAGCGATGCGCGCTATCCCGCCAAGTCCATTCGGCTGATCTCGCCTTTCGCACCGGGCGGCGGCGCATCCACTGTCGCACGCCTGATAGGGCCTGAGCTCACCGAGGCATGGGGGCAGGCGGTGGTGGTCGACAATCGGCCCGGCGCCGGCGGATCCAGAGGCACCGAGCTGACTGCGCGCGCGCCCGTGGACGGTTACACCCTGGTCATGGCGACCGCCAGCACCATCGTCATCAACCCCCTGGTCGGCAAGGTACCATTCGACCCGATCAGGGATTTCACGCCAGTCGCGCATACCACGACTGTTCCGCTCATTCTGGTGGTTCACCCTACGGTGCCGGCGAAGTCGGTCAGTGAGCTGGTGACGCGCGCGCAGGCGTCCAGCGGACAGCTCAACTTCGCGTCATCCGGCGAAGGCACGATCAGCCATCTGGCGGCGGAGCTTTTCAAGAGCGTAGCCGACATACAGATGATCCACGTGCCGTACAAAGGCGGCGGGCAGGCGATCATCGATCTGGTGGCGGGGCATGTGCAGACCGGCTTCGTGAATATTCTCGAAGCGCTGCCGCAGATCAACGCCGGGCGGCTGCGCGCGCTGGCGGTCTCGACTGCAAAGCGCTCGCCCGTGGCGCCCAGCGTCCCGACCATGTCCGAGGCCGGTGTTGCGGGCTACGAGGTGATTCAATGGAGCGGCGTGCTCGGGCCCGCGGGAATGCCCAAAGAGATTACGGCAAAGCTCAATGCCGAGATCATGCGGATACTGTCGCGCCCGGATATCCGCAAGCGTCTGCTCGATGCCGGCGCCGATCCGGGCGTCGGATCGCCCGATCAGTTCGGCGCGCTCATCAGGTCCGAAATCTCGAAGTGGGCCAAGGTCGTCAGGAGCGTGAAGCTCGACGCGCAGCGATGATGTGCCTGAACAGGAGATGCCCGTGGCTGCCGCGGTAGACGAGTTCCAGTTTTTCCTGGAGAAGGCGTGGTCGGACGGTTTTCCCGTCGTCACGCCGACCGAAGCGCGCGTGCGGTGGATGCTGGAAGGCACGCGTTGCGACCCGGAGGAGATCATCGGCCACGTGCCGCCGGCGGGCGAAGTCATGAGCGTGCGCGACGTCGCGATTCATGCCCTCATGGCAGGGTGCAGGCCCGAATATCTGCCGGTCGTGATCGGCGCCATGCGTCTGATACTCCAGGAGACATTCAACATGGGCGGGGTGCAGTGCACGATGCACGGCGTGGCACCCCTGATGATCGTCAACGGCCCCCACGCCCGCAAAATCGGTTTGAACGGCAGCAACGGTTGCTTCGGTCCGGGTTTCCGCGCGAACGCCACGATCGGCCGCGCCGTGCGCCTGCTGCTCATGAACCTGGGCGCCGGTCTCGCGGGTCAAGCCTCAGCCACCGTTTTCGCGTCCCCCATCCGCTACACGGCGTGCCTGACCGAGAACATGGATCACACCCCGTGGGCCACCCTTGCGGTATCCCGCGGCTACGCGCCGGAAGAGAACGTGATCAGTTGTGCAATGGTCGAGAGCCCGCGACTGCATTTCGATGACGTCAGCACCGAGCCGCAGCGGCTGCTCCGGGGCATTGCGGATTCCATGACCTCGACGGGCTCGTGGAACATGTGGTTCAACTCCGACGTGGTGGTCGCCATGACGCCGCAGCATGCGGGTCTGTGCGCGCAGGCAGGGATGAGCCGCGAGGAGGTGCAGCATCGTCTGTGGGAGCTCGCGGAGCGGCCGCAGTCGAATCTGAAGCGCGGGGGCAACTGGCGTCCCGAGCGCGCGCGCGCGATGGGAATCGATCCGGATGACGATGCGCATCCGATCAAGGCGGTCAAGGACGTGAACCGCCTGCACCTCATCGTCGCCGGCGGCATGGGACCGATCACCGCCGTGTGCCACGGCTGGAACGAATCGAGCCGTGCCGTCCACGGCATCTACGAGGTTTGACCTGCGTCGCGCCGAACCCGGGCGTGACATCACCGACTACGGGATCCGAAAATGACCACCGATCTGCCCTTCATCGACCCCACCCGCGGCGCCAGCACGACAAAACTGCAGCGCGCGACGCGCCCCATGGACCTTGCCGGCAAAGTGGTGGGCCTGCTCGACAACACCAAGGAACAGGCCGACATCATCCTGGAGGCCGTTGCGCAGGACCTGGTCCGCCGCTACGGCGTGGCCGAGGTCATCGTCCGGCGCAAGGAATTCTTCTCCAAGCCCGCGAAGCCCGAGCTGCTCGACGAGATGGCTAAGAGAGTTCAGGTTGCCGTCGCCGCCGTCGGCGGATGAGGGTCGTGTACGTTGTGCAGTGTGCACGACACAGTCGAGTTCGAAAAACGCGGTATTCCCGCGACCATGATCCTGACCAGCGTCTTCACCAATGCCGCGATCCATCAATTTCGTACCCGGGGCCTCGACGGCCACCCCTTCATCGAGCTTCCGCACCCGATCAGCAACCTCACGCCCGATCAGATGCGGGAAGTGACGCGGCGTTTCGTCGACGAAATCGTGCACCATCTCACGACGTGACCCGGATGAAGATCCGTCTGCTCGCTGCCGCACTGGGCAGCCTGTGCACGTTCGCGTGCGGTGCGCTTTACGCCCAGGCCTACCCGACGCAGCCGATACGCGTCGTGGTTCCTTTCGCGCCGGGCGGCGCGGTCGACGCCGTCGCGCGCATGGTCGCCAAAAGCCTGAGCGAGTCCCTGGGACAGTCGATCGTCGTCGATAATCGCGCGGGCGCCGGCGGTACCATCGGCACCGATATCGTCGCCAAAGCCAGGCCTGATGGCCATACCTTACTGGTCGGCAGCATGGGCGTGGCGGTGAATGCGGTGCTCTACCCCAAGCTGCCGTACGACACGCTCAAAGATCTGGCGCCAGTCACGATGCTCGCCGAGCAACCGAATATCGTGGTCGTGCATCCTTCATTGCCGGTGCGCTCGATACGCGAGCTGGTGGCGCTCGCGAAAGCGAAGCCGGCGCAGATCACCTACGGCTCGGGCGGTGTGGGCAGCAACAGCCATTTCGCGTCGGTGCTGTTTCTCATCTCCGCTGAAGTCGATATGCTTCATGTGCCGTACAAGGGGCTTGCCCCGGCGATCACCGACCTCGTCGGCGGGCAGGTGCAAATGGTCATCTCCAACGTGTCCACCGCACTGCCGCACGTCAAGTCGGACCGGCTGCGCCTGCTCGCCGTCACGACGAAGAAGCGCTTCGCTCTGTTCCCGCAAACGCCCACGGTCGACGAATCCGGCGTCAAGGGTTATGAAAGCACCGGCTGGTATGCGATGTGGGCGCCGGCGGCAACGCCCGCACCGGTGGTGAGCGCGCTCAACCGGGAAGTCACGAAAATTCTGAGTGCCGCGCCCATGAAAGAGCAACTCGGTGCGCAGGGACTCGAGGCTGTTCCCACGTTGCCGGAGGCGTTCGCCCGCCAGATGCGCGCGGAAATCGAAAAGTGGGGTAAGGTCGTACGCGCAGTCGGCGCCCGGCCCGAATAGCACGGCAGCTCGTAAAACCCGCATAGACAACCAGAGGTGTCCCATGATCTTGCACTCCAAGGAAACGATAGGCGGCATCGCCGTGTACATGCCCACGGGCGCCGTCGATACGCAGTCCAGGACGCTTGCCCCCCGATTGAAGTCGATCCGCGGCGCGCGCGTCGGAATACTCGATAACTGCAAGGAGTTCGCGGACGTGGTCCTGCGCGGCGTGGCCGAAGCGCTGCAGCGCGACTATGGCGTCACGGAAGTGAAGTTCTGGCAGAAAAGCTATCTCGGGGTGGCGTCCCCTTACGCCCAGGAGATGGCCGCCGGGTGCGACGCGGTCATCAACGGGGTGGGTCACTGAGGCTCTTCGACACCCTGGACCGCGCGTGACGCGGCCGCCCTCGAAGATCTCGGCATCCCGACCGTCACGGTCATCAGCACCGCTTTCGCGCCTCTCGCGCAGGTCGTCGGGGAAGGCATAGGGCACGTGAGCCTGCCCATCGTGGTGGTCCCGCATCCACTCGGTGATCGCGACGAGAAGCTCATCCGCCAGCGCGGTGTGGACATCGCTCACGAATGCGTACGGGTGCTCACCACCGACAGTGCAGCGCTCGCCCGCGAATTCGAGGGCAAGCAGTATCCACTGCCGCGCGGCACGATGCCGCGTTAGGCCCGGAGACCCGTCCATGAGCGCGCAACTGCCCGACGTCGTCGAACCTCACGAAGCGTTCGACTCGGTCAACGACTATTTCTACGAGCGTGGATGGACCGACGGTCTGCCCATCGTGCCGCCGACTGAAGTGCGGCTGCAAACGATGCTGGCGGGCATGGCGTGGCGCGACGCAGACGAAACGATCAGCGTCGTGCCGCCGCGTATGGGTGCCGCAACGCTGCACCAGATCGCGGTCAACGCCGTGATGGCGGGATGCAAGCCTGAATACCTGCCGGTGATCGTCGCAGCGCTCGAGGCGGTGTCCGAACCCGAGTACGGTCTTGCGCACCGGCAGACGACGACTCACGCGGGTGCGCCGCTCATCATCGTCAATGGACCGATCGTCGAGCGCCTGCGCATCAATTGCGGGCGCGGACTTTTCGGTCCCGGATGGCGGGCCAATGCAACGATCGGCCGGGCGCTGCGCCTCGTGCTCGTCAACATCGGCGGCGCCGGCCCGGGCGTCGACGCCTCGCAGACCGGGCACCCCGGAAAATACACGTACTGCATCGCCGAATACGAAGCCGCCAATCCCTGGGCGCCGCTGCACGTCGAGCGCGGCTACGCACGCGACCAAAGTGTCGTGACGGTCGTCAACACCGAAGCGCCCCACAGCATGACCGAGAACATCCAGACCGACCCCGAAGAGATCATGCGCACTTTCGCCTCGTGCATGGCCACGCTCGGCGTGAACAATCTCTATTCGCAGGGCACGCCCGTGCTGGTGCTCGGCATCGAGCACGCGCAGCACCTCGCCGCGGCGGGCTGGTCCAGGCAGGACGTTCAGCGCGCGTTGTTCGAGCGTGCGCGCCAGCCGTGGGGACTGGTCAAGAACCGGGGCAAGTCCAAAGGACCGCGCTTCCCCGAGTTCGTCGATCGCAATGACGACAGCTCGATGGTGCCGATCATCCGCGAGCCCGGCGATCTCATCCTCATCGTCGGTGGGGGCGCGGGCGGGAAGTCGATGTTTCTGCCGACCGCCGGTGGACAAAGCCTCGCGGTGTCCAAGCCGATAGACGAGCGATGAGCACACCGATGCCCGGGCGGTCGCGCGCCATGCGCAGCGGCCTGGCGGCAAGCGCGGCATGCGCGCTCACGCTGGGCTGCGTTTCGGCGCTCGCCCAGACCTACCCCGCGAAACCGGTGCGCCTGATTGTGCCGTTCGCGCCGGGGGGCGGCTCGGACATGGTGGGCCGCGTGCTCGCCCAGAAACTCGCTCCCCTGCTCGGGCAGCAGGTGATCGTCGACAACCGCGCCGGCGCAGGCGGACGCATCGGCACCGAAGCGGTTGCGCGCGCCGCGGCGGATGGCTACACCCTGTTGTTTGCGACCAGCAGTGTCATGGTCACCGCGCCGGCGCTGTATCCGAAGCTCGGCTT
>JBKJKJ010000170.1:0-9254 GCA_046597455.1 Burkholderiales bacterium
CACCCGCATCACGGGTGGCAAGCGCATCTCGGGCATGACCAAGCGGCTGCCCAATCGCGTTGCGCAAGCACTGAAGCTCGCAGCGCACGGCCTGCACCGCAGTCAATGCGCGCTGGGTGCTTATTACCGGCGCCTGGCCATGCGCGTCGGTGCCGGCAAAGCCATCACTGCCACCGCCCACAAATTGGCCCGGCTCGTCTATGCAATCCTCACCACAGGCGAGGAGTTCGTGCAGCGCACTCAGGATCAGTACGAGCACCAGGTCCGCGATCGAACGATCCGCTACCTGCACAAAAAAGCCGCCTCGCTGGGCTTCAATCTGCAGCCGATCACCGCCGTTGGCGCATAGCACACGCACCGCTATCGCTTTGATTCGGCGACAGTCTATAGGCTGTTTCTTGAGAGCAGGCGCAAGGCGCGGCAGTCGAAGGGGAACGGGGGGAATGCCACTAGACCGCCAGAGCTTCCCGCGGCTGTACACCCTGCTGCGCCATCACCGACTGAAGTACTTCGTAATAGGTCCAGCCGTTGATGCGGGTCTTGCCCAGGAATATGGTCGGGGTGTTGGTGATGCCGATGCTGCGCGCCTGCTTGATCGATTCGAGCGCGCGCTCGGCATAGTAGTGCTCATCGAGCGCGAGCTTCAGTGCGGCCGGATCGAGGCCCGCGCGTTCAGCCGCAGCCAGCAAAGTCTCGGGCTCGCCGATGTCGCGTTCTTCGGTCCACATCATCTCGTAGAGCGCGGTCTTGAACGGCGCGTCGAGTCCCCAGTCGTATGCGAACTCGAGCGCCTCGAAAGCGAGAAAGCTGTACTGCCGCTTTTCAGGGATGCGTATCCGCGGGTACTGCTCGGGCGCCATATCCTTGATCCATGCGTGCAGCCGCTCGACACGGTCGGGCGGGCGTGCGCACGGCGTGCCTTCGGGCGGCGTCTCGGGATGCAGCCAGTACGGCCGCCAAAGCGGTCGGACATCGTACTCGCGGGCCAGGCGATCGATCTGATCGACCGCCATATAGCTGTACGGGCAAACGAAATCGGCAAACACCACCACCCGAAAAGACTCTGCGGATTCCCGGTTTTCAGTCACGTCGACCTCCTCTGCGTGCCTCTACCTGCCTCTACCTGCCTAAATGGCTCTGGCCATCGCTTCAGCCGCCTCGACGGCCAGGCCTTCGCCCGTTATTCCACCTTCGAGCGCATCCTTGTCGAACGTCAGAAACGCCACGCTCGCACCCTTGTCACCGGTCACCAGCGGCTCGGCCGCTGCATCACCGCGAATGTAACGAAAGCCCGGCGCACCGATTTCACGACCCTCCATGATAGCCGAACCTTCGAGCACCACTTCGTAACGCCCGAATTCGGCTGCCGGCATCGTCAGGGCCGCGTGAGCGGGGGCTTTCACGACGACGGCCGCGGGGCCGAAGTCAGGCGGCATCAGGAACTTGAACGCCGTGTGATCGGCACCAGGCAAAGGCTGCCATTCCGACTGCGCCGCCAGGGCAGCGTAAAGACGCCCGCGCAGATTGATCTGGCGCCGGGCGTCGAGATTCGACATCGAAATGATGCCGCCGGCCCTGGGGTGGAGGACCAGCATGTCGTGGCGCCCGGACACCGCAAATGGTCCGTAAGGCATCTTGTGGTCGGTGTAGTGGATGGCCAGCGCTTCGAGATGTTTGACGCCGCGCGGAAAATCCATCTCACCGTTCAGGAGCAATTGGAACTGCGACGTGAGATGCATGTGAGCGTAGACCGACGGGCAATCGTCGAAACGAAAACGCAGCGCCTCAGGCCCACCGTCCTCACCGGACAACAGCACCTGGCATGAAAACGTAACGCCCTCGGTGGCGCTGTGCTTCCAGGGCGCGTTTGCAGAATCGACGATGTAGGCGTGCTGCATGCGGGGCGGCCTTCCTGTGCGACTATTGCGCAGAGGATGCCATTTCCCGGCGTCGAATGCCACTTGCCGCGGTCCGTGTTCACGGAAAGCGGGTACACCATACGGACGGATCGATTGAGCGAAATCACGGTCATAGGCGCGGGCATCGTCGGGGTCACCACGGCCCTCTATCTCCAGCGCGACGGGCACCGCGTGAGCGTCGTCGACCGCGCCGCGCCCGGGCAAGGCGCCTCGTTCGGGAATGCGGGGTCGATAGCCCCGAGCTCGATCATTCCCATGGCGATGCCCGGGACACTGCAACAGGTTCCGAAATGGATCACCAACCCGCTCGGACCGCTGACGATCTCGTGGCGCGAGCTTCCCGCGCTCCTGCCGTGGCTCATGTATTTCCGTCGAGCGTGCGCGCCGGCACAGGTCGGGCGTGCAGCGCGGGCGCTGCGTTCGCTCAACGGGCCTGCGGTGCATTCGTATCGGACGCTCCTCGCGTCGATCGGCGCACCGGAGCTCCTCAGGATCGACGGCATGCTCCACGTCTACCGCACCGAATCGGGATTCGTAGCGAGCGCCGCGGCACGCACGCTGCGCACCGACAACGAAGCACCGGTGGAAGTGCTCGACGCCGATGCGATACAGCGCATGGCGCCTGCGCTTTCGCGCGACTACCGGTGGGGTTTCTTTCTGCCCGACAACGGGCACGTCACCAATCCGGGGCGCGTGGTCGAAGTGATCGCGGCCGATTTCGTGAGGAACGGCGGAACGCTCGTGCAGGCGCGGGTGACCGACTTCAGATCGAGCGACGGCGTGGTCTCCCATATCGTCACCGACCAGGGCGACATGCCCGCGCAGACCTTCGTGCTCGCGGCCGGTGTGTCCTCGAAGCGCCTCGCGGCGAAGCTCGGCAGCCGTATTCCGATCGCGGCGGAGCGCGGCTATCACATTCAGATTGCGCAGCCCGGCGTCGAGCTCGGCCTTCCGGTCACCGACGGCGAAGGCCGCTTCGTCGCCACACCGATGGAGGGCGGGCTGCGTTTCGCGGGCACCTCGGAATTTCGCCGCGCCGATGCGCCGCCCAACTGGGCGCGGACCGATGCGCTGGCAAAGCTCGCGCCGCGTCTGCTGCCTGAAGTGAGCGTGGACGGTTACACCCGATGGATGGGCACGCGGCCTTCGATGCCAGATTCGCTAGCCGTGATCGGGCGCGCCCCTCGGCACCGCAACGCCTACTTCGCGTTCGGCCATGGGCACTGGGGACTCATGGCAGCACCCGCGACGGCACAGGTGATCTCGGATCTCGTCGCAGGCCGCGCGGCACGGATCGACCTGACGCCTTTCAGGCCGGAGCGGTTCTAGCAGCATGTCGGACTTGATCTCATGAAGCAGCCGCGCAGGGTTTTCGACTCGCTGCGATCAACGCCGGGGGACACGCTGCTAACCTATTCGACTTTCGCGCCGGACGCCTTCACCACCTTGGCCCAGCGCGCGCTCTCGGATTTCTGGAAAGCGTCCATCTCGGCGGCAGTGCCGGCGACCGGCACCCCACCGAGCTCGACGATGCGTTTGCGAACCTCAGGCAGGTTCACGATGCGCACGATCTCGCTGTTCAGGCGCGAGACGATCGCCTCGGGCGTCTTCGCAGGCAGCCACACCGCATACCACGAACCGGTCACCAGATCCCTGTAGCCGGATTCGAGAAACGTCGGCACATCGGGCATCTGCGGTGAACGCGTGTCGGACGTGATGCCGAGCACCCGCAGGCGCTTCGCGTCGATGAAGGATTTGACCGCAGCCGGACTGTTGAACATGAACTGGATCTCGCCGGTAACCACGTCGGTGATCGCCTGACTCTGACCCTTGTACGGGATGTGCGTCATGCGCGTGCCGGTAATGGACTTCAGCAGCTCAGCCGTGAGATGGGTCGACGAGCCGCTGCCGGAGGAGCCGAACGTGAGCTCGCCCGGCCTCGACTTCGCCAGCACGACGAATTCCTTAACATTCTTAGCGGGCAGCGACGGCGTGACCACTAGCACCAGCGGCGACGTCGAAACCACCGTGACCGGCGTGAAATCGCGTATGGGATCGTAGGTGATCTTCGGGAAAAGGCTGGCCACGATGACGTGCGCAGAGGAACTGATGAGCAGGGTGTAGCCGTCCGGCGCCGCACGCGCGACCTGCTCGGCGCCTATCATCCCGCTCGCGCCGGTGCGATTGTCCACGGCGAACTGCTGGCCGAAAGTCTCGCCGAGCTTCTGAGCGAGGATACGCGCGGTGAGATCGACGGGCCCGCCGGGGGAGAAAGGTGCGACCATGCGCACCGGCTTGGTCGGATATGACGGCGGGGTCGAGGCGCTCTGGGACAGGGCGCCGGGTGCTGCGAATGCTGATGCAAGCGCGATCAACAGGGTCGTGCATTTCATCATTCCCCCTTGCTGTGTGCGTGGCTCCTCGCGGCCCATTATAGGGTCGGCCCCGCTATACTCGGCACGCTACACTTGAAGCCCTCACTGAAAGGCAGCCAATGGGAACCAGGGGATACGGCGGCAAGACGATTTACGGCGCACGCGTGGGCATACTCATGCTCGATACCAAGTGGCCGCGTCCGCCGGGCGATACCGGCAACGCGTACACCTGGCCATTCCCGGTGCTTTATAAGGTCGTGAGCGGCGCGACTGCGCGGGTGGTAGTCCACGAGCAGGGCAAAGGCCTCGGCCCCGCGTTTCTCAAGGCCGCCGAAGAGCTCGTCAAGGAAGGCGCCGACGGCATCACGACCACGGGCGGTTTTCTCGCCATCTTCCAGAAACAGCTCGCCGCGCACGTCAATGTGCCGGTCGCCAGCTCGTCGCTCATGCAGATTCCCCTGGCCCAGGCGCTCCTGCCGCCCGGCAAGCGCGTGGGTGTGCTCTCGGTGCACGGTGCGCGCATCACGCCCGAGCACTGGGACGCCGTCGGCGCAGCTCACGATACCCCGGTGATGGGAACGGAAAACGGGACCGAGTTCACGCGCGTCATGCTCGGCGACGAGATGGAGCTCGATTACGACCTCGCGCGCGAAGAGATCGTCGGCGCAGGCGTCGAGCTGCTGCGCCGCCATCCCGATGTGGGCGCGATCGTCTGCGAGAATCACAACATGGCGCCCTATGCGGCGGCGCTCAATGCCCGCCTGAAAATCCCGATCTTCACCGTCTATACCTTCGTCACCTGGTTCCATTCCGGACTCGCCCCGCGCGACTTCGGCTATCCGACCGCGGCGCCCGAGGCGATGTGGCGGGAGCGGTAGTCGCCACGGCTTAGCGCGTGGGATTGCCACGCTGGACGAGCGATGAAATGCACATCGGGCTGACAGGTAAAGTCGCTGCGATCACCGGCGGCACCGAAGGCATAGGCCGCGCGACGGTGCTGAAGCTCGTGGCGGAAGGCGCGAAAGTCGCGTTCTGTGCAAGGCGGGCAGACGTGCTCGATGCGTTTGGCGCAGAGCTCGGGGCGCGCGGTGCAGACGTCCTCGCGATCGCTGCCGATGCGTCGCTGCCGGGAGATATGGAGCGATTCATCGAAGCCACCGTGCAGCACTTCGGGCGTATCGACATCCTCGTCAACAATGCGGGAAGCACTGCACAGGGGCCGTTCGACCAGGCCGACGACGCGCTGTGGCAGTACGACCTCGGTGTGAAGCTGCTCGCGCAGGTACGGGCTGCGCGCGCGGCGATCCCGCACATGAAGCGCCAGGGCGGCGGGCGCATCATCAATGTCGCGATGACCGGTGCCCGACAGCCACCGGCTGCATCGTTTCCGACCAGCGTGAGCCGGGCAGCAGGGCTCGCATTCACCAAGGCGCTGTCGCAGGAAGTCGCCGGCGACGGGATACTCGTGAACGCCGTTGCGCTCGGATGGATCAAGTCGCGCCTGCAGAACATCCGTGCGCAGCGTGCTGGTCTCACGCTGGACGCGCACTACGGCACGCTCGCGGCCCGCGTTCCGCTCGGCCGCCTCGGCGAACCCGAAGAAGCCGCGAACGTGATCGTGTTCCTCGCCTCCGCTCTGGCGAGCTATGTGACCGGGAGCTGCATCAACGTCGACGGCGGGCATTCCGGCGTCCTGTAAAGAGACAAGGGGGAATGAGAGCCAGCCGCCATGGCGCGGACTGAACACTCGCCCGCGTGGCACTCACGAAAGACGACTAATGACTTCATCATCGATCACTGCTGCCGCAGCTGAAATGAACATCCTGCGCATCCGCGCCTCGGTTTGTATCGCGGGCTTCGCGCTCGCACTGTTCTGTCCGCTGCTGAGCGCCCAGGCGTATCCGGCGAAAGCCGTCAGGATCATCGTTCCCGTCGGCGCCGGCGGCGCCACCGACATCCTGACGCGCACGCTGGGCAGGCAGCTCGGTCTCGTGTGGGGTCAGCAGGTGGTCGTCGACAATCGTCCCGGCGGCGGCAGCAACATCGGTTTCGAACTGGCTGCCAAAGCGCCTGCCGACGGCTACACGCTGCTGATGGCGCAGCCTGCGTTCACGGTGAACGTGAGCCTTTACCGGAAGCTGGGCTACGACCCGCTGCGCGATTTTGCAGCGGTGACGCTCGCCGCCGAAGGCGCCAATGTACTCGTCGTACATCCCTCGGTCCCGGCCCGCACGCTCAAAGACCTCATCGCGCTGGCGAAAGCGAGGCCGGGGCGGCTCAGCTACGCATCATCCGGCAACGGCACGACACCGCACCTGAGCGGTGAGCTTTTCAAGTCGATGGCCGGTGTCGACATCGTCCACATCCCCTACAAAGGCGCGGCCGCGTCGGTAACTGACCTGATGGGCGGGCATGTCGATCTCGCGTTCGTGAGCCTGTCCTCGGTCGTGCCCCAGCTCAAGGCGGAGAAGTTGAGAGCCCTCGCGATCACGAGCGCGAAACGCTCGGCGCTGATGCCGGGACTGCCCACGTTCGCCGAAGCCGGGATACGCGGATACGAAGTCACGGGGTGGTACGGCATCGTCGCGCCCGCCGGAACGCCGCGGGAAATCATCGACCGACTGAACGCCGACATCACCAAAGCGCTGACACAGCCCGACCTCGTGCAGTCGCTCAACGCGTCGGGCCTGGAGCCGGCGACACCGAATTCACCCGAGGCCTTCACCGCTTTTCTGCGAGCGGAGATCGCCAAATGGGCGAAAGTCGTCAAAGCGTCGGGCGCGAAAGCGGATTAGCGATTCACTCGAGCTTGATGCCGCCCGCCTTCACCACTTTGGTCCAGCGCGCGATTTCGCTTTTCAGATACGCCGTGAATTCATCGGGCGTGCTGCCGACTGGCTCCGCCGCATCGAGCTGAAGCTTTTGCTTCACCTCGGGGAGGTAGACGATGCGCAAGGCCTCCCGGTACAGCTTGTCGACGATGGCGCGCGGGACTTTCACCGGAACGAGAAATCCCATCCAGCCCGTGAACTCGTAGCCGGGCAGCGACTCCGCGATCGTCGGCACCTCGGGCAGCGTCGGCGAGCGTTTCGGCGTCGTCACGGCAATGAGCCGCAGCCGCGCGTCCTTGACATGGGGCAGCGTCGAGACCGGGCTTCCGATGGTGTACTGGACGCGCCCGGCCACGGTATCGGTCAGTGCGGCGGGCACGCCCTTGTAGGGAACGTGCACCACATCGATTCCGGCCATCGTCTGAAACAGCACGCCTGCGAGGTGATTGGACGTGCCGTTGCCGCCCGAGCCGTAATTGAGCTGCCCGGATTTCGCTCTGGCGATCGCGATCAGCTCGGGTACCGTCCTTACCGGCAGCGACGGGTGTACCACCAGCACGTTCGACTGTGTGATCACCTGCGTGACAGGCTGGAAATCGCGCAAGGTGTTGTACGGCAATTTGCTGTACAGCGCGTCGCGCACGGCGAGCGCCGAAGTGGTGAACATCAGGGTATGCCCGTCGGGAAGCGCTTTGGACGCGATTTCAGGGCCCACCGCCCCGATGCGATTGTCGATCACGACCTGTTGACCCCACGCTTCGGCGAGCTTTTGCCCGATCACTCGCGCGACGATGTCGGCGCCGCCGCCCGCCTGGGACGGCACGATGACGCGTAGCGGTTTGGTCGGATAGGCGCTCGCGGGCTGACTGAACATGCCCACGAGCATCGCTGCAGCGGCCGCTGTTCTCTTCGACATTTCTGATTCCTCCTCACCGTCCATCGTAACGCGAGCGGCAATACAAGTTGATTCGCGCCACGGCGCGCGCGAACCAATGCGGAGCAAAGAGCCAGCAAACGCACCGCCGCTGTGCGATTTCGGTTCCGGACGCATTCCGCCCCGGTTCGCGGTCCGTCTCTATCTCCTTGGCATTGCTGCCTTTTCATTTCATGCGCTCGTCGCACGCCAGATGGCATGGTCCGTGCGAAATAGACAGGCATCTTGTTAATACAAGTCATGACGACCCGAAAGCTGCAGCCGGGACTTACGGGCGCAAATCGAGATTACATGGACACCGTCCACAGCCTGAGCGCGCTTTCCCCCGTTCCGCTCTACACGCAGATCCGCGAGTTGCTGCGCGAGCGCATCCTGCGCGGGATCTACCAGAGCCACGCGCAGATGCCGTCCGAGAACGAGATGGTGAAAACGTTCGGCGTGAGCCGCATCACGGTGCGCCAGGCGCTTACCGATCTGCAGAAAGAAGGACTCATCTTCAAGATCCACGGCAAAGGCACTTTCGTGTCCAAGCCGAAAGCCACCCAGAACCTGCGCCGGCTGGAAGGCTTCGGTGAGGCGATGTCGGGCGGCGGGCACGAGACCTACTCGATAGTGCTCGGGCATCGCGTGATGCGGCCGGGAACGCTCGTAGCGGCCCGGCTCGGCCTCTCCGAGCGTGAAGACGTCATGGAAATAAAGCGCGTGCGCCACCTCGATCGCGAGCCCATTTCGTTCGACGTGACGTATCTTCCCGCGCCCATCGGCGAGCGGCTGGTGCGCGAAGACCTTGCCCATCGCGACATTTTCCTGATCCTCGAGAACGACTACGGATACGCGCTGGGCAACGCGGATCTGTCGATCGATTCGATTCTCGCCGATGCAGAGCTCGCATCCGCACTGAGCGTCGGGGAAGGCTCCCCCATTCTGCGCATCGAGCGCCTGACTTCCACGGTCGACGGGACACCGCTCGATTTCGAATTTCTTTACTACCGCGGCGACGCATTCCAGTACCGCCTGCGAATCGAACGGCACGCAGTGGGTGCCGGCGCTTCGCGGTGACTGCCTCATGAACATGGAGAAGCAACAATGAAAACGATTGAACTGGAAACTGATGTTCTCGTCGTCGGCGGCGGGACGGCCGGTCCGATGGCCGCGGTCAAGGCCAAGGAAGCGAACCCGAAGCTGCGGGTTATGC
>JBKJKJ010000269.1:0-15427 GCA_046597455.1 Burkholderiales bacterium
GCCTCGCCTTGCGGCCACGTCTCGTTCCCTTTCTCGCCGGGCCCGGCGGTGGTATGCCGCTTCCAGAGCTCCTTGCCGGTGGCCGGGTCGTAGCCTGCGACGAAACCGCGTACGCCGTACTCGCCACCGGTCATACCGGTGAGCAGCACGCCATTGACGACCGTAGGCGCACTGGTTATCGAATAGCCGTCTTTCCATTCGGCGACTTTGGTTTTCCAGAGTTCCTTGCCGGTCTTGGCGTCCAGCGCGCGAAGGTGCGCGTCGAGAGAAGCGACATAAAGCTTGCCCTCATAAAGCGCGACCCCCCGGTTTGACAGGCCGCAGCACACGATACGCGCAGCCGCCGGATCCCAGTCGATGGCGTATTCCCAGAGTTGCCTGCCGGTACCGACGTCGATGGCGACGACGCGCTTGACGTTCGCTGCATACAGTACGCCGTTGTAGACCAGCGGCTGGCCCTGTTCGCCGAGATCGTTGTTGAGCGATGCGCTCCACACCGGCACGAGGCGCCTGACCGTGCTCTTGTTGATCTGGGTCAGCGGGCTGTAGCGCTGCTGGTGATAACCCATTCCATAAGTAAGCACGTTGTCCGTGCTGCCGCCGTTGCTGTCGCGCGCCAGATCCTGCTGGGTCTGCGCGTAAGCACCCGTAACGAAAGCAGCGGCCACCGCCGCTGCGAGATATAGCGTTCTCATACACCCTCCTTGGTTGACCCAGCTCCAATTGCTCCAGAGCCGAATGCAAAGGCTGAGCGCATTCCTTTTTGAGTAAGTGCCATTATGTGGAATGCAAATCGAGCGGACCACTAAAAGCGTTCGCAATCGATCAATGCGTGCGGCGTCCATTACTTTAGCCGAGTTTGCCCGCGAGCGTCTAGGACGGCTGTGCGAAAAAGAGTTTGGGGCGGCCTACTCAAGGCGCGAATCGCTTGCTAGACTATGTCCACAATACAAACGTTGCAGCAAACGCTGCCGGCGCAGGCCGGACCCGCGACAGGCACCCCGGTTGTCGCGGCAGTCCCAGAAACGGAATTTCCATGAAGCGTTTTGCAAGCCCCGGTTCGGTGCTCGCCTCTCTCGCCGCCGGCCTGCTCGGGGCGCCGATCGCTGCGGCCCAGGATCAGTCCGCGCCCGCGGTGCTTCCCGGTGTGACGGTGAGCGCCACGCGAGTCGAGCGCGAAAGCTTCGATTTGCCCGTGTCCATCGACACCGTCGACGCGAAGACCATCCGGGAAGACCGGCCGGGCGTGAATCTTTCCGAATCGCTAAACGCCGTTCCCGGCATCGTCGTCCAGAACCGCCAGAACTACGCCCAGGATCTGCAGATCTCCTCGCGCGGATTCGGCGCGCGCTCGGCTTTCGGCGTGCGGGGTCTGCGGCTCATCGCCGACGGCATACCCGCCACCATGCCCGACGGCCAGAGCCAGGCGGCGTCTTTCAGCCTGGACAGTGCAGAACGCATCGAAGTACTGCGCGGCCCGTTCGCCTCGATGTACGGCAATGCGGCCGGCGGCGTCATCCAGATCTTCACGGCTGACGGTCCCCCGCAGCCGACCCTGACCAGCCGTTTCGAGGCCGGGAGCTACGGCACGACGAAATGGACGCTCGGGGCCGGGGGCCAAATCGGACGGCTAAACGCCAACGCCGTGACGAGTGTGTTTCGCACCGGCGGTTACCGCGAGCACAGCGCCGCGCGCCGCGAGCACTCCCACGCCAAGTTCAAGCTCGACGCGGGTAGCGGCGGCACGTTCACGCTCGTGGCCGACGTCTTCGACCAGCCCGAAACGCAGGATCCGCTGGGCCTGACTGCGGCCCAGGTTGCACAGAACCGCCGGCAGCCGGGCACCAATGCGCTCGCGTTCGACACTCGCAAAAGCGTGTCGCAGAACCAGATCGGGCTGGTGCACGATTTCAAGATCGGTCCGCGCGATTCGCTGCAGGCGCGCGTGTATGCAGGCGACCGGCAGGTCACTCAGCACTTGGCCATACCGCTCGCAGCCCAGGCTGCGGCGACAGCCTCGGGCGGCGTCGTCGATCTCGATCGCGGATTCGGCGGCGCAGGCGTGCGGTGGAGTCACGCTGGGGCCCTCGCCGGCACGCCGCTCGACGTGCACGTCGGCCTCGACTTCGAGCGCATGGCCGAGCGCCGGCGCGGCTTCATCAATAATTTGGGCACGACAGGCGCGCTCAAACGCGACGAGGACGACACGGTGCGCAGCACCGACGTTTACGCCCAGGCCGAATGGCATCCGTGGGAACGGTTGCTCGTGATGGCGGGTGTGCGCCACAGCCGGGTGCGCTTCGAGTCACGGGACTATTTCGTCGCAGCCGGCAATCCCGACGACAGCGGATCGACGCGCTACGTGCGAACTTCACCCGTCGCCGGTGCGACTTTCGAGGTCTCCCCCCGGATCAAGGTTTATGCGAACGCGGGCAAAGGCTTCGAGACACCCACTTTCGCCGAGCTCGCCTATCGAACCGACAGCAGCCCGGGGCTCAATTTCGGACTGCGCCCGGCACTGAGCACCCATTACGAGATCGGCACCAAGATCAAGATCACCGAGAAAAGCCGGGCTACGCTTGCGGTCTATCGTGTCAATGTCGCCGACGAGATCGTCGTCGCCAGCAACATCGGCGGCCGCACCACGTTCAAGAACGCCCCACACACCCGCCGCGAAGGCCTTGAGCTCGGGTGGCAGGGCGAATTCGGAAAGGGTTTCGAAGCCGCCGTCGCCTACACCCACCTGTATGCGCGCTTCACCGACCCTTTCACCAGCGGCACACCGCCGGTGGCTGTCCGAGCCGGGAACCGTCTACCGGGCGTCCCCGCGGACACTCTTTATGGCGAGCTCGTATGGCGGCATCGTGCGAGCGGCTTTCACGTCGGCGCCGAAGTGCGCCATAACTCAAAAGTTTTTGTGGATGACGCCAACAGTGCCGCTGCGGGGACATACACCGTTGCGAACCTGCGTGCCGGTTTTCAGCAGCGCACCCGCCAGTGGCGTTTCACCGAATTCGTGCGCGTCGACAATGTAGCGGACCGGCAATACATCGGCTCGGTCATCGTCGCAGCCGGCAGCGCCCAGTTCTACGAGCCGGCGCCCGGTCGCAACTGGCTGGTGGGCGTCTCCGGACAATTTACGTTCTGAGAAACTGCGGGAATCGGACCGGCGAGACCCTATACTTGGCACGTCGGGCGCGAATTCGGAGCGCAGCCTCGCTGCCTCGCGCAAGGCCCGGCCAGCAGCGGATTCAAACCAAGCACATGATCACGATCACCCTCAACGGCGAGAATCGCGCGTTCGATGGCCCGCTGGCGGTCGCACAGCTCGTCGAGCAACTCGGCCTCGCAGGCAAACGTATTGCCGTCGAGCGCAATGGCGAAATCGTTCCGCGCAGCCAGTTCGCGACCCACTCGATCGCCGACGGCGACCGGCTCGAAGTCGTCGTCGCTGTCGGCGGCGGCTGACGGTCGTGCATGGTGCCCGGCACTTACAGTTCGAATCCAATAAACAAGCGGCCCCGGCCCGGAGGATGGAAGTGATCAGAAACACGCTTATTGCGGTTGCGCTCGCGGCATTGTCGGGAACCGCGGCTTCACAGCAGTATCCTCAGCGCCCGGTGCGCATGGTCGTGCCGCTCACGCCGGCGTCCGGCGCGGACATCGCCGGGCGCATCGTCGGCCGCCAGCTCGGAGAGGCGTGGAAGCAGACGGTCGTCGTCGACAACCGCCCCGGTGCCGGCGGTCAGATCGGCACCCAGCTCGTGGTGCGCTCGGCGCCCGACGGCTATACGCTGCTCGTGCAGTCTTCGTCGCACGCCGTCAATCCTTCGATCTACAAACACCTCCCCTACGATTCAATGAAAGACCTCGTGGACGTGGCGCTGCTCGGCTCGACGCCGTACGCCATGGTGACCGCGCCTTCCGGCCCCTATCGCCCGCTCAAGGCGTTGATCGATGCCGCGAAGGCCAAGCCCGGCGAAATCCCGTTCGCATCGGCCGGCGTGGGGACTTCGACGCATCTCACCGGAGAATTTTTCGCCCAGAGCGCAGGCGTGAAGCTCATACACGTCCCGTTCAAAGGCTCGGCCGAAGCGCTGCAGGACGTCGCCGCCGGCCGCGTTGCGTTCTACATGGCGCCGGTGAACACGTCGATCGGGCTGATCAAGGACAACCGGGTGACGGTCCTGGGCGTCGCCAACGCGAAACGCATCAGCATGCTGCCCAACGTGCCGACCATCGCCGAACAGGGCCTGCCGGGTTTCGAAATGGAGGTGTGGTTCGGCCTGTGGGCCCCGGCGGCCACGCCGCGACCCCTGCTGCAAAAACTCGCGGGCGACATCCGCACGGCGCTGGCTGCGCCGGAGCTGCGCGACCAGTATGCGAAACTCGGGATCGATCCTGGAAACCTGTTTCTCGACGATTTCGCCCGCTTCGTGCGTGCTGAAGTGGCCAAGTACGAAAAAGTCGTGAAGCGCGCCGACATCCAGCCGATGTAGGCGCCGCCCGCGTCGCGCGCAATGACGCGAATCATTGCGCGGCGCCGCAGGCGCGTGCAGACTTTCTTCTCCTGACAGGGACTGCAAAATCATGAAACCCCATGAAAATCTCGATCCGCTGGTCATCGCCGGCAAGCCTTACGGCTCGCGCCTGCTGGTCGGCACCGGCAAGTACAAGGATTTCGGCGAGACTCGGGCCGCGGTGGAAGCGAGCGGCGCGCAAATCGTCACGGTGGCAATCCGCCGCACCAACATCGGCCAGAATCCGAACGAGCCGAGCCTGCTCGACGCCATCCCGCTTTCGCAATACACTTTGTTGCCGAACACGGCAGGCTGTTATACCGCGGACGATGCGGTGAGGACGCTGCGGCTCGCGCGCGAGCTTCTGGACGGTCACGAGCTCGTCAAGCTAGAAGTCCTTGGCGACCCGCGCACCCTTTATCCCAACGTGGTCGAAACGATCAGCGCGGCGAAAACCCTCGTCGCCGACGGCTTCAAAGTGATGGTGTACACGTCCGACGACCCGATCATCGCCAAGCAGCTCGAAGACATCGGTTGCGTGGCCATCATGCCGCTCGCCTCGCTGATCGGCTCCGGCATGGGGATACTCAATCCCTGGAACCTGCAGATCATCATCGAAAGCGCGAAAGTTCCGGTGCTGGTCGACGCTGGCGTAGGCACCGCTTCGGACGCCGCGATTGCAATGGAGCTCGGCTGCGACGGCATCCTGATGAATACGGCGATCGCAGCGGCGAAGAATCCGGTGTTGATGGCCGGCGCGATGAAAAAAGCGGTCGAAGCCGGGCGCGACGCTTTTCTTGCCGGGCGCATGCCGAAGAAGCTGTACTCCGGAGCGCCGAGCTCGCCGACGGCGGGTCTGATCACGCCGGGCACCTGAAACCCTCCCCATCGTTTCCCCCAGCGGGAAACGATGCTCACCGGCCCTCCCCCGTCAAAACAGAAGACAGCGACGCGGTGGGCGCATTCATCGACCATGCCGCCCACCCATCCTCACATTCGCAGTTACGTGCTGCGCCAGGGACGCGTCTCGAATGCCCAGCGCCGCGCCCACGAGTCGCTGCTGCCGCGCCTGGGCATCGAATACTCGGCGTCTGCGCTCGATCTGGACAGCGCTTTCGGACGCGCCGCCCCGCACATACTCGAAATCGGCTTCGGCATGGGCGAGACCACGGCGGCGATCGCAGCGGCACATCCGGACAACGACTATCTCGCACTCGAAGTCCATACGCCGGGTGTCGGCAGCCTGCTCAAGCAGATCGATGAACAGGGACTCGCCAACGTTCGCATCATCCAGCACGATGCCGTCGACGTGCTCGAGCACATGATCGCGCCGGACATTTTTGCCGGCGCACACGTTTTCTTCCCGGACCCGTGGCCCAAGAAGCGCCAGCAGAAGCGTCGGCTGCTGCAGCCGCCCCTGGTCAGCCTGCTCGCGTCGCGCCTGAAACCGGGCGGCTACCTGCATGTCGCCACCGACTGGGAAGACTACGCGCAGCAGATCCTGGCGGTGTTGAGCGCCGAGCCCCTGCTACAGAACACCGCCGAAGGCTACGCGCCGCGTCCGGATTATCGACCGCTCACCAAGTTCGAGCAGCGCGGGCTGAAGCTCGGCCACGGCGTCTGGGACATCGTCTTCCGCCGCCGCTAGCGCCTGCATTAAAAAGAAAGGAGGCACCGAAGTCACCTCCGATACCCCCTCGTCCAGCCGTTACCGGGGCCGCCTTATCGGCAGCAATTGGTGCCGTCTATTCCAGCTTGATGTCCGCCTCGCGAATCAGCTTGCCCCATTTGGCGCGTTCGGCGTCCATGAACTTGCCGAACTGCTCCGGCGTGCTCGACACGGCTTCCACACCGAACACAGCCATTTTTTCCTTCACGTCGGCAAGCGCCAAGACCTTGACCAGATCCGCGTTGACCTTGTCGATCAGCGGGCGTGGCACGCCGGTGGGGAACAGGATGCCCCACCAGTTCGACGCCGAAAAACCCTTGAGCCCTTCTTCGGTGAGCGTCGGCAGCTCGGGCATGAAAGGCGAGCGCTTCTCGCTGGTCACCGCGAGTGCGCGAAGCTTTCCGCTTTTCATGTTGGACATCGCCGGAGCGGCGTCGGCAATCACCATGCTGATCTGGTTGCCCATGAGCTCGGTGATCCACTGCGAGCCGCCTTTATAGTTGATCGCTACGATGTCGACTCCGGCTTGCCGCTTGAAAAGTTCTCCGGCCAGATGCGACATGCTTCCGGCGCCGCTCGTGCCGAAGGTGATCTTGCCGGGCTGGGCTTTGGCCAGCGCGATCAGCTCCTTGGTCGACTTGGCGGGCGAAGCAACGTTCACGACGAGGATGTTGGCCCCGATCGTGATCATGGACACCGGAACGAACTCCTTCTGCACGTCGTAACTCACTTTCTGGAGCAGCGGATTGGCGACGACCGGACCGAAATTGCCGAGCAGCATGGTGTAGCCGTCCGCCGGCTGCTTCGACGCATACTCCATGCCGATTGCACCGGCGGCACCCGGCTTCGATTCGACCATGCACTGCTGCCCCCAGGCTTCCGTCAACTTCTGCCCGATGATGCGGGCCATGACGTCCGAGCTGCCGCCACCGGGATAGGTCACGACAAATTTGACCGTCTTGTTGGGATAGCTTTGCGCGTGCACGGCGCCACCGGACAGCGCCGCTGTGGCCGCCACACAGGCGAGCCATCTTGTTGCATGTATCACTGGAAACCTCCTCCGAAGTTGATGCCGCTGCGCCTGATGACCTGACTCTTATCTTCGCGTGCCGGCCGCGTGGCACACGCGCACAGCGGTGAGCCATTGTAAGCGGCGAAATCTTAAAAGCAATCGCCCCGACCCGACGCGCGACGGCGTGCTGTCAGGCGGGCAGGAATATCTGCACGAGGTCATTCAGAAAATCCCGACCGAGTTTCGTCGGCGCGATGTGTCGATGGTCGCGCTCGATCAAGCCGCGGCGCTCCGCTTCCGCCAGCGCCGGAAGCACCGCCACGAGCGGCAGGCCTGCGCGTTCCTCGAAAAGCTGCACAGGGAATCCATCGTTCAGGCGCAGGGCGTTCATCATGAACTCGAACGGAATCTCCGCGACGGTCACGGCCTGTTCGGTCTGCGCTGCGGCAAGCGCGACGACGCGCTCCATATACTCGCGTGGCTGGCGATAGCGCGCCTGGCGCAGGATGCGATCGGGGAAGGAAATCTTGCTGTGCGCCCCGGCGCCGATGCCGAGGTAATCGCCGAACGTCCAGTAGTTGAGGTTGTGCCGCGAGCGCTGGCCTGGGCGCGCATACGCCGAAGTCTCGTAGTGCCCGTATCCGGCGCCGCGCAGCGTAGCGCCGATCGCTTCCTGCATTTCGGCCGCCGTGTCGTCGTCGGGGATCTGCGGAGGATAGCGATGGAAGTATGTGTTCGGCTCGATCGTGAGGTGATAGATCGAAAGGTGCGCGGGCTCGAACGCGAGCGCTGCCGCCACATCGGCGCGGGACTCGGCCGGGGTCTGGCCCGGCAGCGCGTACATGAGGTCCAGATTGAAGTTGTCGAAGTGATCGCGCGCGATGCCGACCGCACGGCGAGCCTGTTCACTGTCGTGTATACGCCCCAACGCCTTGAGGTGGCCCTCATTGAAGCTTTGGATGCCGATCGAAAGGCGGTTCACGCCGGCCGCGCGATACCCGGCGAACTTCTCCGCCTCGAAAGTGCCCGGATTGGCTTCGAGCGTGATTTCCGCATCCACGGCGAGCGGCACGCGTGCGCGCACCGCAGAAAGTATCGCTTCGATCGAAGCCGCGCTGAACACGCTCGGCGTGCCGCCGCCGAAGAATATCGTATAGACCCGACGTCCCCATATCAGGGGCAACGCCTGGTCGAGATCGGCGATCAGTGCTTCGACGTATGCCGCCTCCGGAATCTCGCCGCGCGCTTCGTGCGAGTTGAAGTCGCAATAGGGGCATTTGCGCACGCACCACGGGATGTGGATATACAGCGAAAGCGGCGGCAGGGCGGTGAAACGCGGTGCCTGCAGGGCGTTACGCGTTTGCAGTGTGACCTTCACTGCGTCATCTCCGTGGGCCCCTGCGCACTCATCAAATGCGACTTGCGGTGCATCAGGCGCCTCCCGCTTCCTCGGTGAGCCGGGCCACGAGCCGCTTCAACGCCTGGCCACGGTGGCTGACGCCCTTCTTCCGGTCAGGATCGAGCTCCGCTGCGGTGCGCCCCAATGCGGGAATGAAGAAATACGGATCGTAGCCGAAGCCGTTCGAGCCTCGGGGCTCCGCAATCACTTCACCGTGCCAGCGACCTTCGGCGATCAGCGGCTCGGTATCGTCCGCGTGGCGCACCATCACGATCACGCAGTAGTAGTGCGCTCTGCGGTCGCGTTGCCCCGAGAGCGCCTCGATCAGCTTTCGATTGTTGCGCGCATCCTGCGCCTCTCGCCCTGAGAGCGCACCGGGAGGCGCATCGCCCGCGTAACGCGCCGAGTGCACGCCCGGTTCGCCGCCGAGTGCGGCGACGCAGATTCCCGAATCGTCAGCGAACGCCGCACTGCCCGCAAGCCGGCTCGCGTGCCGGGCCTTGGCGAATGCGTTTTCGACGAAAGTGACGTGCGGCTCCTCGGCGTCCGGTATGCCGAGACTCGCTTGCGGAACGATCGCGAAACCGAGCGGCGCGAGCATCTGCTCGAACTCGCGAATCTTGCCGGGGTTACCGCTCGCGATGACCAGTTGTTTCATTGCATCAACCCGCGCACTCAGCTTTCGAGTGCCGCTTTCTGCGCGGCGACGAGCTCGCGGATGCCTTTGTCCGCCAGCTTCATCATGGCGTCGAGCTGCTCGCGCGAAAACGGCTCGCCTTCGGCGGTGCCCTGGACTTCCACCATGCCGCCCGACCCCGTCATCACCACGTTCATGTCGGTTCCGCACGCCGAGTCCTCGGGATAATCCAGGTCGAGCACCGGCACGCCTTCGTAGATACCCACCGACACCGCCGCGATCGCGTCACGCACGGGCGACTTCGCGATCAGGCGCTTCGCGAGCAGCACTTTCACCGCGTCCTGCAGCGCCACGTAAGCACCGGTGATGCTCGCGGTGCGCGTGCCGCCGTCAGCCTGGATCACGTCGCAATCGACGTAGATCGTGCGCTCGCCGAGTTGGGTCAGGTCGACGACCGCGCGCAGCGCGCGCCCGATGAGCCGCTGGATTTCCTGGGTGCGGCCGGATTGCTTGCCCCGCGCCGCCTCGCGGTCCGAGCGCGTATTGGTCGCGCGCGGCAGCATGCCGTATTCGGCGGTAACCCAGCCTTTGGAAGTGCCTTTCAGATGCGGGGGCTGCCGCTCGAGCACGCTCGCCGTGCAGATCACCTTGGTATCGCCGAACTCCACCAGCACCGAACCTTCAGCGTGGCGGGTGTAACCGCGGGTGATCCGCACGGGGCGCATCTGATCGGGCTTGCGTTGACTAGGTCGCATGTAACTCCTTGGATATGCTATCTTTACGGCTCCATCGCCGAAGCGCGCATGTTAAAGGTTACGCGGCACCCGGTAAATCGCGCCGCCCTTCTCATACGCTCAGCCGTTCACTTTTACCGCTCACTGGAACCCGATGATTTACAGCATGACCGGCTATGCCGTCGCGTCGCGCGAGCTCGAGACCGCGGTGCTGAATCTCGAGCTGCGCTCGGTAAACCACCGCTACCTCGACATCCAGTTCCGCCTGCCCGACGAGCTGCGCAGCATCGAATCGGCCCTCCGGGAAGCCCTTACGGCCAGGTTGAACCGCGGAAAGATCGAATGCCGCATCTCCTATGCGCCCGTGGCGGGCCGCAAGAGCGTAGAGCTGGACGAGGATCTGCTCGGCCAACTCGTTGCCCTCAACGCCCGCGTGCGCGCCGTGCTGCCGGATGCGCACAGCGTTAGCGCTGGCGATGTCCTGCGCTGGCCCGGCATGCTCGGCAGCGACACCCTCGACGCCGATGACCTGCGCACCGTTTGCCAGTCGCTGCTCTCGCAGGTTCTGGAAGACTTTACGCTCACTCGCGGCAGGGAAGGCGAAAAGCTCAAGACCATACTCCTCGAAAGGGCTGCTGCCATAGAGCAACGCCTGGCCGAAGTCGCCCCTCGCATGCCGCAGGTTATTGCCGCCTTCCAGGAGAAGCTGTCGACACGGCTCAAGGAAGCGCTTGCCAATGCCGATGAAGACCGAATCAGGCAAGAAGTCGTGCTTTTCGCGAACAAGATCGACGTGGACGAAGAGCTAACGCGCCTCACGACGCATATCGCCGAGCTGAGGCGCATCCTGGATAAAGGCGGCGCGGTCGGCAAACGGCTCGATTTCCTGATGCAGGAGCTCAATCGCGAAGCGAACACGCTTGGGTCGAAAGCGGCGGATGTCTCGGTGACACAGGTGTCGATGGAGCTGAAGCTGCTGATCGAGCAGATGCGCGAGCAGATCCAGAATATCGAGTAACGTAACGACGTTTCACAATGTCTCATACCTCAAGAAAAGCCGCGACTTACGCGGCTTTTTTGTTTACTGCCGTGATGAAACGCATTGTGCTGTAGCGAACATACGCAGCCCTGCGTCGCCGCATTGCGTTTTGCATATAGGCGGTTAATACCCGCCTGCTCCGACGATGGGGTTGAATCCCATCCCGCTAAAGTCTGTCGCACAGATCCTCGCGATCGCGGAGATACACAACTCCGGTGATGCGAACAATTTCCGCCTTGTGATCCGCTGACGCACTGTCAGCCCGCTGTAGCAAGTCCCACCCCAGCGTCGGAGCCCTCCGACCAACGAATCACAGTCGAGGCTACGTTTGAAAATAAAGCTCCTCGCGATTGGGGTTCTGGCTTTGAGCCAGAGCGCCTTTGCGCAGCAACCGCCGACCGCCGGCGGTCAGCTCCAGCAGATTCCGCCTCCGCCCGTTCCCGAAAAAACGGCGCCGGAGATTCGCATCGAGAAAGGCACCGCGCGGAGCGCGCCCGCGATCGACCAGGTGAAGATCACCGTGAAAAGCCTTCGCGTAACCGGTGCGAAGGTTTATCCCGAGGCCGAGCTGCTCGCGCTGACCGGCTTCAGGCCGGGCAGCGAGCTCAGCCTGTTCGAACTTCGCGCGATGACATCAACCATCGCGGACTACTACCACCGCAACGGGTTTTTCGTGGCCCAGGTTTTCCTGCCGGCGCAGGACATCCGGGATGGCGCGGTGACATTCAGCGTGATCGAAGGCGAATATGGCCAGGTGACCGTTCGTAATACGACGAACCTGTCCGACAAGGTCGCGAACCGGTTGCTCGCAGGGCTCGACGCGGGCGACACGATCGCGATTGCGCCACTCGAACGGCGTCTCCTGCTCCTGTCGGACGTTCCGGGCGTGGTGGTGAACTCGACCCTGGTTCCGGGCGCGTCGATCGGCACTTCCGACCTCATCGTGGACGTGACGCCCGGCCAGCGCGTCACCGGAACCATCGAGGTCGACAACGCCGGAAACCGCTACACAGGCGCCTATCGCGTCGGTGGATCAGTCAATCTCAACAATCCCACCGGACACGGAGACGTCGCAACCCTGCGCGCGCTGACTTCGGGAGACGGCCTGAATTATGGCCGTGCTTCGTACCAGACACAGTTGGGTCTCGCGACCGTCGGCGTCGCCTACACCGCGCTCGAGTATCGGCTGGGCAGGGAATTCGAGAGCCTGCGCGCACACGGCACCGCACACATTGCGAGTGTGTACGGCAGCTATCCGATCATCCGCTCGCGCAACACCAACCTGTACGCGATCGGCGGCTTCGATGCGAAGACCTTCGAGGATGAAACCGACGCGACCTCCACGGCGACGCATCGCAATGTCCATGTCGGCAGCGCAGGCGTATACGGTAACCACCGCGACACTTTCGCCGGCGGCGGGCTGAGCACCTATTCGCTCACCGGCAGCTACGGCGGCGTCGACATCCGCACACCTGCCGCACGGGCCACGGACGCGTCGACCGCGCAGACCCAAGGTCAATACGGCAAGCTCGCGTTCACCGCGGCGCGACTTCAGAACGTCACCCGAACCGTCTCCGTCTATGCCGGCATCTACGGGCAGCTCGCCTCGAAGAACCTCGACATATCGGAAAAGATGGTGCTCGGCGGCGCTTTCGGGGTGCGCGCGTATCCGACCGGTGAGGCATATGCCGATGAAGGTTACGTGGCGACGTTCGAAGCCAGGCTGCTGCTCCCGAAGTTCCTGCCTCGCGTTCCCGGCCAGATGCAACTGATCGCCTTCGCGGATACCGGCTACGCCACCGCGAACACGAAGCCGTGGAGCGCCGGACAGAATCATCGAACCCTCAGCGGCGCGGGCGTCGGCGTGACCTGGGCCGACTACAACAACTTCGCCGTGAAAACCTATTACGCGCACAAGGTCGGCAGCGCAGCGGCGACGTCCGCGCCTGACTCGAGCGGCAGGTTCTGGCTCCAGCTCGTCAAATACTTCTGATCCCCGCATTGTCCGCATCACGCGGACGCATTCGAAATTCACAGGACACCATGAAAAGCCTATCCCGCTCGATCTCGACTGTTGCGCCGCGCGATGCCATCCCGGAACCCGACGCGCCTGCAGGCTTCGCGCTGAAAGCGCTCGTGCTTTCGCTGATGGCTGCTTTCAATCCTTGCGCTTACGCGTTGCCCACGGGCGGTGCGATATCGGCGGGCGAGGCCAGCATTACCGCCGGAGCAAACAAGACGACGATCACCCAGTCGACGCCGAACGTGGCGATCAACTGGCAGACCTTCAACATCGGTCAGGCTGAAGCCGTTCAGTTCGTGCAGCCGACCAGCCGCTCGGTCGCGCTCAACCGCGTGCTGGGATCGGATGCCAGCAGCATCCTCGGTAGCCTGTCGGCGAACGGCAAGGTATTCCTCGTGAATCCGAACGGCATCCTCTTCGGCACCGGTGCACAGGTCAACGTGGGTGGGCTCGTCGCATCGACCCTGAACATCAGCGATGGCGACTTCATGGCGGGTGCGTACAAGTTCGGCGGCACCGGCACCGGCGCAGTCATCAACCGCGGCTCGATCAACGCCGCCGGCGGCTACGTCGCACTGCTCGGTGCGAATGTCAGCAATGAAGGGGTGATCACGGCGAACCTCGGTACGGTGGCGCTTGCCGCGGGCAGTGCCATGACGCTCGACATGGCGGGCGATGGACTGCTCAACGTGGCGGTGAGTCAGGGTGCGATGAACGCGCTGGTGCACAACGGGGGCCTCATTCGTGCCGAGGGCGGTCAGGTGCTGATGAGCGCGCAGAGCGCGGGTAATCTGCTGAGAACCGTCGTGAACAACACCGGCGTGATCGAGGCGCAGACGCTCGAGAATCGCAATGGAACGATCCGTCTCGTCGGCGACGCGCAAAGCGGCACGGTCAACGTCGGCGGCACGCTCGACGTGTCCGGCCGGGCTGCGGGTCAGACCGGCGGTACCGTGCATATCCTGGGACGCGCGGTGAATCTCGCCGGCGCCGGCATCGATGCGTCCGGTGATGCCGGGGGCGGGGTGGTGCTCGTCGGCGGCAACTTCCACGGCGCGGGGCCCGAGCAGAACTCGCAAAGTGTCTCGCTCGACCGCAGCGTGGTCATCAGGGCGGACGCGATCACCGCCGGCAACGGCGGCCGCATCGCCGTGTGGTCAGACGGCAACACCTCCATCTCCGGTGCGCTCAGCGCGCGCGGGGGGGCCAGGTCGGGCAACGGCGGTTTCATCGAAACTTCCGGCGCGCGCGTGTCGATTGCAGACGGTACGGTGGTGAATACGCTCGCGCCTCACGGCAACACCGGCCTGTGGCTGCTCGATCCCTTTCCTGATTACATCATCGCCACCGTGGGCGGGGACGAGACACCGGCGCAGGTGACCATCAGTCTTGCGACCACGAATCGCCTGATCACGGCAACGCGGGACGTGATCGTCGACAACGCCTTAACCTGGGTTACTGCGCAAAAGCTCGAGCTTCGCGCAGGTCACGACGTGCAGGTGAATGCCGCCATGACCGCAAGCACGGCCGGTTCCGAGATCGCCCTGACGGCGGTCAATGACGTCATCGTCAATGCGGCGCTGACGGCCAGCGGCGCCGGATCGAAGATCACGATACGAGCCGACCGCGACGTGACCACCGCGGGCGCAGTCACGGCGAGCGCCAATGGCGCCGTAATCGATATGACCGCGGGACGCAACGTCAGCGTGGCGGTCGTCACCGCGAACGGCGGCGGCTCCCTCAGTCTGCGCGCCAACAGCGACGTCATCGCAAACAATCTCATCAGCGTCGACACGGGGCTCGTCACGCTTCGCGCCGACAACGATGGCACCGGCCCGGGTATCGCTGCCGGAACGGTCAGATTCGTCGGCGTCGGCTCGGTGAGCGCGCCGAACACCCTCATACGCTTCAATCCGGATGGCTACGTCAACACGACCGCCGAGATTGCAAACTACGTGACGAAAGTAAATGGAGCGCTGGACGCCAGGGCGTGGACGTTTGCGCAAGGCGTGGACAAGGTATACGACGGCTCGACGGCGGCCACACTTGCCTTCAGGGGAAACCCGGCAGCGGGCGGCATTGTGCCGCTCGATCCCGGAAGCGCAAGCTTCGACACGAAAGACGTCGGAACGACCAAGCCGGTCAGCTACAGCGGCTACTCGCTGGGCGGTGTGGACGTCGCCAGATTCGCGCTCTTTTCGCTCGAGACTGTCGCCGCGGGTTCAGGCACGACAACGGCCAACATCACACCGGCCCCGCTGACGATCACCGCGAACAACGCGACGAAGGTCTACGGGCAGACAGCGACGTTCGCAACGTCCGCCTTCACCTCGGTCGGGCTGGTAAACGCAGAAACAGTCGGCGGCGTGACCGAAACGAGCCCCGGAACGGTCG
>JBKJKJ010000323.1:0-9497 GCA_046597455.1 Burkholderiales bacterium
CTGGGACGGGTCGGGGAAGAGTTGACCACGACCTGGCGCCGCCCGCCGCCTGCGGGCCCGGACTGCTGTTCCATGACATTGCCGCCGCAGCCCACGAAGTGGATGTCTTCGCCCAGCGCGTCGTGCTATTCAAACTGCGCCGCGAGCTCCGGTTCGAATCGTGCGTCGATGAGGACATAGAGCATGCGCACGGTCCTGCCGGAACGATTGCTCCACGCGTGGTTGGTGCCGCGCTGGATCACCACGTCGCCGGCTTTGAGCAGCACGTCCTCGTCGTCGAGCAGCATGACCACTTCGCCTTCGAGCACGACTGCGTAATCGACCGTCTCGGTGCGGTGCATGAACGGGTGGCGCTTGTTCTGCCCGAACGTCGACGCGTTCTCGTTGCCCATCGCCTTGAAAACTTCACGGGCCTTGTCCGCGTCCATGTTGCGCACCGCTTCGGTTTCCGGTGCGATCTCCGAAATGCGGAACACGGTGCCGTGGGGCGGCGGATGGATCTGCTTCGGGCCGGCGGTGGGATCGGCTTCCTTCGCTTTTACGATCACGGGCGAGGCATCGGTCTTCCACAGATCGACCGAGATGTGGCCCGGGCGATGCGGATTGGTGCGCACCGCAGGCGCCAGGCCATCTTCGAGCACGACCGCTTTGCCGTTCGCATCGTGACCCGTCACCACTCGCCTGATTTTTCCTTGCATACGACCTCCATTGCTGACGCTGTTGAACCGTAGGAAGGGGTAACTGCTGCCTCGCCTGCGCGAAGCGGGGCAGGGGCTTACTCCGGCTCCACGCCGGCGAGCTTGACCAGCTCGGCGAAGCGCCTGAGCTGATCGTCCATGAACGTACTGAATTCGGAAGGCGAGCTCCCCACCGGTTCGAGCTTCAGTGCGCTGAGTCGATCGAGCACCTGCGGATTTTTCAGCGCCGCCCGCGCCTCCGTGTTCAGCCGCGCCACGATCGCCTGCGGTGTCTTCGCCGGCGCGAACATCCCGTACCAGCTCATCGCATCGAGCGTCATGGCGGGCAGTCCGGCTTCGGCCATCGTCGGCACATTCGGCAGGAATGCCGCGCGCTTGTGGCCCGTATACGCGAGCGCTTTGAGCCTGCCGGACTGGATGTGCGGCAGCCCCAGCGGTGTGGTGACGAACATCATCGGCACTTCGCCGGCAATGACCCCGGCAATGGCCTGGCCTGCGCCTTTGTAAGGCACGTGCACGATGCGGGTTCCGGCGCGCGAATTGAAAAGCTCGCCGGTGAGATGCTGGGTGTTGCCGATGCCGGGGGTCGCATACGCAAGCTTCGAGCCCGGTCTGGCCGCGAGTGCGATCAGTTCCTTGACCGACCCCACCGCGACCGCGGGATTAACGACGAGGATATGACCCCCGCCGTTCGCAAGATTGGTGATCGGTGCGAAATCGCGGCGCACGTCGAAAGGCAGTTTCTTCTGGATGCTCGGGTTGACCGCGAATGACGCCGAGGTGACGAGGAAGGTGTAACCGTCCGGCGAGGCCTTGGCGACGAGATCGGCGCCGATGATGCCGTTCGCACCCGGTCGGTTGTCGACCACCATCTGCTGGCCGAGCTGCATCGACATCTGCTGCGCGACCAGCCGCGCGACGGTGTCGGGCGCACCCGCGCCGAAACCGACGATGACGCGTACGGGTTTGGTCGGGTACGTCTGGGCGGCGACGCAAGCGGAGGCCGCCGCTGCGAGACAGAACACCATGAAGGACACGTTGCGGGACATACGGGCTCCGGGGACGTCAGCGGTAGGAGGCGAGGCGAGCGATGTCTAGGGGTAAAGGGGCGAGCGCCGGTACTTTCATTCTTTCACGAGCCAATCCACCCGGGCACTGCCTTTCCCGCTCACCAGCAGTTTCTTCGCGAGCCACTCCACCATCGGCTTCGCCTCCTCGTCGAAATGCCACGGCGGATTGATGACCAGCATGCCGCACCCCGGAATGATTCCGGTCTCGTCACGCTCGCGCACGGTGAGCTCGAGACGCAGCACCTTGCGGATTCCCGAGCGCTGGATGTCGAGCGCGAAGTCGCGCATCGGTGCCGGTTCCATGATCGGGTACCACACCGCGTAGATGCCGGTCGCCCATCGCAGGTGCGCTTCCTTGAGCGCTTTGACGATGCGGTCGAACTCGCGTGCGCGGTCGAACGCCGAATCGATGAGCACGAGCCCACGGCGCTCGGGCGGCGGGGTATACGCTTTGAGCGCCTGATAGGCATCCATGAGCTGCACCGCCACGTGCCGTTCGCGCTCGAATATCGATTTCAATTCCTCGTGATCGACTTTGTTGAGCTCGCTGAGCACCATGCGGTCAGCCTCGCGCAGGAAAGGTTTCGCGATCAGCGGCGAGCCCGGATAGATGCGCAGCGTGCCGTGGGGATTGAGCGCGCGCACCGTTTCCAGGTAGGGCTCGAATCCGGCCGGCGCATCTTTCGAGTGAAAAATGCGTCCTATGCCGTGATCGTACTCGCGGGCTTTCTGCGCCCACGAGTGCATGAGGTCGTAGCGCGCGATCCCGGCGTGCGTGTCGAGATAGAGGTACGGTTTGTCCTTCCCGGACATCGCGATGAGCAGGCGGGTGAGGAGGGCATGCTTGAAGACGTCGGCGAAGTTGCCGGCGTGGTACATGTGGCGGTAGGAGAGCATGCGGGAAGTTATCCGGGAAAAGTTAGAACGCGTCGCATAGGCGAGCGCAGGGTTTGCTTCGGCCCCGGGTGACGGCATCCCTTGTCGGCTCAGCGGAAGGTAAGATGCCGCGCCGCCGTGCTGCATCGGTGAAGCTTCGCGTTGCGGCGACGCGCCTGCATGCGGAGAAACCCTGGAGTAGATCGGAGGCCATGTTATGACGGAAAGTCACAGATGTTATGAAGGGAAGCGCGTTTATCACGCGTTCAAGGGATAATAGCATTCGGTTCCAACGAGAGCGGTGCGATCGCCGTCCAAGCTCGCGCTTGCAGGCTGAAGCCACGCCGGAACGCTTACAGGAACGCATTCACGCATGTATCCACTGCTCGCGCAATCCGGCCGCATCGGGCCGATGAATCTTCGCAATCGCGTGGTGATGGCCCCGATGGGCACGAACTACAGCACGACCGACGGGCTCTCGACCGAGCGCGACAAACTCTATTACGCCGAGCGCGCGCGCGGCGGGGTCGGCATGATCATGACCGAAGCGATGGTGGTGACGGAGCAGGCGCGCCCGCATCACAATTCGCTGTGCTGCTATCACGACCGTTTCATCCCCGGACTTGCGAGCATCGTGGAGGCGATCAAGGCGCACGGTGCCTACGTGTGCGGGCAGCTCAACCATCGCGGCGCGCTGCTTCGGCGTTCGGTGCTCAACATGGAACCGGTGGGGCCGTCGCCCTGGAAAAACCCGAACACGGGCGACAACGTGCGCCCGCTCACCATTGCCGAGATCGGGCTGATACAGAAGCTCTTCGTCGAGTCGGCGCGGCGGCTCGAGCAGGCGGGCTACGACGGCGTAGAGATTCACGCGGGCAACGGCTATCTGTTCCAGCAGTTTTTCACACCTCGCATCAACAAGCGCACCGACCGCTACGGCGGCTCTTTCGACAATCGCGCGCGGCTGCTGCTCGAAACCATCGCGCGGCTGAAAGACGAGCTGCCTGATTTCCCGCTCATCGTGCGACTGAGCGCGAGTGAATTCACCGAAGACAGTTACACGCAGGACGAAATCATCGAGCTCTCGCGGCAGCTCGAGTGCGCGGGGGTGGCGGCGCTCGACATCTCCGGGGGCAGCAACGAAAGTCCTCAGCTCTCCAAATACTGCATCCAGCCCCCTTCGTTTCCCCGAGGCTGCCTCGCGCCGTATTCGAAACCCATCAAGGCCGCCGTTTCGATCCCGGTGCTGGTCGCCGGCCGGCTCGTCGATCCGGCCGACGCCGAGGCGGTGCTCGCCGACGACAGTGCCGACTTCGTTTCGGTCGGCCGCGCCCTTTACGCCGACCCGCACTGGTGCCTGAAAGCGTTCGGCACGCTGGATGCGCCGATCCGCAAGTGCATCGCGTGCAATGTGTGTTTCGAACGGCTCACGCTGGAAAAGGATGTCGCGTGCGTGAACAACCCGGTGATCGGCACCGAATTCGAAGCGGTTGAATACGCCGAGCCGCACCGCGCCGGCGCGCGCACCGCGTCGCCGAAACGGGTGCTGGTGCTGGGCGCAGGCGTGAGCGGTGCCGAGGCGGCGCGCGTGCTCGCGGCGCGCGGGCACCATGTCGAAGTATGGGAAAAAGCGGCGCGCAGCGGCGGGCAGATCTATCTCGCGATGGCCGCACCCGACAAGCGCGAAGTCGAGCCGGTGTGGACTTATCGCACGCAGGCGCTGGACACCCTGGAGGTCCCGGTGAAAACCGGCGTGCGGGTGAGCGCGGAGCGCATACGCGAATACGCGCCCGATTTCGTGGTCGTTGCCACGGGTGCGGCGCCCCGCCCCTGTCCTTTCGACACCACGCGCCTCGACCCCGGCGTGCGGCTCGCCCACGCGTGGGACATCCTGCTCGCGCCTGAATCAGTGCCCGCGGGCGCCCGCTGCACGATCATCGGCGGCGGCATGGTGGGGATGGAGACCGCAGACCTTTTGAGCCAGGGCGGCGTGTCGTGCACCGTCGTCGAGACGTTGCGTACGGTCGCCGACGGCATGGCGCGCAACAACCGCATGGAGCTGATCGAGCGCGTGGCCGCGCGCGGCACGCGCATACTCACCGAAGCACGCGTGATCGAAGTTCACGACTCGCAGCTGGAGCTCGAAGGGGCTGACGGCACCACCACGACACTCGACATCGGTCAGGTGCTCATCATCGCGATCGGTCCCGCCCCCGACCAGGCCGGTGCGAAAGCCTGTGCCGAGGCGAACGTGCAGTACGCGGTGATCGGGGATGCCAGCAAGCCCGGCGATTTTCTGTCGTGTTTGCGCGACGCGTGGATGGTCGCATTGAGCGTCGACAATCGATTCAGAACCGAGCAGTCGAAGGAGCCCGCATGAGCCTGCCCACCTACGAAGTCTTCGCGATCAAGTATGCACAGCGCGATGCGCAGCGCACCCATCACTTTCTCGGCGGCGACCCCCACGATGCGCCGATGCCGATGGATTATTTCGTCTGGCTCATCCGCAATGACGAGCGCACTTACGTGCTGGACGTGGGTTTTTCGGCGAAAGTCGGCGCACAGCGCAAGCGGGTGGTGCTGCGGCGTCCGGCCGAAGGCCTGGCGAAGCTCGGGGTGGAGTCGCGCAGCGTGAAGGACGTCATCGTGTCTCACATGCACTACGACCACATCGGCACTTTCGACGATTTCGGAATTGCGCGCTTCCACCTCCAGGACGACGAGATGGCTTTCGTCACCGGGCGCCACATGTGCCACAAACAGCTGTGGCACAGCTTCGAGGTCGACGACGTGGTCGGGGTGGTGCGCATGCTGTACGACGACCGGGTGCAGTTTCATGACGGTGACGACGAGATCGCGCCGGGGGTCACGCTGCATCGGGTCGGCGGCCACACCGCAGGCCTTCAGTTCGTACGCGTGCACACGAAGCGGGGATGGGTCGTGCTGGCGTCCGACGCGAGCCACTACTACGAGCACTTCGAAAAAGGCCGCGTGTTCCCCACGACGTTCAACGTCGGCGAAGTGCTCGAAGGTTACAAGCGCCTTTACGCGCTCGCCGACTCGCCCGATCACATCGTCCCCGGTCACGATCCGCTCGTGATGCAGCGCTATCCGGCTGCGTCCGGCGACCTCGAAGGGATCGCGGTGCGGCTGGACGTGATGCCGCGAATCTGAATCGACAACAGGAGAAATCTGCACATGAGCAGTGGCAAACCGCCTTTACTGGAAAACGCGACCCGCGATCTCGCCCGCTTCGGGTCCGCGCTGCGCTACGAGGATCTTCCCAAAGACGTGATCGAGCGCATCAAGCTGTGCGTGCTCGACAGTCTGGGGTGCTGCCTTTTCGGCGCGACGCTGCCCTGGACGCGCAAGGTCGCCGATCTCGCCCTCGCCGAAGGTGCGAGACCGGTCGCATCGCTCATGGGCATGGGCCGGAAAAGCTCGGTATCGCTCGCCGTGCTCGTCAACGGCACCGCCGGGCACGCTTTCGAGCTCGACGACATCCACAAGGAATCGATCATCCACATGGGCTCGCTCGCCACGCCGGTGGCGCTGGCCTTTGCCGAGGCGGGGGGAGCGACGGCGGGACGCGATGTGATCACCGCCATGACCGCCGGCTATGAGATCGGTGCGCGGGTGGGCAACGCGGCGACGATGAGTCTTTTCTTCCGCGGCTTCCATCCGCAGGGCACGTCGGGCGTGTTCGCAGCGGCGGCGAGCGCCGCGCGCATGCTCGGGCTCGACGCCCATCGCTTCCAGCATGCTCTGGGCATCGCGGGCTCCCAGGCCGGAGGCCTCATGGCCGCGCAGGAAGGCGCAATGGTGAAGCGCTTCCACTCGGGGCGTGCCGCACAAAGCGGCGTTTACGCCGCGTCGCTCGCGAAGTCCGATTTCACCGGGATCACGGACGTGCTCGAAGCGCCTTACGGGGGTTATCTCTCGTGCTATTCGAACGAGCCGAATGCATCGCGCCTGACCGCCGGCCTCGGGAGCGAATGGGAGACGCTCAACGTCGGCTACAAGCCGCACGCCAGCGTGACCAGCATACACACCGCGCTCGACGGCCTGGCGGACATCATGCGTGAAGAGAAAATCGCGCCTGAAGACATCGAGCATGTCGAAGCGGGTTTGAGCCCCATGACCCACGTGCATTGCGCGTGGGAGTACAAGGCCCAGGGCGTGACCGCCGCGCAGATGAATCTCTTTTACGGCCTGGCCGTCATCGCGCTCGACGGCATGGCTTTCACCGAGCAATACCACGAGAGCCGGCTCGAAGACCCGCGGATACTCGATTTCATCAAGCGCGTTTCGGCTCGCGTCGACCCCGAGATCGAGAGCATGGGCGCGCCTTTCCGTCACGCAGCGCGCATGAAAGTACGCGTCAGAGGCGGGCGCACCGTCGAGAAACTGCTGCTGCACCGGCGCGGCAGTCCCGAGCATCCGCTCGAGCCCGCAGACATCGAATACAAGTTCCGCCACGTCGTTGCCCCCTGTCTCGCGAAGCCGGATGCCGACCGGATCGTGCAACTCGTGTCCACGCTCGATCGAGTTCAGGACCTCACGGAGCTGATGACGCTTGCCGGGGCAGCGGGCACCGGCCGCTAACGACACCTACGAAACCTGATACGCAACGGAAAATACAATGGAAAAGAAAACCTACGCCCACCAGCTCGCCACGCGCTTCTCGGCGCTCTCGTACGGCAATATCGATGCGCAGTCGCGCACGGCGGTGAAAAAACTGCTGATGGATTATCTCGGCGTCGCCCTCGCCGGAAGCCAGAGCGAAAGCGGGCGCATCGCGCGACGTTTCGCGAAAGATCACGGCGCGAAGCCCCAGGCACGCCTCATCGGCGACAACGCCCGTGTGGACATCAACGCCGCGGCTTTCGCGAATGCCATTTCGTCGCACAGCATCGAGCTCGACGACATCGACGTGCTCGCGCTGTTTCACTTCAGCCCGCCGGTGTATTCCGCGGGTCTCGCTGCCGCCGAGCACTCGGGCGCCAGCGGCAAGCAGTTGCTCACCGCGCTCGCTGCCGGATGCGAGATGATGGAGCGCGTCAGCAAGGCCGCCAATTCGTCGCTGCGCAATCGCGGTTTTCACACCACACCCACGTGCGGCGTTTTCGGCGCGACCGTGGCCGCAGGCAAGTTGCTGGGCCTGCCCAGGGACAAGCTCGTCAGCGCACTGGGCCTGGCCGGCGCGCAGGCTTCGGGGCTCATGGAAATGTACGGGCCTTCGATGCAGAAGCGTTTCAATCCCGGTCCGACTGCGCGCAACGGCGTCACCGCTGCGCGCATGGCGCAACTCGGCTTTACCGGGGCCGACACCATATTCGAAGGCGAGCGCGGCTTTCTCGCAGCGTTCACCGACGAGTCGCAGGGCAAGGCGCTGGGGGCTGATCTGAAACGCCCGTATTCGCTGCAGATCGAGTTCAAGCCCTACTCCTGCGCACGTCCCATCCACAACGCAATCGACTGCGCGCTCGATGTGCGCGCGCAGGACGGTCTGAAAGTCTCGGAGATCGCAAAGATTCATTTCGAGCGCCATCCCGACTGGGCGCGCTATCACCAGAACAAGACGCCGCGCACGTATCACGAGGCCCAGGTTTCGCTGCCGTTCTCGGTGGCGGTCGCGCTGATCGAAGGCAAGGCGCTGCTCAAACAATACAGCGACCGCAATATCCGCAACCCGCAGGTGAAGCGCCTGAGCGCGATCACCTCGATTGCCGAGAATGCCTCACTGCCCCGCGGCGTATCGTGCAGGATGACGGTGACCTTGCGCGGCGGGCGCAAGCTGACTTCGCAGGTCGACTATCCGAAAGGCTCGATCCAGAACCCGATGAACGACGACGAGATGCGCTCGAAGTTCGACAGCCTGGCTGCCCCGGTTGTCGGGTCCAAACGCGCCGCTGCGCTCGCGGACCAGGTCAACGATCTGGAGCGCGTGCGCGATGTGTCGGAGCTGATGAAGCTCACCGCGGTGCGCTGATCCTTTACGGGCTACTAATCGCGTGATTCTGAAGTTCGCAACATATTTCGCCGTCCGTTCGTGCTGAGCGTAAAACTTTGAAGTCGAAGCATGAAAGGCGTTGTTCGTCGTTCATCCTTCGACTTCGGCACCTGCTGCCGTAGCTTGTCCTGAGTTTGTCGAAGGGCTCAGCAAGAACGGATTTTGAAGCGAACTTATGAATCGGGCCACTAGATCTTGTCGTATTTCGTCGCGACGCCGCGCGCCTTGTCCACGGGATAGCGTTGGGCGTTGATGGCAAGCTTGCGATCGGCGGCCGCGGCGAGGTCGATGCCGACCTTGTCGCATAGCCTTACCAGATAGAGCAGCACGTCGGCCGCTTCGAGTGCGACCGCCTCGCGCGTGCGCTCCGGCAAGGCCGCGGCCTCGTCGAAAGTCAGCCACTGGAAATGCTCGATGAGCTCGCCGGTCTCGCCCGCCAGCGCCATCGCGAGATTCTTGGGATTGTGAAACTGGTCCCAGTCGCGTTCTGTCGCGAATTCGGCGAGTCTCACGCGCAGGTGTTCCAGACTGTCTGTACTATTCGGCATGCAGGTCGCCCCGGGTCGTCGGTCTTGTGCATTGTAATGGCAGCACGGCGCGGCTTCGCCCGGGCCGCGCTTCGAACCCCGTGCGGGAATGGCAGCACAAACGCGCCTGAGCGCGTTTCTTGCACCCGGTAGCGAAGTATTGCGACGCCAGCAGCCTGTCGGACTTACCGGTGGGGACAGGCTGCTAAAGCAAAACCGTACGGATTTGCGCAGAATGTGATTTCAAGAAGCCTCAAAGGCGTGTTTTCGACTTCAATTCGGCTGTCCGGTTTTGCATAAGGAGCTTGTCGCA
>JBKJKJ010000503.1:0-8542 GCA_046597455.1 Burkholderiales bacterium
GCCGTCCGCCCTGTATGTGAGACAAGCCCACCGGAACCGCCGTATAGAGCATCGTGACCTGGTTCGCCATGACCGCCGTCGTGGCTTCGCCCCCACCTCGATACGGCACGTGGGTGACGTCGATGCCGGCCAGGTGCTTGTACATTTCCATCGCGAAATAAAGCACGCCGCCCAGGCCCCCGGATGCGTAGGTGAGTTTTTCGGGACGGGCTTTCGCGTAAGCGGTCAGCTCCTTTACCGAACTGACCGGCAGCGACGGATGCACCGCCAGGATGAACTGGATTTCGCTGACCTGAGACACCGGTACGAAATCCCTGAGGGCGCGGTAACCGAGCTTGGTGTAAACGCTTTCGTTCGTGGCGATCGACTGGTTGGTGAACAGCACCGTATGGCCGTCGGGGTGGGCGCGCGCAACGATCTCGATGCCGATCCGCCCGCCGGCGCCCGTGCGGTTATCCGCCAGCACCGTCTGTCCCAGCAGCTCAGTCATCTCCTGCGCCAGCAACCGTCCGATGAGATCGGTTCCGCCGCCCGATGAAAAGGGCATCACCATGCGGATCGGTTTCGTCGGATAACCGCCGGCCGGCACGCGGTCCTGTGCCCCTGCGCTCGCGCCCACTGCAACCAGAGTCATCGCGGCAAATCGGGACCATCCGAGCTTTGCGTTCATATCGTTCTCCGTAATGACGAGCTACCGCGACTCATCTTGCCCGAGGCGCGATCCGAAAGGTTCCTATTTCAGCACGATCCGACAGCGATCTATTCTGCGCCGCAACAACCGATCATCACCCTCGAGCAAGACTCAACGCCGCGGGCGTGCACGACGCGCGCGCGTTTGCAACTGTGATATGGTTTGCCACGCTGCCTCCCCGGAGAACCCGATGGATCATGCTGACCCAGGCCCGATCGCGCGCGCGACTGCTTTTGCGCGATGTGCGGCGATGGTGCTCGCCGCCACAGTGATCGCCGCAACCGGTTCGCACGCGCAGTATCCCGACCGCCCGCTGCGCTATATCGTGCCGCAGGCGCCGGGGAGCGCTTCGGACACATCCGCGCGCGTCATCGCTTTCGAGCTGACCCGCATCCTCGGGCAGCAGGTCATCGTCGACAATCGCCCTGGTGGGGGTCTTACGATCGGCATCGACATGGTGGTGCGGTCCGCGCCTGACGGTTACACCATCGGTTACGGCAACATCGGCGGGCTGGCGATCAATCGCAGCATCCTGCCGAAAGTCCCTTACGACGCAATCAAGGACGTGCAGCCCATCGCGCAGACCAATACGGGCAACCAGTTGCTCGCGGTCACCCCGTCGCTGCCGGTCAAGTCAGTGCGCGAGTTGATCGATCATGCGAAAGCGAATCCGGGCAAGCTGCTGAACGGGTCGTCGGGAAACGGCTCGCCGGGACATCTGGCCGGAGAGCTGTTCAAGCAAATGGCGGGTGTTCAGATCGTGCACGTGCCTTACAAGGGCGGCGCGCAGGCCATGACCGAGATGATGGCCGGACAGGTGCAGCTCATTTTCGAAAGTATGAGCTCGATCTCGCCGCATCACCGCGCGGGACGTCTGCGCGGGCTCGGCGTGACCGGCCCCAAACGCTCTTCGAATTTCCCCGATATCCCCACCATCGCAGAAGCCGGCGTTCCAGGCTACGAGATCACCGTCTGGGCCGGGCTCATCACACCGGTGGGCGTGTCCAAAGGCGTCATCGCGAAACTCAATGAGGCCGTGAACAAGGCCATGGTCTCACCCACGCTGCTCGAGCGGTACGCGGCCAACGGCGTCGACCCGGTGGGCGGAACGCCCGAAGCGTTCGGTGCGCTGATCAGAAGCGAGGTGGAAAAATACGCCATGATCTCGAAGAAGATCGGTGTGAAAGTCGATTAGCGCGGGTGTGCGCGCCGCGAGACAGGTGAGCTTGCACGCATGGCATGCGGCAGTATTCTGATCTTTCTGTGACGTGCTCCGTCACGCTGGTTTTTCCGGAGAACTCGACATGGCTTACGACCTGATCATCACCAACGGGACTGTCGTCGACGGTACCGGAAAAGCGCGCTTCGCGGCCGACGTGGCAGTGAAAGACGGCACCGTCGTAGCACTCGGCAAAGTCGAGGGTGGCGCGGCCACCGTCATCGACGCCGCCGGCAAGATCGTTTGCCCGGGCTTCGTCGATCCCCACACCCACTACGACGCGCAGATCACCTGGGATCGGCTTCTTTCGAGCTCCGCCGAGCACGGCGTCACGACTGTCGTGATGGGCAACTGCGGCGTGGGCATCGCGCCCTGCCGGCCGCCTCATCGCGAGTTGCTGACCGACGATCTGGTTACTGTCGAAGGCATCGACAAGGAAGTGCTGGTCGAAGGCATCAAATGGGAGTGGGAGACTTTTCCGGAGTATGTCGACGCCGCCGAACGACGCGGTCCGGCGCTGAACCTCGCCTTTCTCGCGCCCATCACGCCGTTGCGCACCTATGTGCTCGGCGCTGAAGCCAACGAGCGGGCCGCGACGCCCGCGGAAACGCAGACGATCGCGGGCCTGCTGGGTGACGCCATGGAAGCCGGCGCGTGGGGCTTTACCACCACGGTCAGCCGGCAGCACATCGGGCACGGGGGCAAGCCACTGGCCGCGCGCCTGGCGAGCCGCGAAGAGCTCGCCGCTTATGCGGGCGTGCTCAAGCGCTTCGAGCGCGGCGTGATCGAGCTCGCGCTGACCAAGCGTTATGCCACCTTCACCGAAGATGAAGAGGAGATGGTGAAATTCCTGCTGGACGCGAGCGGGCGCCCGGTCACGTGGCTGTCCATCACCAGCCTCCTGGAACAACCGGGGGCTGCGAATGCCATCCTCGATCGCGTCGAGCCGCTGATCCGTCGCGGCGGCATTCCACAGACCATGACGCGGCCGATGCTTTTCGACATGAACTTGCGGCGTCCTTTCATGTTCACGGAGATGATCAGCGCGAAACCGCTGTTCGACGCGGCGTTCGAGAAGCAGATGGCGATTTACGCCGACCCCGGATTCCGCGAAGCCTTCAAGGAAGAGCTCAAGCAGGGCCGCAAGTGGAGCACGCTGGCAAACAACGTGATCGTCGTGTCGGTGGAGAACCCCGCACTCAAGAAGTACGAAGGCCGCACGGTAGGCGAGATCGCATCCGAGCGCGGACAGGACGCGAACGACGTCTTCTTCGATCTGGCCGTCGCGGACAATCTCCAGATCAATTTCGTCGTGCCGCGCGCCAACACCGACCCGGCTGCGCTGGCCGAAGTCCTGAGCGACTCGCGCACGCTGATCGGGCTTTCCGACGCAGGCGCGCATCTGGACATGCTGTGCGAGTCCGGCTACACCACGTACCTGCTCGGTCACTGGGTGCGCGAAAAGCGCGCCCTGACTCTCGAGCGCGCGATCCAGCGCATCACCTCCGAACCGGCGGACTTCTTCGGCTTCAAGGATCGGGGGCGCCTGCGCACCGGCGCGGCGGCCGACATCGTGATTTTCGCTGAAGACAAGATCAACTCGCCGCTGCGCCCCACGCCGGTGAGAGATCTTCCGGCGGGCGGCACGCGCCTCTATTGCAAGGCGCAAGGGATATCGGAAGTGATCGTCAACGGGCAGGTGCTCTACCGCGAAGGACGGCATACCGGCGCCTGGCCCGGACAGGTTCTGCGTTCATCATAAAGGGCTGATCGAATGAAATCGAAGTTGGCGATTACGGCGGTGGCGGTGATGGCGTTTACGACGTGCGCTCAGGCCGCACAGCGATCGGCGCCGGACAGCACGGGTGCGAACTATCCCAGCCGGCCGATCCGCATCATCGTGCCGCAGGCTCCCGGGGGCAGCAACGACATCATGGCCCGATTCATCGGTGCCCAGCTCGGTGAACGCCTCGGCCGCCAGGTCGTCGTCGACAACCGCCCGGGCGCCGAAGGCATGATCGGCACCGAGATCGTCGCGCGCGCCAATCCCGACGGCTACACGCTGCTCATGGCTTCAACGGCGTTCACGATGAATCCTGCGGTGGTGCGCAAGCTCCCGTATGACCCGATCAAGGATTTCGACTGGGTCGCGATGCTCGGCAATGCGCCGGTCGTGATCGTCATCGGGCCCTCCGTTCAGGCGAACACGTTGCAGGACCTGATCGCATTGGCCAAAGCCAAGCCGAACTACATCACCATGGCTTCGGCCGGTGGATTCATGCATTTCGTGTCTGCGATGTTTCGCAGCCACGCGGGCTTCAAAGGCGAAATCGCGCTCTACAAGGGCGGCGCACCTGCACTGATCGACGTCATGTCGGGCCAGGCGCATGTGGCAGTCGCGACGATCGTGACCGCCAGCCCGGCATTGCGCTCGGGCAAGGTCAAACCGCTGGCCGTCGGCGGCGCCAAGCGCATTGCCGTCCTGCCTGACGTGCCAACGACTGCCGAGGCGGGCCTGCCCGGCTACGAAGCGGTGATCTGGTGGGCGTGGGCCACGACGGGCGGCACGCCGGCGCCCGTGGTCAACAAGCTCAATACCGAGGTCGCCGCAGTACTCGGCTCGCCCGAGGCGGCGAAGCGGTTTGCTGCCGAAAGCGCGGAAGTGGATATCCGCACGCCGGCTGAAATGCGCAAGATGATTCCGGCGGATCTCGCAAAGTGGGATAAGGTCGCGCGAGACGCGGGGATGCAGAAGCATTGACGCGCCGCGCGGCGCCGATGTGCCACACCTCCGAGTCGCCGCGAGCGCACCTGCATTGTGCCGCGGTTGTTCATCCTTCGACTTCGCTGACGCTACGCTCAGGACGAACGGGGAAAGATGACGTATCAACACCACGTTCGCTGACGTAGGGCTCGACGCGAAGTCGAAGCGTCGAGCCTCATCAAGCATCCGTTCGCGCTGAGCGTAGCGCACGGTGCGAAGTCGAAGCGTCGAACGACTGTGCACGGCACAGCGTCCCCCTCAGATCACTCTTCCCCCGTAATCCCGGCCGCCTTGATCACCTTGCCCCACTTGGCGATCTCGCTGCGTATGAAGAGGCTGAACTCCGCCGGCGTGGACCCCACCGGCTCTGCGCCGTCACCCGTGAGGCGCGCCCTGACCTGCTCGCTCTGCAGTGCCCGCACGACGCTGCTGTGGATCTTCGCCACGATCGGACGCGGCACGCCGGTCGGCACCAGCACCCCGTTCCATGATGTCGCGTCGAAACGGGGCACGCCGGCTTCGGCTATCGTCGGAATGTCGGGCATGGTCGCCGAGCGTTTGCTGCTGCTCACCGCGAGCGCCCGTAGCCGGCCCGACCTCACGTGCGGCGAGACGGCGAGTATGGTGCCGTAGGTGCTCTGAATCTGGCCGCCCATCATTCTGATCCTTTGATCTCGATCGGCCATGCCCGAACATCCGAGCCCATGCCGAATCCGGAAGCGCGAGGATATACGATCGAGATTGGCCTGAGGTAGCATGCGGCACCCATCCGTTTTCACACCTGCGCTGAAAGCGCCTGAGCACGCCGTTGCGCCAGAGGCGCCGGGCAGGAGCGGCGTTGAAACGACCGGAGCGAACTTTGGGACTCACACACGATATCTGCGCAATCATTCATGCCACACGCTACGAGTCGCTCGGCGATGAATGCATCTACCGCGTCAAACAGGCTATCCGGGACGGCATTGCCGTGGCGCTGGCCGGCTCGCGCGAAAAACCTGTCGAGCTCATGACGCAACACCTGGTTGCGCTCGGCGGGTCACCGCAGGCGTCGGTGTGGGGCAGCGGCGCGAAGCTCGCGGTCACCCAGGCTGCCTACATCAATGCGGTCGCCACCCACGTACTCGACTTCGAGCCGATGTGGAGCCCGCCCACGCATTCTGTTTCGCCTACGGTGCCGGTCGCTTTCGCGCTGGCCGAAGCGCATCGCCTCGATGGCAAGCGGATCATCACCGCCGTGGCGAAAGGACTCGAGATACAGGGGCGGCTGCAGTACGCGGGAAACCAATACGTGCCTGAGGCGCTCAGGTTCCATCCGCCCGGTGTGGCAGGCGTCATCGGCAGCGCCGTCGTTGCAGCCGAGCTGCTCGGCCTCGACGTGCCGGCGATGCAGCACGCGCTCGGTATCGCAGCCTCACGCGCCGGCTCGCTGCTCGCAAATGTGGGCTCGATGACCAAATCGACCCACTGCGGCAACGCGGCCGCCTCCGGACTGGATGCAGCACTCCTCGCTCAGCGCGGTTTCACCTCGAATCCGGATGTGCTGGAAGCGCACAAAGGTTTCATCGCCACGTTCTATCCGGATCGCTTCGACGCCGATCGCCTGCTCGCCTATGGCAAGCCGTATCGCGTCGTCGATCCCGGTCTCGCGATCAAGTTGTTTCCCTCTCAATACGGCACGCATTACGGCATCACCGCAGCGCTCGAATTGCACGAGGCCTTGCGTGGCGGCAAGGCCGTCCGTCGCGTGCGTATGATCACCCCGGTGATGAAATACGTGAACCGGCCCAAACCCGAGACCGGCCTCGACGGTAAATTCAGTCTGCAATACACCGCCGCGGCCGCATTGCTCGACGGCGCGGTGAAAATGAGCAGCTTCACGGACGAGCGGCGTTTCCGCCCCGACATGGTCGCGATGCTCGAAAAATTCGAGATCGAACAGGACGAAACCATACCCGGCGACTTTCATTCGATGCGGGTCGAGGTGCACGTCGAGCTCGAAGACGGTTCGGGCCACACCGCGATTTGCCGCGGGCCTCGTGGCTCGTGGGCGGGCGCGCCCCTGGACGAGAGCGACCATGAAGCGAAATTGCACGACTGCCTGAGCTACGCGCTGCCGGCGCGAGACAGCGAGACGCTGCTGCGGGCGCTGGGGTGTCTCGAGGCACTGGATGCCAACGCGGTGCAATCCTTGCTAACGACGATGTGTCCCGATCGCACCGAAGTTGGCGCAGTGAAATCCGCGCAGTGAAATGCAATATCCGGTTGCACCCGCCATGACGGGCGAATCGCAACGGCCGCCATGAAAATCGCCACGTTCAATATCAACAATATCAACCGCCGATTGCCCCGGCTGCTCGAATGGCTGGATGAATCAGCACCGGACGTGGTTTGCCTCCAGGAAACCAAGACCACCGATGACGCTTTCCCGGTCGGCGCGATACGTGAAGCCGGATACGGCGCGATCTGGACCGGACAGCGCTCGTGGAACGGGGTGGCCATTCTTGCCCGGGGCACAGACCCGCTCGAAGCCCGGCGCGTTTTGCCCGGCGATCCGACCGACAAACAGCCCCGATATCTGGAGGCCGCCGTCGACGGCGTGCTCGTCGCATGCCTCTACCTGCCGAACGGCAACCCGCAGCCGGGCCCGAAGTTCGACTACAAGCTGGCGTGGTTCGAGCGGCTGATCGACCACGCAGGCGACCTTTACGCTTCCGGACTGCCGGTCGTACTGGCCGGGGATTACAACGTGGTGCCGACCGACGCCGATATCTATTCCACACGATCGTATAAGGAGAACGCGCTGCTGCAGCCCGAGAGCCGCGACGCATACCGCCGTCTGCTCGCTCAGGGGTGGACGGACGCGCTGCGTGCGCGACATCCGGACAGCCCGATTTACACGTTCTGGGACTACCAGCGAAACCGCTGGGCGCGAGATGCAGGCCTGCGGCTCGATCACCTTCTTTTGAGTAAGGCGGTCTCGGATCGCCTGATCGATGCAGGCGTCGACAAAGCGATTCGCGGCAGACCGGACGCGAGCGATCACGCGCCGGCGTGGATCAGGCTCCGAAGTTAGCGCGCCGAGCGGCCCGGCCGCGGATTCCCGCTAACGCTCCGGCCGCGTCAGGTCAGGGCGCGCAATACGGCCATCGAGCGAGGTATGGTGTTTGCATAGGGGGCGTCGGATCCCGCAAGCCAAGGATCAAAACGCAAACAGGTTCTGTCATGAATTTCATCATCTGGTTGATCGTCGGTGGGTTGATAGGGTGGGCGCAAGCATGATGAGGGGAACGAACGCGACACAGGGCATGCTCTCGAACGTGGTCGTGGGCGTCGTCGGCGCACTCCTGATGGCCCGCCGCTTCGGCCCGACGCGCTGTGACGGGATCTGCGCCCGCCACTGGTTGGCTTTTCAGACTTGAGGAGTTCCTGATGGCGGCTCTGCGCTGGCTTATCGCCGTAATCGTCGCGGCATTCGGACTCGTTTCCTACTGCTCCAACACCTCGGACAACCCCGTCACCGGCGAGAAGCAGCACGTCAGGATTACAGCCGATCAGGAAGTCGCCCTGGGGCGCCAGCTCGCGCCGCAGATGGCCGCACAGTTCGGCGGCGTTTCGGCGAGCCCGGCACGGGAGCGCGTGAAACAGATCGGCGCAAAAATTGTTGCCCAGTCCAAGGCCGCCAGTTCGCCCTATCAATACAGCTTTCACGTGCTCGCCGACCGGAAAACGGTGAATGCGTTTGCCCTGCCCGGTGGCCAGATATTCATCACCGAAGCCCTCCTCGCCCTTCTGGCCGCAGACCACGAAATCGCCGCCGTGCTCGGCCACGAAGTCGGACACGTCCTCGCCCGGCATTCGGCCGAGCATC
>JBKJKJ010000572.1:0-3917 GCA_046597455.1 Burkholderiales bacterium
CTTGAGCGAATTCAGCCATAAGAGGGCGTTCCCCTGCCGAAAGATAACCCGCCCGGATGCTTAGCCTGCGTTCGGTTCGTCATGTTTTTCAGTTCAGGAGCTTGTCGCACACAAGTCCGACAAACGCCTGGACCGGGTTAAAAAGGACTGGCAAGTGGCATTCGAATCGTTGCTCGAGGAGTACCAGAAGAGAACTGCCGAGGTGCTCGGCATGGGAGGGGCTGAAAAGCTCGCGAAACGCAAAGCCCAGGGCGTGCTGAATGCGCGCGAGCGCATCGATTACCTGATCGACGAAGGCAGTTTTCTGGAGTCCGGGCGCTACGCGCGCAGCAACCGGCCCGAGGTGAAAGACAAAACGCCCGCCGACGGCAAGGTAGCGGGTTTCGCACGCATCAACGGCCGCGAAGTGGCGCTGGTGTCGAACGACTTCACCGTGCTCGGTGCGTCCTCCGCCGTGATCAACATGAAGAAGATCAAGCACGTGAAGCAGGTCGCTTCCCGGCGCGGCATGCCGCTCGTGCTCCTCGGCGAATCGAGCGGTGCGCGCATGCCCGATCGCATGGGCAGCGCCGGGCGCGCGATCATCGCGCAGGATCCCACCGAGTATCAGCGCCTGCGTGAAAGCCCCTGGTGCTCCGCGCTGCTGGGCCAGTGCTACGGCTCCTCGACGTGGTATTCGGCGATGTCGGATTTCGTGGTGATGCGCAAAGGGGCCATCATGGCCATCGCAAGCCCCAACGTCACCTCCATCGCCATCAACCGGCCGATCGAAGCTGAGGATCTCGGGGGCTGGAAGCTGCTCACGGGCATATCGGGGCTGGCCGACATGGCGGTCGATACCGACGAGCAGGCCATCGACGCGATCAAGAAATTTCTGTCGTACCTTCCGAGCAACAACATGGAAGTGCCGCCTGAAACCGCGGTGCCTGAAGGTTCGGACGAGGCGTGCAGGACAATGCTCGACATCGTTCCCGAGTCGCGCAACAAAGTGTACGACGTGCGCAAGGTGATCAAGGCGATCGCCGACACGGACTCGACTTTCGAGCTGAAAGAGCGCTACGGCAAGTCCGCAACGACGATGCTCGCCCGCCTCGACGGCAAGAGCGTCGGTTTCATCGCGAACAACCCGCTGTTCAAGGGCGGCGCACTGGATGCGGACGCATGCCAGAAGGTGATCAGTTTCATGGTGCTGTGCGATTCGTTCAACGTGCCGCTGATTTTCCTCGTCGACGTACCGGGCTTTCTCATCGGTGTGGAAGGTGAGATGCGCGGCATGCCGGGCAAGGTGATCAACTGGATGAACGCGCTCACGCTGGTCACGGTACCCAAGATCACGGTCATCATGCGCAAGAGCTACGGCCAGGCTTTCATCAACATGGCAGGCGGCAAGAACGCGGACGAAGTCGCGGTCTGGCCGACGGCCGACCTGGGGTTCATGGATCCGGCGGTGTCGGTGAACGTGCTCTACGGCGTGCGCCACGAGGACGATCCGGAGCGCTTTGCCCAGCTCAAATCCGAGGTCGAGCGCGACACTTCGGCGTGGGGGCTGGCCGAGCTGTATGAAGCGCAGACGGTGCTCGATCCGCGTGACACGCGCGATTTTCTCATCCGCACCCTGCAGATTCACCGGCTGCGCATGAAGAAAGGCGTGGGCGAGCACCTGCTGCGCAACTGGCCGACGAGCTACTGATCACGACCCACGACCTACGACGTACGTGGAAAACGATGAACCGTGACCCGTGGACGTTCGACGAGCGGGGAACGACGCGCTGGCGTTATGAATGGTGCGGGGTGGTGCGTAACGCAGTCGCCTGCAGCGCGCCCAACGGCAAAGGAATGAGATCATGCAGATGAAGTGGCTACATGCCGCAGCCTTCGCTTTGCTCGCGGCGAGCGGCGCCGCTCTTGCGCAGAATTACCCGACGCGGCCGGTGCGCTTCATCGTGCCGTTCGCTCCGGGCGGTAACACCGATATCCAGGGCCGCCTGATCGCGCAGAAGCTCGCGGACGCGTGGGGACAGCAGGTGGTCGTCGATAATCGCGGCGGCGCAGGCGGCACGCTGGGTGTGGACCTTGCGGCGAAAGCGCCCCCTGACGGCTACACCATCGTGCTCGGGTCGTTCGGCAACATCCTCGTCGGCCCCGCGCTTTATAAGAAGCTCGCCTACGACCCGGCGAAGGACCTGGCGCCGGTGGTGCAGGTCTCGACGCCGCCCGGACTGCTCGTCGCCAATCCCGCGTTGCCTGTGAAGAACGTGAAGGAGCTCATCGCGTATGGTCGCGCGAATCCGGGCAAGCTCAACTACGGCTCGGCGGGGAGTGGTGTATGGAATCATCTCTTCGCCGAGCTTTTCAAAACGATGGCAAGAATCGAGATGACGCATGTGCCTTACAAAGGCACGGGCCCGGCGGTGATCGACGTTGTCGGCGGTCAGATCCAGTTGTCCTTTGCACCGTTTCCCACAGCCCTTCCGCACATGAAGACCGGAAGACTGCGCGCGCTGGCGGTAACGGAGGAGAAGCGCTCGCCGATTCTTCCGGACATCCCCACGGTGGCCGAATCGGGACTGCCGGGTTATGCCGCAGAAAGCTGGTTCGCAGTCCTCGCCCCGGCGGGGACGCCGCAACCGGTCATCAGCAAGATCAATCAGGACATCAACCGCGTCTTCCAGCAGCTGGACGTGCGCGCCGCATTCGCCGCCGATGGCAGCGTGCCGGTGGGGGGGACGCCTGAAGAGCTCGCCAGCTCGATACGCGCCGGCATGGCCAAGTGGGGCAAGCTCGTGCGCGATCTCGGCATTCAGCTCTAGGAGCTTGTCGGACTTGCGATGCGACAAGCTCCTTATGCAAAACCGGACAGCCGAATTGAAATGGAAAACATGCTTTTGAGGTTTATTGAAATCATATTTTGCGGAAATCCGTCCGGTTTTGCTTTAGCAGCCTGTCCCGACTGGCAAGTCCGACAGGCTGCTAGCTTACAGAAAGACCTGCAGCGCTCGATCGCGCGAGCCTATTGTTTCCAGGATCGGGTTCCAGGATCGTGCGGCGAATTCGTTGCTTTGCACACCGGAGGATAGTTATGCCGTTCGACGAATTGTTGCGCGAGCTCGATGAGCGCGAGCAGCGCGCGCTCGCGATGGGCGGGCCCGCGAAGCTCGCGCAGCGCAGGACCGAAGGCGTGCTCAATGCGCGCGAGCGCATCGACCGGCTGTTCGATCCGGGCACGTTCATCGAGTCGGGCCGCCATGCCGTATCGAATCGTCCCGAAGACAAGGCGGCGACGCCTGCCGATGGAAAAGTGGCGGGCTTCGGGCGTATCGAGGGCCGCGAAGCGGCGGTCATGTCGAACGATTTCACGGTCAAAGGGGCCTCCAGCGCGACCATCAACATCAGGAAGCTCAAACACATCAAAGGGGTCGCCAGGAAGCGCGGCATCCCTGCGGTGTTCCTCGGAGAATCGAGCGGCGCGCGCATGCCCGATGTCATGGGCGCCGATTCGATCGGCTCCAAGGACGATCCGCTCGAATACCAGCGCCTGCGCGAGTCGCCGTGGGCCGCGGCCGCGCTCGGCTATTGCTTCGGCTCGTCGGCTTGGTACACCTCGATGGCGGATTTCTGCGTATTCCGCAAAGGCGCGATCGTCGCGGTGTCGAGCCCGCGGCTGATCTCGATGGCGATCGGCAAGACGATGGACGCCGAGGCGCTCGGGGGCTGGCGAGTCCATTCTGAAGTGAGCGGCATCGCTGACATGGTCGTCGACACCGATGAGCAGGCGATCGATGCGGTCAAGCAGTTCCTCTCTTATCTGCCGGGCAATCACACCGAGCCGCCGCCGCAGCGTCCCGTGCCCGAGGGTTCCGGCGACGACATGGCGGACATTCTTTCGCTGATTCCGGAATCGCCGAACCAGGTCTACG
>JBKJKJ010000034.1:0-4640 GCA_046597455.1 Burkholderiales bacterium
GAGTTCCTGCGCCTGCGCGACGAGATGAAAGCCCAGACTCGCGTGCAGATCTCGTACCTCGAGCTGCCGGAGAACAAGTCGGACACTGAGGCATTCCGCGAATTCTGGGTGCCCAAAGTCGACGCGGTCGAAATCTGGAAGCCCCATAATTTCGGCGACGGCCGCGACTACCGCGACCGCATGCCCGATATGAAAACGACCTGCGGGCGGCCCGAGAATGGCCCGCTGCAGATCCAGTGGAACGGTGAAGTCATTCCCTGCTGCTACGACTACAACAACCAGATCATCCTCGGCAATGCCTTCGAGCAAGGCGTGCTCGACATCCTCAATGGCCCGAAATACCGTCTGCTGCGGCACGCTCACCGGCAGAAACAGTTCGGCATGTTTCCCTATTGCGATCAGTGCGACCAGCTGCTGCCCCACGCCGACGCGCTTGTTTACACCAATCGCCACAACCTGCCCCCCGAGGAAGCGGTGAAGCTTTCCAACACCGATCTTTTCAATCTCGCCGAAGGCAAGCAGCTGGAAACCGAGCGCATGAGCGAGCGTTACCGCGCGGGCGGCTGAGCGCGCGGTGGGTTCGAGTCCGGCGTGAGGCTGCGCGTACACCGGTCCGGCGAAAGCTTAGTCCAGGCGATCAGCTCCGGCACGGACGGTCACTACGCCACGTTCGGACGCGCGGCGATTGCTCCTGCACTTCTCGAGGAAATCGAGACTCGCGCCGGGGGACGCGGCCATGTCGACGTGGCCTCGGTGGCGGCGCTACGTAGCGCCGCTGACCAGGCGCTGCGCGAGTTCTTTGCACTCGCGGCCCGCAGCGACCCGGAGTGGCGTTTCGCCCACTCGTCCAGGGTACTGCTCGGCGTCGCCGATTATCCGGACCTCGCTTTGCTGTTTCTGCTTCGGGCACTCGCGGCGAGGGCCCCTGACGCGACAGTGCACGTATTGGTAACCGACGAATGGCAGGCTCAGCTGGTGGACGCCATCGCAGGCGACAGCATGGTGCCGGCTTTCCATCCAGCGATCGGCCGCAGCATTGCGCGAGCTGCGCGCAGTTTCGCTCGCAGCATAATCGCCCCGTCGGCGACACCGTCCACAGACATACTCTTCTTCACGATAGGGGCGCAGCTCGCTCGTGGCGAACCGGACGCTTATTTTGGTGATCTCGCGCAGGCTGTCGCCGCACGGCGCCCGACGCTCACGGTGTACGCCTCCCCGGGGAAACGCCTCCGGTTTCCGGTTCGTCCTGATGCCTTGCCACTTGAAGCTTTTCTCAAGCCTGCTGACGTGGCGCACGCATGGCGGCAGTCGAGACGGGACGCCGAGCTGGGGCTCTCCATGACCCAAGGCGATGCGGTGCTGATGCGGTACCTGCGCGCCCGCGAGCAAGCAGCGGGTGAAGTTTCGATGCAGGCGGTGCTCGCCGCGGGCTTCGAACGGATGCTCGCGCAAGTCAGGCCGCGCACCCTCGTCTATCCTTTCGAAAACCGAAGCTGGGAAAAAACTCTGCTCAACGCCGCACGGCGCCACAATGTAACTCGCTGCATCGGTTATCAGCACAGCTCGCTTACGCCACGCCATCTTGCCTTCCAGGGAGGTCAGGACGATGCGGGGCCGCTGCCCGACATCATCCTTACGTGTGGCGAAATAACTGCCGAGCGCATCATGACAACCCTGCCGCGTGCGCGCGTCATCCCCGGCGCAGCGCTGCGCGCCCGCAGGCTGAACGTCGGGCCCCCGGCGCCTGCAGGCGTGCTGGCGCCGATTTCGTCGAGCCGCGCGGAAGCGTGGGCAATACTGCGCGCCCTGCACGGCCTCGCGCAGCTCGACGCGGTTCCCATTCTTGTGCGTACACACCCGACGATTCCCATCGATGACCTATATGCCCGGTTCCGCTGGCCCGGGCACGTACGGCTCTCGCGGGGAAGGTCGCTCGCTGACGATTTGAGCGAAAGCGCGATCGTTGTCTACAGTTCATCCACGGTCGCGCTTGAAGGCATGCTCTACGGGCGCACCCCTGTATACCTCGACATCGGCGACGTACCTTCGGGCGATCCGATCGGGGAGCACGACTTCGTGTTCCGCGCGTCGGACGCGCAATCGCTCGCCGCAACGCTCGCGCAGATACGTGCACTCCCTGCCCCTGAGCTCGAACGGCTGCGGGTGCAGGCTCGCGCATACGCCGAGCGCTATCTGGTCGAGCCGACGCCGGAGCACGTCGCGCGCATGGCTGCGCTCATCGCTCAATGCTGATCACCGCGGTCATTCCCACCCGCAACAGACCGGACGATCTCGAACGCGCCGTGCTCTCGGTGTGCACCCAGACCCGACCTCCGGACGAGCTTATGGTGATCGACCAGAGCCCGGGTCCCGAGTCACGCGTGCGCATACAGGCCGCGGTCGAGCCGTTCAGCGAGCGCCTTACCGTCGTCTACGTTCACGATGCGGCTATCGCCGGGCTGGTCGCAGCCAAGAAAGTCGCTGCCGAGCGTGCACGCGGCGATGTCGTGTGCTTCCTTGAAGACGACATCGTACTCGAACCCGAATATGTCGCGGAAATGGAGCGCGCCTTCATCGAAAACCCGCGCATGATGGGCTGCTGTGGCGTTGTCGTGGACATGCCTGAACTGCCGCGCTTTTACGTGCTTCTGCACAACCTTTTCCATCGTGGAATTTTCCACGACGCGAGGCTCGGGGTGTATGCCAACCTGGCAGCCGCTGGACACACCCTGGTGCCGAGCGACTACCTCAGCGGCGGTTCGTCTGCCTACCGGCGCCAGGTTTTCGCCGTCGTTCCATTCGACGTGCACAACCAGCTCTTCATGCTCGAAGACATCGATTTCTCAACGCGCGTCATCGACGCGTTCGGCGCCTGTCTTTACATCAACCCCCGCGCGCGGCTCGACCATCGCATGTCGCCGTTGAACCGGTCGATGCTCGGCGCGCGCCAGACACGCAAGCTGCGCGAATTCCTCGTCTTCTATAAAAAACGCCGGGCGCGAAGTGGGCGTGTGCATCACCTCGCCCTGCTGCTGGCGGGCCTGTTCCTCGAAGCCCTGTTTCAGGCTGCGCAAAGCCGGACGGTCGGTCCCATCACCGGCTATTTCTCGGGGCTGCGGGATGGCCTGCGCGTGCGTATCAAAAACCCCGAACGCGTCGACGACGTAAAATAGCGTCACCTCGACAGCGCTCACACTGGCGACTCCTGATGAGATTCGATCCCTCCACCCGCCTGCTGGTCGTTGCAGCACACCCCGACGATGAAGTGCTCGCGTGCGGCGGCACTCTGGCTAAAGCCAAAGATGCCGGCGCGTCCATCGAGGTGCTTTTTCTTGGCGAAGGTATCTCGGCCCGCTTTCCCGTCGGGGTCTACACCTCGCCGGAATTCTCCGAACAGACCCGGTTGCGACAGTCAGGCGCGGAAAATGCGCTTCAACTGCTTGGAATCGACCGAATTCGATTCGGGAGTCGCCTGTGTTGCCAATTCGATACTTTACCGCTGCTTTCCATCGTGAAAGAGATCGAGGATGCCATCGAGGATTTCAAACCTACGATTTTGTTGACTCACAATCCGGCGGAAGTGAATATCGACCATCGAATCGCGTTCGAAGCGGTCGAGGTCGCGTGCCGTCCCACGCGGGCATCGACGCCGCGTGAGATCTACGCCTTCGAGATCGTCTGCAGCGGAAGCTGGACGTTCGATTCGAGCTTCAAGCCCAATGTGTTCGTCGATATCGAGCTGCAGTGGGAAAAGAAGCTCGCCGCCTGGAAGTGTTACGAGGGCGAAGACCGACCGTTCCCGTTTCCGCGCTCGATCGAAGGGCTGAAAACGCTCGCGCAGTATCGAGGTCTGAGCTGCGGGGTTGGGAAAGCTGAAGCGTTCCGGCTGCTGAGGCTCGTCGCGTGACGGAAGTACAGGTCGCGCGCGGGCGCCCCGGTGATCTTCCCGAGATCCTCGCGCTGAATCAACAGATCCAACCGCATTTGAAAAGGTCGCTCGAGCTCCTGCGCTGGCAGTATTTCGAAAGCCCGCCACAGAATTCCAGGATATATCTCGTCAGGGAGCCAAAGACGAAAGCCCTGGTGTCGTGCTATGGCGCAGTGTCTCAATGGCTACAACTCGGCGGCGCGCGTGTCGAGGCCTGGATGATTCAGGACGTGATGACGCACCCGGAACACCGCGGCAAAGGTCTGCTGCACGCGCTGGCGGCAACCTGCTTCGCGGAGATGCGGTCCCTCGGCGTCGCCGGCTATACGTTTCCCAATGAACTGTCGCAGATGAGCTTTATGCGAACCGGCTGGACCCGCGTATCGCTCATTCCCTCTCGCGAAGCCATGCTCGGGACCGGCCTAAACCACGGCGTGCGAGCGCTGGAGCCGATCGACAGCGACGGTCTGGCTGCAGCCGAGTCCATCTGGGACGAAAGCGGGCTCAGCCTGGGAATAAGGCGCGACGCCGCCTTTCTCCGCTGGCGTTATCGTAAACCGGGCGAAACCTATGCCCTTTTCTCGGACAGGACCGATTACTTCGCGGCGCTAAAACTATACGACACCACCGAAGGCCGCATGCTTCACGTGCTCGACCTCTTCACTCGACGCCTCGCGCAAGGGCAGATAGCCGAACTGCTTGCAGCCTGCAT
>JBKJKJ010000123.1:0-25958 GCA_046597455.1 Burkholderiales bacterium
TTTTTTTCAACTCGTAAAACATGAAGGAGCAACACATGAAATCAAGCTCTACCCTCGCCATCCTCTGTTTCGTGCTGCCGTTTACGCTCAGCGTACACGCCGGCGAAATGAAATCGATGGACATGGACCGCAAGGCGATGTCCCAGGACGCGGCGGCTGGAAAGACCCACAAAGCCGTCGGCGTCGTCGTGAAAGTCGATCGGAAGGACGGCACGGTGACGCTCGCCCACGAGCCTGTCAAAAGCATGAACTGGCCCGCCATGACCATGGTTTTCCTGGTTCGCGACAAAACGATGCTGGACAAGCTCGCAATCGGCCGGAAAGCCGAATTCGAGTTCGCGTCGCAGGGTAAGAATTACGTCATCACCGGCGCGAAGTGACTGTAGGCATCCAGGTGGCTCACACAAGCCTGCGTTCAATGCACACCTGGCGGCCCTTTGCCGCCTGGGTGGGGCTGAGTTTTTTGCTTCATCTGCTGTGGGAGACTGCGCAGCTGCCCCTCTATACGATCTGGCTCGATCCGGACACGGGACATATCGCGTTCGCGGTGTTCCACTGCCTGCTGGGTGACATACTGATCGGCGCCTTCACCTACGGCGCGACTGCGCTCGTATTGGGCGATTTTCGCTGGGGCCTGACCATGCCCTGGCGAGGCGCCGCGATCGCCGTGGGGCTGGGCGTCGCGTATACAGCGTGGAGCGAATGGCACAATGTGTATCGCGCCGGGAGCTGGGCATATATGCCCAGCATGCCTCTTGTTTTCGGAATTGGACTTTCGCCACTGCTCGAGTGGATCGCCGTGCCCATTACGAGCTTGGGGGGGCTGCGCCGCTTCGCATGGGTCCGGCGCGCTGCACCGGTGCAAACATCGTGAGCAAACTTCCAGGCGCCGCCGGGCGAGCGGCCATTGCCGGCTTTCTGGAAACTTTGCGCAGGCGGTCATGTCGTATCTACCATGCCCTGCGCCGCCAGCCTTTCAACCCGTGAAAAATAAGCGTCTCTACGCTCTGATCCTGCTGGCCGCGCTCGCGCTGCTGCAGGTGCGTGTGGCATTCGCCGGTTGTATCGCAGACACGCAAGCCCGCGTCGATACGAGGGTGACCTGCTGCGGCGGGCACGCGACCGCCGTGACCCCGGAACAGCCCACGGTTGCGGCCTCGCCCTGCGCCGAGCTTTGCGCTCAGCCTTATGCCGCCGCGAGCGGGGATCAACGCGCGCTCCTTCATTCGCAGCTCACGCCGTTCCCGCCTCTTCCCCCTACCGTATCTCCCCTCAGCGCTTCTTCCCCGGAAGCGCACCGGCGCCTGGCGTCGGCAACCGCGCATCGCGCGCATACCCGCCTTCTATACGTCCTCCAGCGGCTGCTGATTTAAGCTGCGCTTCGAGCGCACCGGATGCGGGCGCGGCAGGTGGTTAGTCCGCGTTCTCATCGTGGTAGCGCCCGGTTCGGCGCGCCGACTTTGCGCGCTCGCTCTACCGCATCCACGCTCTACCGCATTTAATACGTAGCCCGCTTAATTCATTCCGAGGAAACTGATTCATGAAACAACAAAACCTGTTCCGCCGAACGGCACTCGTCGCACTGCTGTGCCTGGGTGTTGCGCCTGCCGCTGCTTTCGCCGAGTCCACGCTGCCTCACGTACACGGCCTGGCCTTCACATCCGACGGCCATACGCTGGTGGTGCCTGCCCATACCGGCCTGGTGCTATACCGCGAAGGCCGCTGGACGAAAGCCCCGGGGCCCGCTCACGATTTCATGGGCTTCTCGATGGCGAAGAACGCGATCTATTCCAGCGGCCATCCGGCGCCCAATACACCGCTGAAAAATCCGCTCGGGCTCGTCAAAAGCACCGACGGTGGAAAATCGTGGCAGCAACTGGGTCTGTCGGGCGAGTCCGATTTCCACTTGATGGCAGCGAGCTATGGCACGAATGCGGTTTATGTTTTCAGCACGCACCCGAATTCGCGCATGCCGCAGCCCGGGCTGTACTCCACGAAGGACGACGGGAAGTCGTGGGCGAGCGCCGCAGCGGCAGGGCTTACGGGGCAGCTCATCAGCCTCGCCGTGCATCCCGCCGAAGCCGCGACGGTGGGGGTCGGCACGGTGCAGGGCCTCCACGTCTCGCGTGATGGCGGCGCGAGCTTCAAGCGCATCGGCCCGGTTGCCGCGGTCACGGCAGTCGCGTTCGACCAGGACGGCAAGCATGCGTTTTTTGCGACCGACAAACTCGACGGCCTGCACCGCGCCGCACTCGACGGCGCAAGCACTGCGGCGGAATCGCTGCCCAGGCTCGACAACGATTTCGTGATGTACATCGCGCAGAATCCGGCCGACGTGAAACAGCTTGCAATCGCGACCCGCCAGCGGGATGTTCACCTGTCGCGCGACGGCGGGAAGTCCTGGCAGCAGATCGCGCGTCAGGGGAACGGCGTGAGCCTCGCCTCCGGCTCACGCGGTGCAGCGCCCGGTAAGTCTGCCGGCAAGTGACCCTGTACGGCCTGGCGCGCCGCATACTGCTCGGCGCCCTTTGCCTGCTGCCTGCGATCGCGCCTGCGTTTGCGGGCCTGTCGCAGGATGACCTGCTCGACCCGGAAAAAGCATTCGAGATCTCGGCACGGCCTCTCGACGAGAAGACCGTCGAAGTGCGTTTCCGGATTGCGGACGGTTATTACATGTACCGCGACCGCTTCAAGTTCGAAACTGAATCCGGGGCGCCGCTCGCGGACGTGGAACTGCCCCCCGGCCTGTTGAAGACCGATCCTTTCTTCGGCGAAACGCAGACCTTTCGGCGCGAAACGCTGATTCGTGTGCCGGTCGGCGCCGAAGAAATGCAGCGCGGCCACCTGAAGCTCAAAGTCACGTCCCAGGGCTGTTCGGACTCGGGCGTGTGCTATGTGCCGCTCGAGCAGGTGGTCGATGTACGGCTTTCCGGAGGTGCCGGCGTCGGCGGGGGCAGCGCGCTGGAAATCCCCTCTATGCCCGTTGTGCTTAGACTAGCGTGGGTCCAGGCGCTGATCGCCCTGACCGCACTGGCGCTCTTCGGCCTGTCGGTGCGCTTCGCCCCCGCGCTCGCGCGATGGCGCAGCGCGGCGCGTGGCCGCTCGTGGGTCGTTCCGGGCTTCGGTTTCGCATTCGCCGCACTCGCCCTACTGAGCGCCTACCCGCTGCTCGCACAGCCGTTTCGCGATTTCGCCTGGGGTGCGCTGCTCGTGATGGCGGCTGTCTGGCTGCGCGCCATCGACCCGCTGCCGAACCATGCCCCCGGCGTGGCGCGCCTTGCCAAAGGCATCGGCGTCCTCGCGCTCGCCGCGGGCATCCTGCTGCTTGCCTTTGCGGCAGGCTGGCGTGCGCCGGCGAGCCCGGGCTCGGGCTCGGGGCCCGGGGTCTCCGCTGCGAGTGAGACTGCGACGTTCGAGCGCGTTTCGGACCTGAACGAGTTCGATGCGCGAGTGCGTAGCGCCGGCCGTCCGACCCTGCTCGACTTCTATGCCGACTGGTGCGTGACGTGCAAGGAGATGGAGCGCTACACGTTTTCCGCTCCAGCGGTGCGCGCACGCATGAGCAGCATGCAGTTGCTGCAGGTCGACGTGACGCGGAACACCGACTCGGACAAGGCGTTTCTCAAGCGCTTCGCGATATTCGGACCGCCTGCGATTCTGTTTTTCGATACCGCGGGCAATGAAATGCGCGAGCTGCGCGTGATCGGTTTCCAGTCTGCCGAGCGCTTTACACCGACTCTGGACCGCGCACTGCGTGCCGCCGGCCCGGGAGCGCGTTCCGCAACAAGCGAGCGCAGGCTGAACCCATATGCGCTCTCCGGCCTGTCGACACCGCTGTCAGCAAGACCGCTCGCGTATGCGCACGATTGACGCCATGAATCGCCCTCATCCATCCGAGCACCCGGTCCGTCGACTCAACATGCCACGCAATGCGATCGTCGCCGTCGCATTGGCGCTCGGATTGAGCGCGTGCGCCGAAAAACCCAAGGCCGATCCGCTGAACGCCGTGCAGGTCGCACAGGGAAAACGCATCTATGAAGCGCAATGCGCGTCGTGCCACGGCTCAAAGCTCGAAGGCCAGCCCAACTGGCGCGAGCGGCTCTCGAGCGGGAAATTCCCGGCGCCCCCGCACGACGCAAGCGGCCACACGTGGCACCACCCGGACACGCTTTTGTTCAACATCATCAAGCACGGCATCGAGCCGTATGCACCGGCAGGCTATCAAAGCGACATGCCGGCATTCGGCGGCCGGATATCGGACGACGACATCTGGGCTGTGCTCGCGTATTTCAAAAGCACCTGGCCCAAAGAAACGAGCGACATGCAGGCTGAAGTGACTCGCAATGCCGCGAAGCGGTGATGACGAAGAGGGAGAAAACGACAATGCAAACCGAAGCGACTTTCGATCGTGCGCACGGGAGCAGGCCCGCCTGGATGACCGGTGCAGTGCTCGTGCTGCTGTCCGCGCCGCTTCACAGCGCCGAAGGCGACGTGAAGCGCGGCACCGCCGCATTCCGCGCGTGCGCGGCGTGTCACTCCACGGAAACCGGACGTCACCTGACCGGCCCGAGCCTCGCCGAGGTCTACGGCCGCAAAGCGGGAAGCGCGAGCGGCTTCCTCCGCTATTCCGACGCGCTCAGGAAATCCGGCGTCACGTGGAACGAGCACGCACTCGACGCCTGGCTCGCGAACCCCGCCCGGTTCATACCCCACAACGAGATGACGTTCGCCGGCGTGAAGGACCCGCAGGCGCGCAGCGACCTGATCGCCTATCTGAAAGCGGTGAGTCAGGAAAAAGAGGTCCCGCGCGGCGGTGGCCCTCGAATGCCGCGGCTCAAAGCGGCCAAACCCGACTCGCTGGTGAAGACTGTTCGCTACTGCAAGGACACCTATTTCATTACCACTGAGGCGGGCGAAACGGCGCGGATCTGGGAATTCAACCTGAGGCTGAAAACCGACTCGTCCGAGTACGGCCCCGCAGCCGGGCGTCCCGTCCTGCTCGGCGCGGGCATGCAGGGCGATCGCGCGTCGCTGATTTTTTCCCAACCCGAGGAAATCAGCACGACGATCAAATCGGGCTGTGAATAGCGCCGGCGGTAACGCTGGAACACCACGACGGTTGCCGGTACCGGGTTCGAACTCCCAGGCGTTCAGGGAACGCGTCCGCCCTCGTCCAGCGCGCTTTCGAGCGTTTCCCAGGGCAGCGCAGCGCAATGCACGCGGGCCGGGAATTTGCGCACGGTTTCGAGCAGGACAATCCGCTCGGCGTCCATGGAGTGCAACACCGACTCGCTGTCTCCTTTCAGCATCGACACAACATCCCGGAGGATGCATTTGGCTTCATCCGCAACGAGGCCTTTCACCAACACTGTCATGATCGACGCCGAGGCCATGGATATGCCGCAGCACGTGCATTGAAAGGCGATATCGACGATGCGCTCGCCCGCGATCTTCGCGCTGACCGCCACTTCATCGCCGCACAGCGGATTGGTACCCCACGCGCGCCGGTCGACATCCTCGGACACCCGGTAATTACGGGCGTTCTTGATGTGATCCATGATCAGATCGTCGTAGGGCCGGGTCATGCTCCTTGAACTTTATGTGCTGCGCGAAAAGAAGAGATACTTGATCAGAGCCGCAAGGAGCAGCATCAGCACGACAACACCGAGCCCGCCGAAGAACATCATGCCCCACATCATCCCGCCTCCGCATTCCGTCATGCCGTACATACCTGCTCCCTGTTGAGTCGTCGCGCTCGCTGTTGGCACTCAGCGGCTGCGCAGTGTTATGTGACCATGCCTGCCGCATCGAAGTTCGGTCGCAAACCTGATTGCATTCCCCCTAGCGCTTGACGACGGACGGATAGCCGGCGGCTGTCGTCGCTTTGGTGAGGGTCTCGACACTCGTCCTGGTGTCTTCGAAAGTGACAACGGCTTCAGCTTTCTCGAGATTCACGCTGGCTTTGCTCACCCCCTGTACTGCGGTCAACGATCTCTGCACGGAGATCGAGCACGCCTGTCAGCTCATTCCCGATACCGCGAGCGTGACGGTCCTGGTTTCGGCAAATGCAGCAGTTGCAAGCAATGTGGCGGCGGCGAAGAAAAAAGAGCGCAAAAAGCGTGATTTCATGGCTGAGTTCCGTGATGTAAAGAAATTCTAATTTTGCTTCCACGCTGGCGCAGGGACGGTCTTCTTCACCAGGGTTGCGCGCCCGGAAGTCTGACGCCTGACGCCCGCTTCGAGAGCGCCGAGTATCGGGCAGTCATCGAGTGACTTTCTGTCGTGCGAGCACGATTCTATCAACGCCGATAACGCATCCGACATCGCCCCCAGCGCTTTGATCTTGGTTTCGAGTTGTAGTTTCTTGTCCACGGCGACGCGATACACGTCGTCACAACAGGACTGGTCGTTTCTTTGGAGCTCGAGCAGCTCGCGGATCTCCGACAGTGAAAATCCGCATCGCTGCGCGTGCCGGATAAAGCCCAGCCGCCGCACCGCTTCCTCCGTGTAGAGGCGGTAGCCTGATTCGCTTTTCCCGGCGGGACTGATCAATCCTTCGCGCTCGTAGTAGCGGATGCTGTCAGCGGTCACCTGCGCCCGCTCCGCGACTTTGCCGATGGTCAACATGCCGTCCTCCGTCCCGGAACTCTGTGATTGCCTCGGCCTCACGCGCCTGCCTGCGCACCGACCGGGCGACCGACGCTGAGGATGGCATCGATGAACAGTCGCGGCCGGCCCCACAGCGAGTTGAGAAAGATCGCGGTCACGCTGACGGCCATCGCAGCCATCGCCCAAACCGGGTAAAGCAGCCCCGTTGCCGCGATCGGAATGCCCACGCCGTTGAAAAGAAATGCAAGCGTGATGTTCTGCAGCATCTTGCGATAACTGTGCCGGCTGATCTCGCGTGCGATATTCAGCGTTTCGAGGCGGCTCGACAGTATGATGATGTCGGCCGACTCGATCGCGATATCGGTGCCGCCGCCCATGGCGATCCCGACGTCCGCCTGCATGAGCGCGGGGGCGTCGTTGATGCCGTCTCCGACCATCGCGACCCGGCGTCCGCCGTTTTGCAGCATGCGAACGATCCGCGCTTTGCCCTCAGGCAGCACCCCGGCATGAACCGCGTCGATGCCCAGCTCCTGTGCCACGCGATGCGCCGCGCGCTCGTTGTCGCCGGTGAGCAGCACGGTCTCGAGCCCATTCTTCCGCAATGTCGCGATGGCGCTCGCGGCGTCGGCGCGAAGCGTGTCGCCGAGCGCAAGAACACCGAGCGCGCGGCCGTCGCGGCCTACCGCGATGACCGTGCGTCCTGCGCTCTCGAGGTGCCCGATGCGGGTCTGCGCATGGGCAAGATCGAAGCCCCGGCTCGTCAAAAACGACGGACTGCCGACAACGATCTCACCATCGAGGGTTCGCGCCACCACGCCTTTTCCGGGCACGGCATCGAAGGACTCGACGTCAGGCGGAACAGCGCCGCGCTCGAACGCTGCATCGAGTACCGCCTGTGCGAGCGGGTGCTCGGACGACGACTCGGCGGCCGCAGCCAACGCGAGGAGATCCTTCTCGGTGCCCTCGAAGAGCTCGATCTCGCGGACCTTGGGGCGGCCTTCGGTCAACGTTCCGGTCTTGTCCAGTACGATGGTGCTGACCAGCCGATAACCCTGGAAGGCCTCGCCGGTGCGCATCAAAATGCCCCGCTCGGCCGCTTCCCCCGCACCGCGCACGATCGAGAGCGGGGCTGAGATGCCCACGGCGCACGGGTACCCCATGACGAGCACGCTCAGACCGGCGAAAATCGCGCGCTCGAGATTTATTTCTCCCGTAACCAGCCAGGAGCCGATCATCCAGCCTGCGAAAGCGAGCGCCGCAATGATCAACACCGCGGGCGTGTAGACGCGAAGCACGCGATCGACCAGGTGAAGCAGCCCGGGTTTGAGCGCACGTGCATCCTCGACCTCGCGTATCACTGCGCTGAGGAAGCTCGCTTCGCCGACCGCGGTTACCTTGACGAGCAGTGTTCCGGTGCCGTTGATGGAGCCGCCCACGACCGCATCGCCTCGCGCCTTATCGACGGGAAGCGGCTCTCCGGTGACGATGGACTGATCGACCGCCGAATGGCCGCTTTCGACCTGCCCGTCGACGGCCACGCGCTCACCCGGACGAATGCGCACCAGGTCGCCGAGCACCACGTTGTCGATCGGCACCTCGAGCTCCTGACCGCCGCGCACGACGCGGGCGGTCTCGGGCTGCAGATCGAGCAAACGCTTGACCGCCTGCGAGCTTCGCGTCTTTACGATGAGCGACAGCCACTCAGAAAAAATGTGATACGTGGTCACCATCACGGTGACCGCGAAGAACGGGGCGGTGGGGTAGTCGGGCCGGTCGAGCAGGAAACCCGCGGTGCCGCCCGCGATCCCGGCGAAAGCGCCGATTTCGAGCAGCACGTGCTGGTTGAGAATGCCGCGGCGCAAAGCCTGATACGCCATCCTCAATATGTGATTTCCGATCCCGAATACGAGGACGAGCGCCATGCCGCCCACGATCCACGGCGTGGCGGTAGCAAACCACGCCTGCTGTTTGAGGGGCACCAGAGCGAACGCGGCTGCCAGCAAAACAGTACCGCCAACTGCGGTTGCGAGGCCCCGCGCGCGCAGCACGAGGAACACGAACCCGAGGAGGCTGGCTACGACCACCGCGGGCAGCGCGATCGCGGCGAATCCGCTCGGGCGCGCAATCAGCGCAACGGCGATCAGGCTGAAAGCGGTGGCGGTCAGGAAGCGTCGGCCTTCGCGCACAAGATCGCGCTCCTCCTCTTCGAAGGGACGCATCTTGCGCGGATCGGAAACGGTGTAGCCGATATCGCGCAGCGTCTGGAACAGCACGTCAGGACGGGTCACCTTCGGATCGAACTCGACGAGCGCCTGCTCGTGCGTGAGACTCACCGCGACTTTATCGACGCCGGGCTGGCGTCCCAGCGCCTTCTCGATCGTGCCGGTACACAGCGAGCAATGCAGGCCGCCGATGCGGGCGCGGATGCGAACGCGATCGGGTCGATTCGCAGGCTCTTCGCTCCAGTAGCGCGCCGACGATTCGATCGTCGCTGCCGTACTCATCACGGCATCCGACAACGCAGTGACGTTGTCAGCCGGCTCATGTGGCGGCGGACAGCGCGTCGTAGCCAAGCTCTTTCAATTTCTGTCCGATCTGCTCCGCACCGGTCGGACCTGCGCCGTCGACCACCACGCGCACATGCTGACTACCGGCGTCTGCGCGCACATCGCGAACGCCAGGCAATTGCCGCAGCGCGTAAGCCACTCGCGTCTCGCAGCCCACGCAGTGCATTTTCTGTTCACCCGTCAATTCGAACTCGATCGTTTGCACAGTCACCTCCTGGTAAGGAATCGGAATTGCCGTCAGCCCCGCTTCAAGTCTCACTCTAAACCCTGGACCCGCCCCCAAGGTCAAGGAGCGCACGCCTCTTGACTTTGGAGCACGTCCAACGTTTACATTTTTCAGGTTCCCCATCCTGATAAAAGTTCAAACGCTCGCGACACACCGATGGAGAACTCGATCGGATCATCGCAACGCCGAGGCAAATTCGTCCTGCTTTTGCTCGTGCGTCGACCACGCCAGAATGTGAACTTACAGGGTAGGCAGGCGGTCCCTAGGGGGGCCGTCGCGCGATCCGCACACCTTGCGTGAAGGTGAACCGAGGCGGCCGGTATCCTGCCGATTCGTCAATGACCCGGGACTATGAAATGCCCATCAAAGTAGAAACCTTCTCCACGCCTGGCTGCGACCGATGTGCCGGGGCGCGCGATGCGCTGAAGGCGGTCGTCGACGCTCTCGGCCCCGAGCGCGCGTGCTGGCGCGAAGTCAACGTGCTCGATGAAATCGATTATGCGGTCGAGCTGGGCTTGATATCCCCTCCGGCCATCGCGATCGACGGCGAACTCGTGTTTCCGGCGCTGCCGAGTCCCGAACGCCTGCGGGCGGAATTGACAAAGCGTCTGGCTCGATCAGCTTGAGCTACCCATGAATATCGAAACGCTGACCGCCGCGGTTTCGCAGCCCGGAGCGGCGGCACTCGGCATCGCCTTTGCCGCAGGATTTTTGTTCAGCTTCAATCCCGTCGCCCTGGCGGCGATCCCCGTCTCACTCGCGTACGTCACCCGGGCACGGGAAACCCGCACGGCAGTCCTGTTCGGCGGCGCGTTCGTCATCGGCATTCTGGTAACCCACGCCATTCTGGGCGCGATTGCAGGATTCGGCGGTGCCTGGGTGCAACGCATACTGGGCCGTCAATGGGGCCTCGTGCTCGGGCCGGTGCTGATCCTGCTCGGCCTGATGTGGCCGGGATGGCTCAAGATTCGTCTGCCCGCGCTGCCGCTGCGTGCGAGCCGCGCTAACAGTGCGTGGGGTGCCGCAGCGCTGGGCGCAGTGTTCTCCATCGCGGTCTGCCCCGCGTGTACCCCGGCCCTGGTGGTGCTCATCGGTGTTGCCGCCGCGTCCGGTTCCGTGCTCTTCGGTTTTCTGCTTCTCGTCGCTTTCGCGCTCGGCCGCGCGGTGCCGGTGGTCCTCGGCGCGTCGGCCATGGGCTGGCTCGAAAACCTGAAGCCTTTGGGCCGCTATCGTCACGGGTTCGAAGTTGCGGGCGGAATCGTGCTCATACTCGCCGGTCTGTACATGCTCAACGCTTATTTCTTCGTGATCCCCGAACTGGCCGCGTAGATGCGAGTCCGGCGAGTGCAATCCACCAACGATGATCCTTGCCAGGCAATGCGGTGACTTGAGCACCGAAGGCCAGGACCTTGCGGGGAACGCCGAATACATCGCCTTCATCGAGCGCTTCGAGGCGACAGCGTGACGCCGGCTCGCCCGCACAGCGGCTGGCGCCGCGCGTTGCCGTGGATCGGCGCGCTCATCGGCATTGCGACGCTCGCCTGGATCCTCAGAGGCTTCGATTTCGACACATTCCGCGCCATTCTCGCAAGCGCCGACCCGAGACCACTTCTGGTGGTCCCCGTCGCCATCGCCGCCGAGCAACTGGTGCGCGCCTGGAAATGGCGTCAGCTCCTCTTTCCTTTGCGCTCGATCGGCACGTTGCGCCTGTTCGGCGCGATCATGGCCGGATATCTCGTCGGTTTTCTCGTTCCGCTCGGCTTCAGCACCATCGCACGCGCGTGGCTGGTCGGCCGGCGTGAAGGTCTGCCGATGAGCGCAGTGCTCGCGACTGTGGCGCTCGACCGTCTGAGCGACGGCATCGTATTCGCCCTGCTCGTGCCCCTCGCGCTGCTGCTTGTCGCCTTCCCCGACCCGAGCGGAGACATCGGCGCCGGACTCGCCTGGGCTGCCGCAGGCAGCTTCATGCTGTGCGTGCTGCTCGTCGCCGCCGTGCTCCTCTGCAAGCGCCGCGGACCGAATACCGGTGGACGCCTGGCGCGTCTGATGCAGCGCCTGCCCGCACGAATCGCGGGGCCGGCCAGCCGCGTCGCGGCTACCTTCGTCGAAGGTCTCGTCTGGCCGCGCGAAGCCTGGCGAGGCGTCGTAATCGTCATCGCCAGCGTGCTGATCAAGGTGATCTCCGCGACTCACTTCTTGTGGGCAGGCCTTGCGTTCGGCGCAACGCTCGCCCCTGCGCAATATCTCTTTTTGATGGTTTGCCTGGGATTCGTCGTCGTGCTGGGTCACATCGTGCGAATCGCAGGCACGTTCGCCATCGGCGCGATTTTTGTTCTCGGGCTTTTCGCGGTACGCGAAGAGACCGCGCTCGCCATGATACTGGTCGTCCAGGGGGCGACGATCCTGACGACGGCAGCCGTCGGCGCATTCGCCTTGTGGCGCCAAGGGGTCGCGCTGTCCGAACTGCGCTCGCACAAGTCGCAGCGGACACTCTAAAATGGAGGAACTTCGACGGCGGATCGGGCTCTGACTTCCAAATGAAACGACGGCATCATCCAATCTGGCGAACGGCAGGCATCCTCGTGCTTTTGCTCATCACCCAGGCGTCTTACGCAGCACAGCTCTGTGCCTCGGCGATGGGGTCGGCGGTTTCTGCACACCCGATGGAAGCGCGAGCCGCCGTTTTCTCCCCAGTCGATTGCTGTGAGAAAGCCGCACCCGTTTCCGAATCTTGTCTCGTCAGTCAGCACCACGTCGCACTCGCTGCATGGGTTACGACGCCTTCGTTCGATGTGCCTGAGCTGCCCATCGTTTCGCAGGCCCGGCGGCACCTCGTCGGCCACGCTTCGGCGCAACCGACGCCTCCGCCTGTTCTTGCCTCCCCCCCTCTCCCGCTGCACGCGCTCTTCGGCCGCTATCTGATCTGATCCCGGCGCCGCCCGCGCCCGTGACCGGCACTCAGCGTCTCGCTCTGTCTTTCGCGGATTCGAGCAGAGACTTGTCGTTCGTGTCGATTCGTTCCGACGTGATCGACGCTGCTCCGATGTGCCGCGAACACGTCAGCTATCCCCGATTTTCCGGCGACACCTGATCGCCGAACTGACATGAAGAACAATGGTATGTGGACCCGCCGCGACCTACTCAAATCCCTGGCCGCCTCGGCAGGCGCTTTCGCGCTTCCGATCACCGCGCGCCACGCCATGGCTGCCGAACCCGTCGATCTGGACATACGCCTCACCGCCGCGCCGGACGCGCTTGCCATCTGGACCGGCGAGCCCACCCGGGTCTTGCGCTTCACGGGTGAAGTTCTGCAAGGCCGCGCCGATGCGTTGCGTCCCTCCGACAGCTACCTCGGCCCGACACTCGACCTCAGGCGCGGCGAGCGCATACGCGTGCGATTTCGGAATCTCACCGGCGAGCCCAGCATCGTGCACTGGCACGGCATGATCGTTCCCGAAGAGGCCGACGGCCACCCGCGCTTCGCCGTGCGGTCCGGCAACGAATACGTGTACGAATTCACCGTGCGCAATCCCGCCGGGACCTACCTCTACCATCCCCATCCGCACGGCGAGACCGGAGCGCAGGTCTACCGAGGGCTGGCCGGGCTGCTCGTGGTGCGCGAGCCCGACGAACGCGAGCGCGGCCTGCCTTTCGACGAGCTTTCGCTCGTCATCCAGGACCGCCGGGTTGGCGCCGGCAATCAGCTCGTCTATTCACGCCATATGATGGCGCGCATGACCGGGGCGCTGGGCGACACCGTTCTGGTGAATGGACGGTCCGACGCGCACTTCTCCGTCACACCGAATCAATGGCGCTTGCGCCTCGCCAACGTCTCGAACGCGCGAATCTACAAGCTTGCGTGGTCCGACGGGCGGCCGCTACGCATCATCGCGAACGACAACGGCCTGCTCTCGTCCGCCGAAGGCCCCGTCGAGCGACCCTACGTCGTGCTGGCGCCTTTCGAACGTGTGGAGATCCTCGAAGACTTCGGTTCCCGCCGTCGCGGCGCGGAGATCGCCCTCGAAAGCCAGGCGTTCACGTCGCTTTCGATGGGCGGGATGAGCGGGATGATGGGCGGCATGATGGGCGGGCGCCGCGGCGGCATGATGGGTTCCCAACAGGGCGACCCGATGCACATCGCGCGATTCAGGGTCGTGGGCAGTCCACGCCCGGCCGCAGATGCGCTCAGGCTCCCGTCCCCCGCGCCTGCCCCGGAGAAACCGGCGATTGAAGTGTCTTCGCAACTCGCCTTCCGTCACATGCAGGGCTTCTTCAACGGCCGCAGCTTCGAGATGTCCGCAGTGGCGAATGACGAGCGCCTGCGGGTCGGCAAGGCCGCGGTTTGGACCTTCTCCAACGACGGCCCGGGAATGGCCATGCCGCATCCGATCCATATCCACGGCGTTCGTTTCCGGATTCTCGAGCGCAGCCGCGGGGGCGCGCCGGGCGACCTGCGCGACGGCCTCGTCGACGCAGGCTTCAAGGATACGTTTATCATTTTTCCGGGCGAGCGCGTTCGCGTTCACGTCGTGCCGACGCAGCCGGGCCTCTTCATGTACCACTGCCACAACCTGGAGCACGAGGACTCCGGGATGATGCGCAACTGCCTGTTCGAAACCTGACCTCGGGCACTCCCTGATAACGATCATCCACTGAAGGCGACATGCGAATGGAAAATTCACCAGAGCTCAAGGCAGCACCGCACCCCGCAGCCTCCTGCGCATCGGGCATGGCGGGCGGCGGTTTCAACCGCAAGGTCCTCTACATCGGCCTCGGCATCGCTGCTGCAGCGGGGCTCGCCTTCGGCTGGGACTGGCTGGTGGCGGTCGGCGCGTCGACCCTCATCATCAGCGTGCTGCCGTGCCTGCTGATGTGCGCGCTGGGGTTGTGCATGCGCGGCAAGGGTCACGGCGACCAAGGGGCACACACCACGTCACCCTCGCCAGCGGCACCTGACGTGGTGGGGCCGAAGATCACGGCAGACACCGCGCCGGCCACAGCGGCCGGCGATCGACTCGCGTGATGCGCAGCCTGCACGCGGGTCTGCGCCCACCGGGCACGACGCCTCGTGCTTACACCCGCGCATCGCTGGCATTCGCGCTGGTGCTGGGCGCCGCATTGCATAGCGCGCCCACGGCTGTAGCCGCAGACGCAACCCGCGCGCACCCGCCCGGCGCCGACGCCGCGCTCGGTCGGGTATTCGAAGCCATCAGGCAGAACCGGCGGGACGCCGCGCTCACCGAGACCGACCGGTTGATTGCCGCGTATCCGAACTTCCGGCTCGCGCATCTCATCCGGGGCGATTTGCTGCTCGCCCGCACGAAACCGCTCGATACGTTCGGCAATACGGCCTGGACCCAGCGGGCAGGCTGCAGGATCTGCGCGCGGAAGCCGGCGTTCGCCTGCGCGCCGACCATGACAAGCCTCCCGCAGGCTTCGTCCCGCGCAATCTGCTCGAAATCCCGCACAGCGTGAAGCACGTCATCGTCGTCGACTCCAGCCGCTCGCGGGTCTACGTGTACGAAAACCGCAAGGCCGTTCCCACGCTCAAAGCGGATTTCTACACGGCCTTGGGCAAGCGAGGCATCGACAAGCTGCGAGAAGGCGACCAGAAAACACCGGTGGGCGTCTACTGGGTCACGTCCAGCATTGCGGGCTCGAAGTTGCCGGACCTCTACGGCTGGGGCGCGTTTCCCATCAGTTACCCGAACGAATGGGACACGATCAAGGGCCGCACGGGTTCGGGCATCTGGCTGCACGGCGTCCCCGCGGATACGTTTGCGCGCGCGCCGCGGGCGAGCGACGGCTGCGTTGCGCTGGCGAATCCGGATATCGAGAAGCTCAGCGCGTGGATAGACGCGGGCTCGACCCCGGTGATCATCGCCGAGCGCCTTGAATGGGAGGCGCCCGCAAAAGTGCGCGCCGAGCGCGAATCGTTCATGCGTCAATTCACCGCCTGGCACACAGACTGGGAGAGCCGGAATTCAGACCGGTATCTTGCGCACTACGCGCGAGAGTTCCGCTCCGAAGGCATGAGTCTCGCCGCATGGAGCGCGCACAAGCGCGCGGTGACCGCCGCCAAAAGCTGGATCAAGGTGGCGCTCACCGACGTCAGCGTCTTTCGCAGCCCCGGCAAGGAAGACGTGATGGTCGTCACGTTCAATCAGGACTATCGCTCCAACAGCTACGCGCAACAGGCCCGCAAGCGCCAGTACTGGATCCGTGAAGCCGGACACTGGAAGATCGCTTACGAAGCCCCCGTCGGCCGTCCGGTGCTGGCGCTTCCCGCCTCCTACAACAGGGCGTCGCGGCAAGCCGGTCCGGGCACGCCGCGTTCGAAGAGCGTCACCGAGCCGCGCGGCTCACGAAGGAGAACGCCGTAAATGCGCGCCCCGGGTGCGCTTCGGCTACACCACTCTCGCCGGACTGTAAGGTTCGCCGAATTCGCACGACACACCATGTAACGCCGCGAGTCCGGCGCCGATCCCGGCGGCCCACGCGGACAACCGCAGGAGATAAAGTCATGCCCAGGTCCGAATTCCCCCGCATCAGGAAGATTGCAGGCGCGCTCGCGCTGGTCACACTCGTCGCGTGCGGATCGTCCGCCGCCGCCAAGCTTCCCGACCCAGCTGTTGACACGCCGGTCGCCGGTAAGGCTGGCGTCGAAACCGCGGTGTTCGCCGGCGGCTGTTTCTGGGGCGTCGAGGCGGTGTTCGAGCACGTGAAAGGCGTCACCCAGGTCACGTCAGGCTATTCGGGCGGCACTCCGGAGACGGCGCGATACCCGGTCGTCAGCTCGGGCTCGACCGGACACGCCGAGGCCGTGCGCATTACGTACGACCCGTCGCGGATCAGCTACGGCCAGTTGCTCAAGGTCTTCTTTTCAGTCGCGCACAATCCGACGGAGCTCAATCGCCAGGGCCCGGATACGGGACCTCAGTATCGTTCCGCGATTTTCCATTCGAACGACGAGCAGAAGAAAGTCGCACAGGCGTACATTGCGCAACTCGATGCCGCAAAAGCTTTCCCGCGACCGATCGTCACCCAGCTCGCGCCGCTGAAAGCGTTTTATGACGCCGAGGCGTACCACCAGGACTACGCGACCCGCAACCCGCGGCAGCCTTACATCGTCATCCACGACGCGCCGAAGCTCGCCAATCTTCAGCGGCAGCTTCCGGAGCTGTACGTGAGCGAGAAGGCGCGGTAGACCTCTGAGTCACAAATACGCGGATCAAAACCGTTCGCCCTGAGCGGGCGCTCTGCGCCTGCGGTCGAAGGGGAACGGCGCTTGGTCACGCGTCGACGATCTCAGCACGGACGGCGAGCTGTGCTGCGAGCTTAAGGGTCGCCCCACCGGCCCTTCGCTGCGGCACCTCTTCGTCCGGAGCGCAAACCCGGCATCGATCCAGGCGGCGCGTCCCGCACTGCGCCTCCAAAAGGGCCGGCCGCTTGCGGTCGGCCTGCTTGCGCCGCATCGTCTGATCCGCCGCCGCTCTCGGCGCTTTACAATAGGTATCAGCCTCGCGCCTTGCAAGAGGCTGCGGACGTGCCCACCGCCGATACGCACCCTGACTTTATATCGACGGCAGATGCCTTATCGCGTCGCCGCCCATTCGAACTTCCGACCTGAACGGAACCGGATCTGCAATCCCTGATCGCGTACTTTTCTGTTCATCCGCATACCGCGCTCGCCGCGGTGTTCGCGGCTTCGCTGCTCGAATCGCTCGCGGTCGTCGGGACGTTCATTCCCGGCAGCACCGTCGTCTTTGCCGGCGGCGTGCTGATCGGGCTCAGGGTGATCGATCCGGCGTTGGTCTTGGGTGCGGCCGTCATCGGCGCGATTGTGGGCGATGCGATCAGCTACACACTCGGGCGCTCCTATCGCGAACAGATCCCTGCGCTATGGCCGCTCAATCGCTACCCGGAACTGCTCGATCGCGGCCGCCAATACTTCGGCCGTCACGGCGGAAAAAGTGTTTTTCTCGGCCGCTTCCTGAGCCCGGTGCGCGCGATCGTGCCGGTGGTGGCGGGAATGTCGGCGATGCCGGCGGCACGTTTTTATTTCATGAATGTCCTGTCCGCGTTTGCCTGGGCCGGTGCGCACCTGATCCCTGGCGCACTGTTCGGCGCTTCACTGCAACTGGCGGGTGCGGTGAGCTCGCGGCTGGTGATCCTGCTCGTCACTCTCGTGATCGCACTCTGGCTCATGAGCAGGCTGGTTCGCCTCGCGCTCGGTTACGGCTGGCCCCGTGTGATCTCGCTGAGGGACCGGATCGTCGTGCACGCGCGCAGCCGCTCCGGACGGCTTGCGCGCATCGTGCTCTCGCTCTTCGACCCCACCCGGCCCGAATCGTCGGCTCTGCTGGTGGCCGCAATACTCCTGATCGGCGGCCTCTGGCTCTTCTTCGGAATACTGGAAGATGTCGTCTCGAAGGACCCTCTGGTCGCGTTCGATCTCGCGGTCTATGGCGTGTTGCAGGGCGTGCGTACTGGATGGGTCGACCAGATCATGGTTGCGGTCACGGAAATCGGCGGCGCTGCCGGGACGGTTTCGGTCGTCATCGCGGTGTCCGCGTGGCTGCTCGTGAAGCGCGCTTACAAAACGTTCGGCTACTGGCTGGCCACCATCGGATTCTCGGAAATCCTGGTGCTGACCCTGAAATACACGCTGGGACGCGTGCGCCCGAATGAGCTTTACACCGGTGTCGAGCAGTTTTCGTTTCCGAGCGGGCACGCCGCAGCGAGCATCGTGGTCTACGGATTCCTCGCTTTTCTTCTGGCACGCGGAAAGCCCGTGCGGCAGAAGATGGCGATCACGCTGGTTGCCGCGGTGGCCATCATACTCATCGCGGCATCGCGGGTGTATCTGGGCGCGCACTGGTTCTCGGACGTGCTGGCGAGCCTGAGCTTCGGTCTGGCCTGGGTTGCGTTGTTGGGCATCGCCTATACCCATCACGTACGCAACGAGGTCGTGCGTGCGAGACCACTCGCGCTGATCGTGGCGACGACGCTGGTACTGGTCGGCGCCGTTTATGTCCGGCCTCATCACGAAGCGAACGTCGCGCGCTATACCTATCAGCCGCGATCTGAAATCATGCCGCTCGATACGTGGAAGGCGGTCGGTTGGCGCACCTTGCCTGCCGCACGCTCGGACCTTGCAGGCGAAATCGAAGAGCCTTTTTCGGTGCAATGGGTCGGCACCCAAGCACGGATCGAGCAGGCGCTCACGAGCGCGCAGTGGCAGGTTTCCCAACCGTGGAGCATCAGGTCAGTGCTGCTGTGGCTGCTGCCGGATCCCGCAATCGATCAGCTTGCGGTATTGCCGAAATTCGAGCGCGGTGAAGCGCAGCAGCTCACGTTCGCGCGCGTCATGCACGCGCACGAAAGGCTCGTGATCCGGCTGTGGCGGCGCCCCGAATCAGTGGTCGGCATGGCCGACGCCGCTTCGCAACCGCTGTGGGTCGGCATGGTCACACGGGAACGCCTGCGCCACCCGCTCGGGATGTTTACGCTCGCAACGACCCTGTCCGATTTCGAATCCTCGCTAACAGCGCTCGAGCGCAGCCTCCGGACGCAGGGCTTTTCCGATGCGCGCCGCGACGGAGACGAATTCAGCGTATTGCTGGTGTGGTGAACACTCGGCGCCCTCGCCTTTCGCTTGACGTCGATCATATGGCGCCGCAGTGGTCAGATCGGCCGATTGGCGATCGGGAAACGCAAAACGAATCGCGTCATGCCGCCTTCACAAGTCGCGTGCGCAGCGCCGCCGTGCAGCTTCATGATCGATCTGACGATGGCGAGCCCCAGCCCGGCCGTGCCCTCGGTGCCTGTGCGCGAAGGATCTCCGCGAAAATACGGCTCGAAGATGAGGTGTAGCTGGTCCTCCGGCACGGGCTTTCCGCGGTTCTCCACGACGACGACAATCTCGCCGGCCTCTTCACTCGCGCCGAGATGCACCACGCTGCCCCGGTCGCTGTAGCGGATCGCGTTGGAGAGCAGATTGCTCACCGCCCGGTCGAACAGCACGGGATCTGCGAACAGCACGCTTTCCCCAGCGTGGGTGACCTCGATTCCGGCCTCTTCCGCGAGACCGCTGAAGTATTCGGCGATTTTCTGCAGCTCCACGCCGAGGTCGATGGCTTGCCGATCCAAAGCGAGCTGTGCATTTTCCGCCCGCGCGAGGAATAAGGTGTTTTCGATCAGCCGCGACAATCGGTGGTACTCCTCCATGTTCGACTCGAGTATGGCGTGATATTCCTCGGCGGTTCGCGAGCGCGACAAACCCACCTCCGTCTTCACCATGAGCGCTGTCAGCGGTGTGCGCACGTCGTGCGCGAGATCGCCGGCGAATCCGGCAAGGCGCTTCACGCTGTCTTCGAGACGATCCAGCATCCCGTTGAAAGCGGAAGTCATCTCCCGAAGCTCGCGCGGTGCTTCGTCGAGCGCGATTCGCATATCCAGACGGCGACTGGTAATTTCGTTCGCCTTTCGGGCGACCGCACCCACCGGGCTCAGGCCGTGACGCAACGTCATATAACCGAGCATTGCCGACAGGAGGACTGCGACCAGGCCAGCCAGGCTCAGGTCGCGAAAATAGACCGCCAGCAGGCGCCGGCGTGCCGACCCGTCACGCGCCAGCATGATGCTTACCTGCTCTGCGCCCGTGGCCCCGACTGCGCCGAGCGCGCCTACGACGCGAGCCGGTGCGCGGCCCAGCTTTCCGGAGGTGATATCCGCGGCGGTGGGCTCGCGATCAGCCGGGACGAAGCGCGAGGGCCTGACAGAATCGTTCCATCCCGCGTTCTGAACCATCGCCCGGCCATCGATGCTGCTGATGCGCATCGCCAGCCCCTCGTGTCCGAAAACGGCATCGAGGAAGGCGAAGGGCGACCTCTCGATTTCGCGCGCGAAGCCCACTTCCTGCAGCAGGTGCCGGATCTGCACCACCTTGCCGATCAACTCTTCGTCGTCCCTGGCCTCGAGCTGTGAGGCGAGCGAATGGTAGAGGTAGGTGCCGAGCAGGCTGATGATCAGAATGACAATGAAGCCGAACAGAACGGCGAGCCGCGACATGATGCTGGCCGGGAGCCGCCAGCTCATCCTCTGTCCTCGAGGACGTAGCCCATGCCGCGCACCGTGTGCAGCAGTTTCTTTGCAAACGGATCGTCTATTTTTGCCCGCAGCCGCCTGACCGCAACGTCCACGACATTGGTGTCCGAGTCGAAGTTCATGTCCCAGACCTGCGACGCGATGAAAGGCCTCGAAAGCACTTCCCCCTGCCGCCTGGCAAGCAGATAAAGAAGCAGGAACTCCTTGGGTGTCAGATCGATACGTTGAGATTCACGTGTGACCCGCCGCCTGATCGCGTCGAGATTCAGATCCGCAATCTGGAGCGTTTCCGGTGGCTGCGGGGCGCCTCTGCGCAATACGGTTCGCACGCGCGCCAGCAGCTCTGCAAAAGCAAAAGGCTTCGCGAGGTAATCGTCCGCGCCAAGCTCGAGCCCATGCACCCGGCTTTCGATCTCATCCCGGGCAGTGAGGAAAAGGACCGGGACGGATTTTTTCTCGCGCAGCTTTTGCAGAACGGACCAGCCATCCATCCCCGGCAGCATCACGTCCAGGATGATGAGATCGTGATCGTTCTCCATCGCAAGATGCAGCCCGTCGGTTCCCGTGCGCGCGAGATCCACGACAAAGCCGGACTCCGTCAGCCCCTTCTTCAGATAATCACCGGTATTCGGCTCGTCCTCGACCACCAGAATCCGCATCAGCGCTGCCTCCCATGTTTGTATTGTGCGTTACAACCCCGCCGTGCTGGATGACGAATTTGTAATCTGCGCGTCACCGTGTCGACCGGTAACGCTCTGTAGATTGCGCGGTGGGCACTTTCCCCCGGAACCGGCATACGCAGCATCGCACTCGCCCGGCGCGAGCGCGCGCCTTCAACGAAAGACAATTGTGCAAGGACCTCTGATGACGCTACTTCGAACCGCATTGATCGCCACGAGCCTCGCCCTGAGCGCCAACGCGCTCGCGCATGGGGACGCAAGCCATTCTTCCCGCGACCCCAAGGCGCTTTCCACCGAGGAAAAGACCTTCGGCCGCGAGGGGGATCGCAAGAAGATCAGCCGCACGATCAAGGTCGGCATGAACGACACCATGCGGTTCGATCCCGCGTCGCTCCAGGTCAGGCGCGGCGAGACGATCCGATTCGAAGTGACCAATGCCGGGAAAATCCAGCACGAGATGGTTCTCGGCACAATGGACGAGCTGAAGAAGCATTCCGAGCTGATGCGCAAGAACCCTGGCATGGAGCACGACGAGCCTTACATGGCTCACGTCGCGCCCGGCAAAACCGAAACAATAGTGTGGACGTTCACTCAGGCCGGCGAGTTCTACTACGGCTGTCTGGTCGCCGGTCATTTCGAAGCCGGAATGATGGGCAAACTGGCCGTGCGCTGAGCCGGTCGTGACCGCGCGAATTCGAAGCTTCATTCTGACGAAATCGTAATGTGGCCGTCATCGGGTTGTCGGGGGTGTGCGGTTAAGCTTCATACACGGTCGGTTTTCGATCGATTCCCGCCCGAAAGCGGCGGGCAACTTCAAGCTAGGAGATTTTCAAATGGCACGCAAACTTTCTCTCGCAATCGCCACCGCAATGCTGCTCAGTGCGGCAGCGGTGAACGCAAAAGACGTTCCTTCGTCCGCGAACGAAACCGGGCCGGTGACGGCAGATCACGCGCGCGGTGCGGCAGACACCCGGGGCGCCAGCGCGGCGGGTTCGTACCGCAACATGGAAACTCAGGACGCTCGGTCGTACGAAGTGCAAACGCCCTCATCGGTTAGCGAGTCTGCGCCGTGGCTTACCGGCCAACAGCACATGCAGTACGGCAAGCGCATGCGCTAAGGATGTTCAACAGGGGACCAGCGGCATGGTCGCTGGTCCCGCCTCAACCGACTCAGGAGAAGCTTGTGAAAAGAGTACTCAACGTGGTCTCTCTGTCTGCGGCGCTGCTCGCAATTCCGGCGCTGGCCCAGCAGGCGCCGGATGCCGCCGCCTCCGCCAACAGCGCTGTGACGTCCGACAAGAGCGCGGCGCTCACGGAAGGCGAAGTCCGCAAGGTCGATAAGGACTCGGAGAAGCTGACCATCCGTCACGGTGCGCTGGAAAACCTCGGCATGCCCGCCATGACCATGGTTTTCAGGGTAAAGGATGTCGCCATGCTCGACCAGGTCAAAGCAGGCGACAGAATTCGCTTCACGGCCGAGAACCCCGGGGGCGCGTTCGTCGTGACGCGACTCGAGCGAGCTCAATAGCGGGAGCAGAGTCGCGACGGCGCGACGCGGCACGTCTCTTGCTGCCTGCCACACCGAGCAACCGATTGGAGCTAAATATGAACTGGGATCAAATCGAGGGCGGCTGGAAACAGATCAAGGGCAAGGCGAAAGAGCGCTGGGGGAAGCTCACCGATGACGAGCTCGATGTCATCGCGGGCAAGCAGGAGCAGTTGAATGGCAAACTGCAGAGTGCATACGGCATTACCAAGGAAGAAGCCCAGCAGCAAATCGATCACTTCACAATGGATGTGGTCGGGCAGTCGTCTGAGAAAAACGTGTGATCGTTTAGTTAAGGTTGCCGGCGGCGCGAGAATCGTTAGTACCGATCTGAGAGCGCTGCCGGCTGCATGGCGGAGAAAAGCAGAGAGCAAACGCGGTCAGGCCAACAGGCTTGTGTTCGCAACAACGTGGCGCAATAGACTGAATACGAGTTTGCTGTTCATCTCCAAAAAAATATTTCTCGTGGTCCTGCTTCTGGTGCTGCCGCTGCAGGGCTATGCCAATGCGCTCGAGCAGCTCGTGTGCGAAGCGGCGGACGCGGGCACAGTGTCGTCCGTCGCCGCCGATGCGCCGGCTGCGAGCGCCGCGGTAATGCATGACGATAGCGAAGGCTTTACCGACCACGCCGCGCACCCCTGCTGTTGCGCACAACCCGCGTGGGCCGGAATGCAATATGCGGTGATCCAGGACACCGCGCCGGGCGGCGGCCACGGTGCCTCCAGCGTCGTCACGCCCTCCGGGCCCGTTCTCGCACAGCCTCTGCGCCCGCCCGCGCGCTCGTAACCCCTCTTCCGCAAGAACCAAAGCTCGCTCGGCTGGCTTGGCCTGGACGCATTCGGGTGCGATACGGCCGCCGCTTCTCAGGCGAAGGCGCGTGCTTGCTATCGGCCTTTCGCGTCGCTCGCGTGGCTGAACCACGCTCGCCGAGCGCCATTACCAGAACAGGACGCCACTTGCGTCCACACGGAGACGTTATGAACCATCGTTCTATTCCACCGCAGAGCGCGTCACGTCGCCTCTTCGTCACCGGCACTGCCGCCGCAGGGGTGATTGCCGCCACCAGCGGCTTCGGAAGATCGGCGCGAGCCGATATGCACGCCCCCCAAACCAGCGCCCCGACCGTCCTGCGCGGGACCGAATTCAAGCTCGATATCGCGGAGACGCCGGTGAACTTCACGGGAGCGCCCCGAACGGCCACCGCAGTTAACGGTCAAGTGCCCGCGCCCATTCTGCACTGGCGTGAAGGCGACACCGTCACGCTGCGGGTAACCAATCATCTTCGCGATACCAGCTCCATCCACTGGCACGGCCTCCTGCTGCCGAACGAAATGGATGGCGTCCCGGGGCTTGCGTTCAACGGCATCGCGCCGGGCGAAACCTATGTTTACCGGTTCCCGATCCGGCAGACGGGCACATACTGGTACCACAGCCATTCGCGATTCCAGGAACAGACAGGCGTCTATGGCGCGATCGTGATCGAGCCACGGGGAGGCGAGCGCTTCACCGCAGACCGCGAGCACGTCATCGTGCTGTCCGACTGGACCGACGAGAACCCTGAAGCGGTCTTCGCCAAGCTGAAGAAGATGAGCGATTACTACAACTTCGGCCGGCCCACGGCGATCGACTTCGCGCGTGACGTCTCGACGATGGGGTTCAAGGGCGCGCTCGGCAAACGCCGCATGTGGAACCAGATGCGCATGAATCCCACGGATTACGTCGACGTAAGCGGCTACACCTACACCTATCTGCTCAACGGAACGACGCCTTCGAGCAACTGGACCGGCCTCTTCCGCCCGGGCGAGAAAGTTCGCCTGCGCATCATCAACGGCTCGGCCAACAGCATATTCGACGTGCGCATACCCGGTTTGAAGCTGTCGGTGATCTCGACCGACGGCCAGGACGTCGAGCCGGTATCGGTCGACGAGCTTCGCATCGCCGTGGCCGAAACCTACGACGTGATGGTGGAACCTCGCGAGGATCAGGCCTATACCTTCTTTGCCCAATCCATAGACCGCACCGGTTATGCGCGGGGCACGCTGGCGCCGCGCGCAGGGATGCAGGCGGAAGTGCCGAGTCTCGACAAGCCGCATTGGCTCGCCATGAAAGACATGATGGGCGCGATGGACATGGGCTCGATGGGCGCCATGGGGGGCATGACGGGAATGGCGGGAATGGAACACGGCGCGATGCAAGGGATGGGTGCTGCGTCGATGAAGGACAAGGACCACGGCGCAATGCAGGGCATGCAGGAGCAAAACCGCCTGACCCCCGGGGGCATGCGCAAGGTTCGCCACGCCAGAACCGAGTACGGTCCCAACGTCGACATGCATGTCGACATGCCGCGGACCAATCTCGACGATCCGGGAATCAACCTGCGCAACAACGGCAGGCGGGTTCTGACTTATGCCGACCTGCACACGATAGGCGGTCCGCTCGACAAACGGGGCGCCGAAAGAGAGATCGAGCTGCACCTCACGGGGCACATGGAGCGTTTTATCTGGTCGTTCGACGGCCAGAAGTTCTCCGAAGCCCAACCTATACATTTCAGATACGGAGAGCGCGTTCGCGTCATTCTGGTGAACGACACGATGATGACCCACCCCATCCATTTGCACGGCATGTTCAGCGAGCTCGAAACGCCCGACGAGAAGTTTCTGGTGCGCAAGCACACCGTGGCAGTACAGCCCGCACAGCGGGTGACTTTCCTGGCGACGGCCGATGTGCTCGGGCGCTGGGCTTTTCACTGCCACATGCTGTATCACATGGAAGCGGGCATGTTCCGCGAAGTGGTGGTGTCATGATGAATATTTCCCGCGCACCCCACACGACTCCGATCGCCGCGACGTGCCGGAGGATGCTCTTTGCGACAGCCATCTCGCTCGCTTTCAGCGCGCCGGCTTTTGCCGCATCGACGACGGACGGCGGCATGAAAGGGATGGACCACAGCAACATGCCGGGAATGGATCACGGCGCCATGAAAGGCATGAACCATGGATCGATGAAAGGCATGGAAGCCGACAAACCGGCCGCGATGGATCATGGCGCAATGAAAGGCATGGACCACAGCGGCACGAAGGATACGCAGCCCGCCTCGCGCGCCGGATCGATGCCATCCATGGACGGCATGAAAATGGGCCCCATGCAGGGCGGCAAACCGCCGCCAGATGCGCGCGACGCCGACGCGCACGCCGAAGGTGTGCGCCCGCACACACTGGGTG
>JBKJKJ010000176.1:0-46031 GCA_046597455.1 Burkholderiales bacterium
GCAACCAGGTCCCGATCGCCTCGACGTCGATGCCGCCCGCGGTCCCGCACGTCAAGTCCGCACGCATACGCCCGATCGCCGTGACGACGATCAAGCGCTCGCCGATCCTGCCCGATACCCCGACCGTGGCGGAATCGGGTTATCCCGGCTTCGACGATCACACCTGGTTCTCCTTTTTCGCGCTTGCCGGCACGCCGCCTTCGATCGTGAACAAGCTCAACGTCGAGATCACCCGCATCCTGCAGCTACCCGACGTCAAAGCGCGGCTCGACGTGCTGTCGCTGGAGTTCACGCCGAACACGCCTGCCGAGTTCGCGGCGCGACTCAAGAACGAAGTCGCGCGTTACGAAAAAATGGTTAAAACATCGGGTGCCAAAGCCGATTGACACCCTGCGCCTCATCACTGCATCACTCATCACTTCATCACCTCATCACTTCGTCACTTCATCACCTCATCACCTCATCACCCCCTCACTTCGTCACGAGCTCCGAATGCGCAACATAACCCGCGACACCCTCACTGATGCGGTGATCCACTCGTTCGACGCGGCCGCGGACGAACGGACGCGGCTGCTCATTTCGCGCCTCGTTGCGCACTTGCACGCGTATGCGCGCGAAGTCGATCTCACACCGGAAGAGTGGAAAGGCGCCATCGATTTCCTCTATCGCGCCGGGAACATTTCCGATGAAGGCCGCAACGAATTCATACTGCTATCCGATGTGCTCGGCGTCTCGTCGCTCGTCGACATGCTCCAGTCCGGCCGCGGTTCGACCGAGCGCAGCGCGCTTGGTCCTTTTCACGCGCCGGATTCCCCCCGTCTCGACGTGGATGGCGATCTGGCCCGCGATAACGCAGGCGAGAAGCTGCTCGTGCGCGGCCGGGTGCTCGACGTCACCGGCGCACCGGTGGCCAGCGCGAGGCTCGACTTCTGGCAGGCGGCCGCCAACGGCTATTACTGGCAGCAGGACCCCTCGCAGGATCGCCACAATCTTCGCTTTACCATGGAAGCCGACGATTCCGGCCGCTATGCTTTCACCACCATCCGCCCCGCGCCGTATACGGTTCCCTACGACGGCCCGGTGGGCGAGCTGCTGCGTGCCGGCCAGCGCAGCGCGTGGCGCCCCGCTCATCTGCACTTCATCGTAACGGCGCCGCGTCATCGCGCGCTCACCACAGAGGTTTTTTTCGAAGACGACGAGTACATCGACCGCGACGCGGTGTTCGGCGTGCGCGAAGCGCTCGTCGTCGGCGTGAAATCCTGCAGCGACGAGGCCGATGCCCGCCGCTACCGGCTGCCGAGTCCGTTTGCACTCGTCGAATTCGATTTCAGGCTCGAGCGCGAGCCCTGAACCCTCACCCTTGCACAGGACTCCGTCATGAACCAAACCATTGCCGTTCTGCTGGCCGCAGTCACAGGCGCAGGCGCGCTCACGCTGCCCGCCGCCGAAGCCCAGACTTATCCCTCCCGCCCGATCCGCATCATTGCGCAGTTTCAGCCCGGCACCTCGACCGACATACTGGCCCGCGTGGTGGCGCAGAAGCTGACCGAATCAACGGGGCAGCAGGTCGTCGTCGACAATCGTCCCGGTGCGGGGGGCGTCGTGGGAACCGAGATCGGTGCGCGCGCGGCACCCGACGGCTATACGCTCACCATGGGCGTGTCGAGCGCGTTCGGAATCAACCCGACTCTGTATTCGAAGCTGCCTTACGACGCGGTGCACGACTTCGCGCCGATCAGCAATATCGCTTTGACGCCGCAGACGCTCGTCACGAGCCCGTCGTATCCCGCCAAGACGGTAAAAGAGCTCGTCGCGGCGGCGAAAGCAAAACCGGGCGCGATCAATTTCGCATCGCTCGGCAGCGGGTCGACGAGCCATCTGACGATGGAGATGTTCAAGGCGGCAGCAGGCATACAGCTGAACCACGTCCCCTATAAAGGCAGCCCGACTGCGCACGCCGATGTGATGACCGGCCAGGTGCCGATCATGTTCGATGCGATTCCCGCGGTCCTTCCCCACATCAAGTCGGGCAAGCTGCGAGGGCTGGGCATCGGCACGAAGACGCGCTCGCCCTTCCTTCCCGAATTGCCGACGATCGCCGAATCGGGCTACCCGGGCTTCGAAGCGGTCGGCTGGATCGGCATCGTCGCGCCGGCGAAAACGCCGGCGCCCGTGATCGCCAAGCTGAACGCCGAGATCGTGCGTATGCTCAACGACCCCGACGTGAAAGAGCGCCTCAACACGCTCGCTTTCACGCCGGTCGGCGGCACGCCTGCCGAATTCGCCGCGTTCATCAAAGCCGAAATCGCGAAGTGGGGTAAGGCCGTCAAGGCATCGGGCGCGAAAGCGGATTAGTGGAGCGTAACGTTGGAACCGGTAGCAACTTACCGGTGAGCGACGGGCCCGCTCCCGAGCGGGCGGCCGTTGCGAACGTTACTCTCGAAATCAATGATACAGGCCACTAGCCCGCGCGCGGCGAACTGTGCGTTGCGGGATACAATTGCGGCCTTCCTCGTGACTCGTCCTGCATGAATCCCGTACCGATCTTCCTTGCACTCGCTGGCCTGCTTTGCGCGCCCGACGTGATGGCGGCAACTGCCGCCGCTGCGTCCAGCGCCGCGAGCTACCCTTCCAAAGCAGTGCGCCTGCTGGTGCCTGCGCCGCCCGGCGGAAGCACCGATCTGATCGCGCGCGTGGTCGGGGCAAAACTCGCGACGCAGCTTGCGCAGCAGGTCGTGATCGACAACCGCGGCGGCGCCGGCGGCGTGGTCGCAACCGAGTTGCTGGCGCGCAGCGTGCCTGACGGCCATACCCTCGGCGTCGTATACACCCCGCATACGACCAACCCCGGTTTCACCCGGCTGCCCTACGATCCGATTGCCGACTTTTCTCCGATTTCCCTGATGACTTCGGCGCCGCTGGTGCTGGTTGTTCATCCCGCCGTGCCGGTCAAGACGGTCAAGGACCTCATCGCGCTCGCGAAGGCCAAACCGCTCGTTTACGGCTCGGCCGGCAACGGCAGCGGCGGTCATCTTTCTGGCGAGTTGCTCAAACTGATGGCCGGCATACAGGCCACCCACGTCCCGTACAAAGGCGCCGGTCCAGCCGCGATAGACCTCATCGCCGGCCAGATCCAGTACCAGTTCGCGGCCCAGATCACGGTCAGCTCATTCGTGCGCAGCGGTCAGCTACGCGCGATCGCGGTCACCGGCGCGAAACGTGCGAGCACCCTGCCGGACCTCCCGACGGTGGCTGAATCGGGGGTGCCCGGATTCGAAGTCATCAACTGGTTCGGCATGTTCGCCCCGGCCCGCGTGCCAGGACCGTTGATGGAACGCCTGCACGCCGAGATCACCACCGCGCTGCGCTCGCCCGAGGTGCACGACAAGCTCGTCGCGCAGGGTTCGGAAGTCGTCGCCAGCACGCCACAGCAATTCCGCGAATTCATTCGCAACGATATCGCCAAATGGTCGAAAGTCGTCAAGGCCGCAGGCATCAGGCTGGACTGAACGCACGAGAAGGAGAAGTAAACCGTGACCCAGAACCTCGAAGAGCTCAAGACCTGGATCGGCCAGACCGAAACCGACGTCGATTACGTGACCATACCCGCCGTGCACCGGCTGTCCGCCACCCTCGACCGCGACGATCCCATGCCGAAGACGGGTGACCCGCTCCCGATCGGCTGGCAATCGATCCTCTTTCCGCGCGTGGTGCGAAACTCGCAGGTCGGGGTCGACGGGCATCCGAAGCGGGGGGACTTCCTGCCGCCAGTGCCGCTGCCGCGCCGCATGTTCGCCGGCAAGCGAACCACGATGCACGCGCCGCTGCACATCGGCGACGAAGTGCGCCGCGAGTCCTCGATCATGAGCGTCACGCCCAAGCAGGGACGCTCGGGCCAGATGGTCTTCGTCACGGTGAAGACCGATATCCACAGCCCGCGTGGTCTGGCCATCACCGAAGAGCAGGACATCGTCTATCGCGGCGAACCGGATCCCAATGCCCCGCCCCCCGCGCCCCAGAGCGCGCCCGGCAAAGCGGTGTGGGCGAAATCCGTCACACCCGATTCCGTGCTGCTTTTCCGCTACTCCGCCCTCACCTTCAACGGCCACCGGATCCATTACGACCATCCGTACGTGACGAAGGAGGAGGGTTATCCGAATCTGGTGATGAACGGCGGGCTTACCACGCTGCTGGTCTACGAGCTGGTGCGTGCGAACGCCAGGACCCCGCTGCGCTACATCTCCTCGCGCAACGTGCGGCCGCTTTTCGTGAACCGCGAGTTCACCGTGTGCGGGGAACCTTCCGCGGACGGCAAAAGCGCGAAGCTGTGGGTCGTCGATGACCAGGGCGCGCTCGCCCTGAGCGCCGAGGCGACATTCGAATGACGATTGGAAAATCCCGTTGCCGCTGTCGCCACGCGCATTCGGCCAGCGTTCACCATCCAATATTTCGTATCGAGGGGTAGGTATGGCAGGCGGTCCTCTGGAAGGTGTGCGCATCGTCGACCTGACTTCGGTCGTCGTCGGCCCGCTCGCGACGCAGATCCTCGCCGATCACGGTGCCGAAGTGATCAAGGTCGAGAGCCCCAGCGGTGACCTGGGCCGCACCATCGGCGGGCTCGGCGTCACGCCCGGCATGGGGCCGAAGTTTCTGCACCTGAACCGCAACAAGCGCTCGATCGTTCTCGATCTGAAGAAACCGGCGGGCTACGAAGCGCTCATGAAGCTGATCGAGCGCGCCGACGTGCTGGTGTGGAATGTGCGTCCCGACTCGATGGACCGCATGAAGCTTTCGTACGACGACGTGCGTGCCGTGAATCCGAAAATCATCTATTGCGGGATGTTCGGCTTCGGACAAGGCGGGCGCTATCGCCGCAAACCCGCATACGACTCCATCATCCAGGGCGCTTCGGGCGTGGCGGCGCTGTATCACCGTGCCGCCGGGGAGCCGCGCTACCTGCCGATGGTCGTGGCGGACAAGACCGTGGGCCTGATCGCGGTGCAGATGATGCTGATGGCGCTGTTTCACCGGGAGCGCACGGGTAAAGGCCAGGCCATAGAGATTCCCATGTTCGAGAACATGGCCGCGTTCGTGCTCTCCGAGCACATGTACATGAAGACGTTCGACCCGCCGCGGGGCGAGACCGGCGACCCGCGGCTCCTCGATCCCCAGGCGAAACCGCTGGCGACCCGCGACGGCTACATCTGCGTCTCCGCGAACACCAACGCGCAGGCCTTCGCGCTCTTCGATGCAATTGGCCGCCCGGAGTTGAAAACCGATCCGCGATTCGACAGCATCGCCGCGCGATTCAGAAACGTCGGCGAGTACTTCCGCATCCGCGCGGAGGCGCTGAAGGAAAAGACCACCGCGCAGTGGCTGGAGATCTTCGATAAGGCCGACATTCCCGCGATGCCCTATCACACACTCGATACGCTGATGGAAGATCTCCATCTCGGGGAAGTCGGTCTGTTCCAGCGCATCGAGCATCCGACCGAAGGACCGATCATCAACATGGCCCTGCCCAACAAGCTGTCAGGTGGCGCACGCAGCGATTTCAACCCGGCGCCCAAGATCGGCCAGCACAGCGTGGAGATCCTGCGCGAGATCGGTTATGCCGACGCGCAGATCGACGAGCTCGTGTCCGGAAAAGTCACGCTCGACGGCCGCATCGCCCGCTAGTGTTGCGATTCTGAAGTTCGCATCATATTTCGCCGTCCGTTCGTGCTGAGCGCGCGGGCAGCCGCTCAGAAGCGCTAGCCCACGCCGAACAGGGCCGAATCCGTGTTGATGCTGTTGCCGGCGACGATGCGGTCGGCGCGCAGTGCGGAGCAAGTTTGCTATGTGGACTGCCCCCGCGTAAAGAGCCTGTCGTCGCACGCGATAGTTGCCGCGTTGAGTCATAATTCATCGCTTCAAGCCCTTCCCCCACCCATGACAGGAGATTCAAAGATGCAATCGAAATGGCGCTCGGCGTCGGTGTTGGCGTTGACCGTGTTGTCGCTCACCGCTGGGCTCAGCGGCACGGCACACGCGCAGGCGGCGGAATACACCCCTTCGGTCGGGCAGGAAGGCAAGGATGTCATCTGGGTACCCACGCCGCAGTCGCTGGTCGAACGCATGCTGCAGATGGCCGGCACGAAACCCACCGATTACGTCGTCGATCTGGGCTCGGGTGACGGGCGCACCGCCATCACAGCGGCGAAGAAATTCGGCGCCACTTCACTCGGCATCGAATACAACCCGGACATGGTGGAGCTCGCCAAGCGCAATGCCGATAAGGAAGGCGTGAACGGCAAAGCGCAGTTCATGAAAGCCGATATTTTCGAGACCGATTTCAGCAAGGCCACGGTCCTCACGCTCTATCTGCTGCCTTCGCTCAACGTCAAGCTGCGGCCCATCATACTCAACATGAAACCGGGCACGCGCGTCGTCTCGCACGCATTCACGATGGACGACTGGCAGCCTGACCAGGTGGACTCGTCCGAAGGCCGCACCGCTTACCTGTGGATCGTTCCGGCCAAAGTCGCGGGGACGTGGAAAGTCGAGGGGGCCGGCGGCGGCAGCGGACACACGCTCGAAACGACGTTTACCCAGCAGTACCAGAATCTCGGCGGCAGCGCGAAAGCCGACGGTAAAGTCGCTCAGTTCTCCAACAGCAAACTGCGAGGCGACACGATTACGTTCTCGATCGACGGGCGCGAATACAGCGGTCGGGTTGCAGGCGAGAAGATCGAAGGCACGGTCGGCGGTGGCAAATTCACCGCCACGCGCGTCGCCAGCGCGAAGTAGCGCGGGCAACCAACGGGGGGGAAACGCGTGGGTTCCCCCTGATCGTTTCAGCACGCTCTGATCCACCTCATCGTCATGCTGGCGTACGCCGGCATCCATGGTTAACGTGTCGATCGAAATCGATTCTGGCCTTCGCCAGAATGACGCTGACGGGTCCACCAGGGCTTATTCAGAGGTGCCTAAAGCAAGCTGTAACCGGCGCCTACCCGGTTACAGCTCAGGCTCGGTGTCGAGCGAGACCCGCTTCATCAGCCTGAAGATCGGCACCTCGCTCGGCGCGGCTTCCTGCGGATTGGTGAGCCCGCGCCTGTCGGTCGGGATCATTCCCAGGGCAACGAAGCTCGATGCCGATTCGGGTTCGAGTGCGGCCACAAGAATGTTGGCGCCGGGCTGCGCCATTGCGTAAACCAGGGTGCCTGCGGGAAACAGCCGCTTTTTGACGCGCACTTCTGTCGTGACCGTATTGCGGATATGGCCTTCGACGAAAATATTCCCGGCCCGCCTTTCGGTCACCTCGTAGCTTTCCACTTCGATCTCGGTGGGTTTGCGAAGGATGCGCCCCTCGATTCCGGACATCGTGAGCCGCCGTGCGACTTCGGTGTGTGACGGCAGGACGAGATACGCGTAGGGCCGCGCGCGCGTGAGCCCGGGCAGCGCTTCGCGGGGATCCTGCCATTCGACTTCGACTTCCTTCGGATCGCCCGTCTGCGGGTCGATCATCGTGAGCGTCTGCGCTCGCGTCGGGCCTTTCAGGGTGACGGAGAGGAGATCATCCGCCACCGGCGCACGTGCGCGGCGCACCACGTCCGCGCGCGCATCGCGCACCACGCGCCGCACTTCTTCAGCGTTATCGGCAGCCGTGTGCAACAGGCTTTTCATCACCACGTAATGCGTGTGGACCCGCCGCGCATAGCTGTCGCGGCCGATGCCGACGCCGCGCGTCTCGACGAGAAACGACAGGCCGTTCTGGAGACCCGCGTAGTTGCGGCCGATGTCGGGCGCAGTCCCGCCGCCGGCGACGCGCTTGTCCTTCGGGTTGTAACCGGTGGTGTAGTACCAGAAGTGGCTGTAGCCGGCTTTTTCGACGTCGCGCGCGATTGCGCGGCTGAACAGACGCTCGGCAAGCTCGGTGAGCGGCTTCTCGATGTTCGGATGCGTTGCATAGGCAAACAGGAAATCGTACGACTGCAGCGCGTCGAACTTCTCGATCCAGCGCGTCGCGACGCTGAATTCGTGGGCGTCGACGAAAATGTCGGGCTGATACTCGTAAGTCATGCGCCGGATGGCGTAGGTCTCGGGCAGGTCGACTTTCAGATGATCGCGATTGATGTCCACGCAGTTGGCCGTCGAGCGCCAGAAATAGTGTGCGCCGTCGGGATTGCCTCGCGGCACGATCACCACGCTGATGCGGTCGAGCAACGGCTTTAACTCGCCGGTGGCGAGCGACTGCGCCAGCGCGAGCATCGCTTCGCCACCCGCGGGCTCATTGCCGTGGAGCTGTCCCACCAGGAACACGACGGGCCGCTGCAGGCGCCTCAGGTCAGCGCCCGTGAATCGGCCTTCGTTCGAAAAGACCAGCGCCGGTATGATGCGATCCTCCTGGGATCGTCCCGCCGTGACGACACGCATGTTGCGCGCGCCGCTCGACAGCTTGCGCACGAAAGCCACCATTTCCTCATACGAGGTGAATCCGGCCTTGCCGGGTGCAAAGGCCGGCGTATCGATCGGGATCTGCGGATCGGGATAGCGGCGTTTGACCGCTTCGGTCTGCTGGTACTCGGCACCGGCCGCGCATTGGGCCTGCGCAGGCGACGCGGCCGCTCCGCACCACGCCAGCACGCTCGCCGCACAGACAGCTCTAAAACGTCTACGTTGATTCATCGATTAATCCTCAGGGCGCGCACGGCATTGCGCCGCAGCCCAATTTATAATGCGGGTGAGTCTCGCCGGCACCCAGCGGGGCAAATCATAACGCGGAGCTTTGGCACATGGCACAGGATCGGTCCAACGTAGTCATCATCGGCGGCGGCATCATGGGCGGCGACATCGGCATCGTATTCGCCGCGAATGGGTGGGGGGTGCATGTCATGAGCCCTTCCGCGAAGACGCGGGAGGCACTGCCAGCGCGCATGAAGACCGGCTTGAAAAACCTCGACGCCGATCCTGCCACCACGGGGGAAGTCAAAACCTACGCCTCACTCGAGGAAATCGACTGGTCGGCCATCGGCATGGTGGTCGAGGCGGCGACTGAAGACCTTCCCCTGAAGCAAAAACTTTTCGCTCAGGTCGAAGCGCTTGCCGGTGCCGACGTGCCGATCATGAGCAATACGTCGAACTTTCCGATCGGCGAGGTCGGGAAAAACCTGAAGCACCGCGGCCGCGTCCTCGGGTTGCACTTCTTCATGCCGGCGCATCTGGTGCCGCTCGTCGAAGTGGTGAGCGCCGACGCAACCGATCCGGCAATCGCCCAGCGCGTCGTCGACCTCATGAAGCAGCTCGGAAAAGCGCCGATCTGGGTCAAGAAAGATGTCCCCGGCTTCGTCGGCAACCGCATCCAGCACGCCATGATGCGCGAAGCGCTGTACCTCATCGAGGACGGCATCGTCTCGGCCGAGGACGTGGACATTGCGGTGCGTTACGGCTTCGGCTTTCGCTTCATCGCCTGCGGTCCGATCATGCAGAAGGAGATGTCGGGCTGGGATACGAATTACCTCGTCGCCAACGCGCTCTATCCCCATCTCTACAAGAACGACGGGGCGGCTTCCGTGGTCAAGGCGCTGATCGACAAGGGCCACCTCGGAATGAAGACCAAGAAAGGTTTCTGGGATTGGGACGACGACAAAATCGCCCAGGAAAAAGCGCGCATCGAAAAGTCGCTGCAGGCGGGAATGGCCATATTGAAAGAAGACAGCAAAGCCCGGAAGTCTTAAGCGCCGGCGCGCGGCGTGCTGACGGGGGCGATGCGTCAGCCCGCCGTCACGCGGTTACGCGGTTACGCGGTTAAGCAAAATGCCGATCCCCGCCACCTCGGTTTCCAGCACGTCACCGGCCTTCATGAACTCCGGAGGCGTGCGCGCGTGCCCGACGCCGGCGGGCGTACCGCTCGATATGACATCGCCTGCTTCCAGCGTCATGCCGTGCGAGAGCTCGGCGATGATGCGCGGAATCTTGAAATACATGAAGCTCGTGTTCGAATCCTGTTTGGACGCGCCGTTCAGACGGCACCCGATCGGAAGATCGTCGGGATTCGGCACTTCGTCCGCCGTGACGATCCACGGCCCCATCGGGCAGGTCCCGTCGAGGCTTTTGCCTTTGAACCACTGCTGGCCGTGCTGGCGCTGTATGTCGCGGCCCGACACATCGTTGATGACGGTGTAACCGAACACGTGCTTCATCGCGTCCGCTTCGGCGATGTTCTTGCCGCCGGGGCCGATGATCACACCCAGCTCGGCCTCCCAGTCCAGCCTGTCCGTGATCTTCGGATCGTACGGAATCGGATCGTACGGCCCGATGACCGTCGTAGGCGTTTTCGAGAAAAATGTCGGATGGGTCGGCATCTCGGCGACGTGCGGCCGGATCTTCTCGCCTTCCTTGAAATGCTCCACGTAGTTCCAGCCGACGCAGAACACGTTCTTGCGCGGACGCGGAATGGGCGCGAGCAAAGTGACCGCGTCGAGCGCAATGACGCTCGGCGCCTTGACCGTCGCGTCGCGTATCCACCCCAGACCACGCTCGCCGGCCGCGATCAGCGAGATCATGTCGGTGGGGTCGAATGGCGGTTTCCCTCCGAGTGCCGCGATATCGATGACCTCTTCGGCGTTGCGCACGAGGCCAGTCCGCGGCGAGCCGCCCTGGGTGATGAATGTAATGAGTCGCACTGAGTGTCTTCCTTTCTGCTTGCTCGACGTTGAGAGGTATTGGTACTATTTTACCCGGGCGCTCGACCGGCCACCGCGTGTCCCAGGCGTACATGTTCCAATCGTGGCACAGCCCGAGCGCGCTCCGAGAAGCCCGCACACGGTACGGAAGGAAGCTTAGTGACGACACAGTCCAGCGAGCGCGAAGTACTTTCCCAACTGCCCACCTACATCGGGCTGCGCAACCGGCACGCGGGGGCCGCCGGACTGGTCATGGTGAAGCAGACCCGCAGAGCGGGAATCCTGTCCACGTGGTACAGCGGAAGCGAAGCCCAGTTCCGCACGGCGCGACTGGCACGCATCGCACCCGGCTTCGTATTCCCGGTTCGCATCGGCGGCCGCAAGCCCATGTCACTACGCGTGTTCTGCCCGGCCGCGCCGCACGCAGAGCTCAAGTGCACGCTCGTCAAAACCGGGGAAGACCGATACCGCCTTGCCATCCCCAACGAGATCATGCCGGTCGCATGGCGCTCGCTCGGCGGCAGGATCGAGGTCTACAAGTACACCGAGCTTGGCGACGGGCCGAGCGCGGGTCCGGCTACCGTGTATGTCGGCCCGTACGCCGCGCTCGCCGCCGCCGGCATTGCACCGGCAGAGGCCGAGCGCGAAACGCATAGTGAGGCCGGCGACTCGGGTGCGCCGCTGTGGCAAGCGCAGCCTCTGGCGGGCGGCCGCTACCGCTTCGTCGTCTATCACGAGGCGCAGGCCCGCGCTCACGCACAGGACGAAGAGCGCGGGCGTTCCAATTTCAGGAACCCCGAGCAATATCAGGACTGGCTGCTCGAGGTCGTCGCAGCCAGTATCGGCATGATCCGGCGACAGCTACGCCTGAAAACCAAGAGGCGATACGTTTATACCGTTCCTGCGCGCACGCTCAAGGAGCTCGAGGCGCATTTCGCACGACTTCGCAAGACGATCGCGAGATCCGAAATTCTCGTACAAAAAGAAGACGTTCGGGCCGAAGCGCAACGTGCCGCACTGCGCAGCTCGGCACTTGCCGCAATGCGCGATGCCGATTTCCAGCGCTTTCTCGCAAAGGCGTTGACGGCGTCGGTTACGACCCGGAAACGCTGAGCCGGGCTCGCCTGCGCGGTGTTGTCCGCGGCATGCGGTTTGCTGCCCTGCTTGCTGCCTGTTGTGCAAGGCAAAGCCTGCTGCGCCGCGCCGATTTCGTTCCTCATCGATGCACTGCCCATTTTTCACAGACACACCTTCATCACATGAACGGACACGGCGTCGTCGCCCCACCGCTGCAGATCGACGATTCAGATGCCATCATGCGAAGCGCCCTCACCAAAGACGAGCTTCAGAACCTGCTGTTCGCGCACCTCGGGCTTTCCAAGCGCGAATGCAGGGAATTGGTGAATGCGATCTTCGAGGAAATGCGCGCCGCGCTCGAGGCCGGAGAGACGGTCAAGCTGGAAGGCTTCGGGCGATTTCAGCCGACGGACAGGCCGCAGCGCTGGGCGCGCAATCTCAGAAGCGGCGAGAAAATTTCGGTCTCCGAAAGGCGTGTCGTGACTTTCCACCCGTCGAAGAAATTGACTGCGAGCATTGGTCCGCAGCAGCGGCCACCGATGAAAAGCCCTCGCGGACCGCGCAGTTCCTGACACCGCGCAGCGGTTCTCACGCCCTTGTTGCCCGAGTAATCCTCAGCACGACCGCGTGCTTGTGCGCCAGCAGCCGCGGCGCTTCGCATGAAATTCGTTGTTGCCCGAAGATTTCAGCGGCCGCGACGTTATACTCTGCCGCTTCCAGAATCACACAAGAACGAACATGAACATGGCATCAGACAGCTACGGCGACACGGTCGCCCAGTCACCTGCACACTCGATTTCGGACATCGGCTCGTCGGGCAGCGATTTCGCATCCTTCCGTACCCTTTCGGAGCACGATCGCCAGGCGATTGCCGCGGTCATCGAATCCAAATACCGCATCAAGCTCGCGCAGGATCAGGTGCGCGAGGACATGAAAGTCGTCGCCGAAAAACTCGGGATGAAATTGAGCGAGCTCAATCGAATCATTACGCTCGCCATGCAGGAGCGCGAGCGCGGCAACGTGCTGTCCCACGAAAGAGCGCTCATCGAAGTAGCAGAGCAGGTGGTATTCACGCCGACCGCGCGCTGACGCCTCGCCCGATTGCAAAGTAACGCCCCGGGAGGCGCCCGACTGCCCTGCCATCTCGCCGCCGTGCGCCTCACGGGTGTTTCAGATAAATCGAGGCCAGGAGCGCTTGGCCTGATGAACCGCGTCGTCATGTTGGGCCCGGTATCCACGGTTAACGGTCTGATCGAAATCGATTCCGGCGTTGCCAGCACGATGCCGACGGTAAACCGCGGCTTAATCAGAACGTCCTCAGCGCATAGCCGAATGCGCCTCAGCTCTCGCGACGGCCTGCTGGAAGTCCCGGTTCGCACACGATTAAGGCACGACCGGCATCCTTATGCGCCTCATAGCGGCGGTGGCGCTTAATGTGAATGCGGCACTTGTACCTTTCTACGGTACGCTTTATGCTGTTCCAGATCATGGCGTCTCTTTAGGAGCAAACCATGTTAGGAAGCCTGGAACGGGAGCCCATCACCAAGTGGCACGAAGGCGTGCAGGCACAACGCCGCCGTCGTGACCGACTGGCTGATCTCTTTACTCGCATAGACATCATGCTCTATGTCACTTCGGCCGCGCTCGCAGCGAGCATACTGGCTCTGATTTTCAGGTAGGTCGACGCGGCGGCCTAGACTTATCCCCTCGGCTCTCCCGCTTTCCAATCACCGATTCTCTGCTGGCCACGATTCACACGCGCCTCTAAGCTGTATTGCGGGCGCTGCGCTGCGCCTAAAACGAAGCCAGGGGGAATCATGCGTGTGCTCGCAATCGGCATCGCGTTACTCGTGTCTAACACCGCGACAGGGATTTGCGGCGCCGCAACATCCGGGCGCGACTATCCCACCAAACCAATCCGCATTCTGGCCGGCGGCGCCGCAGCCGGTCCGATCGACATCATGGCTCGCATAGTCACCCTCAAGCTCTCCGAGCAGCTTGGGCAGACCATCGTGATCGACAACCGGGGGGGCGCGGGCGGCACCATCGCAACGCGTCTTGCGGCGCAGTCAACGCCCGATGGATATACCCTGCTCTGTAACAGCAGCCAGTTCGCCGTCGCCGCCAGCCTGTACCGGCAGCCCGGATACGATCCCTACAAGGATTTTGCGCCGATCATCAATGCCGGCTCGAGCCCGAACATCATTTTCGCGCACCCCTCGGTCGCTGCGAACAATGTGCAGGAGCTCATCGCCATCGGTAAAAAAGGCAAACTCACGTACGGCTCTGCGGGCGCCGGCAGCACGCCACATCTCACAGGTGAGCGCCTCCTCAAGCTGATGGCCCGGCTCGACGTCACCCACATCCCGTATAGCAGCGCAGCACCCGCGATACAGGCCGTGGCGGGCGGGCAGGTGCTGGTCGGGATTACCGCGATGCCGCCAACGGTCGAGCTCATCAAAGCCGGAAAGCTCAAAGGTATCGCCGTGACGAGCCTCGCGCGCATGCCGTCGCTGCCCGACATATCGACCGTGGCCGAATCCGGATTTCCGGCATACGAAGACTACACGTGGATCGCTTTCTTCGCGCCGACGGGCACCCCTAAATCAATCGTCAATCAGCTCAACCGGCAGATCGCGGCCATACTGCAGCTGCCGGAAACCAGGAAGCGACTCGCCGTGCTTGGCTTCGAGCCGGTCGAAAACACGCCCGAGCAGTTCACCGCATACATCGCGACCGAAGTCTCGAAGTGGGCGAAAGTGATCAAGGACTCGGGCGCGCGCGTGGATTAGCGGCGCGGGACTTCACCAGCCACCGGCCGCGCTACGCCTGTCAGACCGCCCCGATGCCGCGCATGCGGTCGATATCTTTCTGCGAGTAGCCGAGCCACTGCAGCACTTCATCGGTGTGCGCACCGGCTTCGGGCGTGGAGTTGCGGATTTTTTTCTTCACGCCGGAGAAGTTCAGCGGTGAACCGACGACTCGGGTATCGCCGAAATGCGGCGAATTGATCGGCGCCGCCATGCCCAGATGCTGGACCTGCGGATCGGCAAACACCTTGTCGATGGTGTTGATCGGCCCTGCGGGAATCCCGGCCTCGTCGAATTTCTCGACCCAATAGGCGGTCGGCTTGTGTTTCAACACGTCCCCCAGGGCCGCATTAAACGCCGGGCGGTTGGCCGTGCGATCGGTGAGCTTCCCGAACTGCGGATGGCTCTTCCAGTCCGGCTTTTCGCAGACGTCGCAAAGACGCTCGTAAAGACGCCCCGAGCTCGCCGCGACATTGATGAAGCCATCGCTCGTCGGGTAGACCCCGGTGGGCGTCATTGTCGGGTGATCGTTTCCGGTCTGGCCGGCGACTTCGCCTTTCATGAGATAGCGCGAGCCCTGGAAGTCGAGCAGAAAAATCTGCGTCTCAAGCAGGCTCGTGTAAACCCAGCGGCCTTCGCCGGTTCGCTGCCGGTCGAACAGCGCCATCATGATCGACAGCGCGAGCAGACTGCCGGCGACCAGATCGTTGATCGGAATACCCACACGCATCGGTCCCTGGCCCGGCGCACCGGTGATGGACATGAGCCCGCCCATGCCCTGTGCGATCTGGTCGACGCCGCCCTTGGTGGCATAAGGACCGTCCTGCCCGAAACCGCTGATGCTGCCCATGACGATCTTCGGGTTGATCGCCTTGAGCTCGTCATAGGTGATCTTCAGGCGCCCTTTCACCTGCGGGCGCATGTTCTCGACGACCACATCCGCACGCTCGACGAGCTTCTTGAAAACCGCATAGCCGTCGGGCGATTTCAGGTCGAGCTGGATCGCGCGTTTGTTGCGATGGAGATTCTGGAAATCGGTGCCGTGGCGGCGACCGACGACGTCCTCGCCCGCGGGCTGCGGCGGCTCGACCCGGATGACGTCGGCGCCCCAGTCGGCCAGATGCCGGGAGCAGGTGGGGCCCGCCCGTGCGAGCGTCAGATCGAGAACCACCACGTCGGAAAGAGGAAGCTTGCTGCCGTTCGATTGATCCATGGGCACCCCGGGGCTGGTTGAATTCGTGGGAGGCCGATTATAACCAGCGGGCGCGCGTCCGGCGTCCCGGCGCGCTCAGCCCTGCCAGACCCCGTAGCCGGCCTCGCGCAGCCCGATCGCGAGCTCCACTTCCATCTCTTTCGCAGCCTCATACGGCATCGGGTTGTAGCACTCGTACAGGGCCGGTTCGAGCCGAAGGCCGTAGAGCCGAGCGAACTTGTTCGACTTGATCCCCGCCTTGTGCTTGTCGAACCGCTCGTCGGGACTCAAGCCGGTCATGCCGACATAAACGCACGGCTTCGCCGGATCGTAGTGGGGATTGCAGCGCTTGAATTTCGGCTCGTACAGCACGTCCTTGGACAACAGGACGACGTAGACGCTGTGATGATGTCGTTTCGGCTTGGCCACGACGGAATGCTACTTCGGATTCGAAGCAGTTCCCGGCGTGACCGAGGCGCGAACAGCTCCCGGTGGGGGTGATCCGGCGAGGATCGACACCAAGTCAGCCGCAAAAGGCTTCAGCCGGCACCTATGGTTCCGCCATGTGGGGGCACGACGTGAGCGTCAGCACGACGAAGAGCGAGACGAAGGCGGTGAGGCGTATGGGACGGGATTGCCACACCCCCGCGACCGCACCCAGCAGAATCGCTTTCGTAAGCGTTGCGATGAGCACGATGCGGTCGAGCATGAGTGACCCACTCGATGCGAGGCGAGGATTGATTGTAAGCTTCGCGTAAGATCGCGAACAAGTCGCCGGGACGCGTTGCAGCGCTGCGTTGCCCACGGCGACATCCGTGGAGGGAAGAAGGCCCAGGGTTCTCCCGGCCGCCGGCTGCGTGGCGTCCGGTTGACTTACGTTTACCCGGCCGCCGCCGCGAGGACCAGGTCGGACGCTTTCTCGCCAATCATGATGGAAGGTGCGTGGGTGTTGGACGCGACCATGGTGGGCATGATGGAGGCGTCGCAAACGCGCAGGCCTTCGATGCCGTGCACGCGCAAGGTCGCATCGACCACCGCCTGCGCATCGTTCCCCATGCGGCAGGTGCCGATGGGGTGGTACGAGGTCTGGCCGGTCTTGCGGACATGATCGAGCAGGGCATCGTCGTCGGCTGCGTCCGGTCCCGGGCGGGTTTCACGCACGATGTGTTGGGCGAGCGCGGGCTGTGATGTGACTTTGCGTATCATGCGCAGCGCCGCGATGATGGTCCGGATATCGTGCTCGGCGGTGAGATAGTTCGCATGGATCTGCGGCGGTTTCGATGGGTCCGATTGCGTGATGTGCACCGAGCCGCGCGATTCGGGCCGCAGCACGTAAGCGCCGATCGAGAACCCCCCATGGGGATCGAGCCCCATTCTCTCGGCGAGATTGCGCGCGTCGCGGTTGTCCGCGTAGTGGCTGCTCGCCATCGACAACTGGTGAAGCTGGAACTTGATGTCGGGACGCGGCAGGTCGGGGTGGCTGCGGGCGATCGCCATGGACGTCGCGGACGAAGTGCTCATGAGTCCGCGCCCGAGGAAGAGCCAGCGCGCCCCCATCTTCGCCTGCAGCAGCGGATTGCGCAGAATGGTATTCAGGGTGATCGGCAGCCGGGTCTCGAACGAGAGCCGCACGTGCAGGTGGTCGCGCAGGTTCTCCCCGACGCCGGGCAGCTCGTGGACGACCTCGACGCCGGCGCGCTGTAGCACTTCGCGTTGCCCGATTCCGGAAAGCTCGAGCAGTTGCGGCGACTGGATCGTGCCTGCCGCGATGAGCACTTCGCGCCGCGCCCGAACGGTTCGCTCTTCAGTGCCTTTGCGGTAGACCACCCCCACCGCTTTGCGCCCTTCGACAATGACGCGCTGCGCGAGCGCACCGCTTTCGACAGCGAGATTCGCGCGCTTCATGGCCGGATGCAGATAGGCATCCGCGGCGTGGCGGCGGCGCCCGCGTCGGGTGTTGTACTGCAGGTAGCCTACGCCCTCGAATCGCGGCCCGTTGTAATCGACGGTGCCCGGGACGCCCGCCTGCTGGGCCGCAGCGATGAACCCTTCCGAGAGCGGATCGCGGTCCTTGTAGCGCGTGATGAACATCGGGCCGTCCTTGCCGCGAAAATCGTCGCCTTGCGCGTACTGTTCCATGCGCTTCAAGTAAGGCAGCACCCCATCGAGGCCCCAGCCGGGATTGCCCAGGCTTTCCCAGTGATCGTATTCGAGCGGATCGCCGCGCACCCAGATCATGCCGTTCACTGCGCTGGACCCGCCGAGCGTGCGCCCGCGCGGCCAGAAGATGCTGCGCCCGCCGACTTTCTCGTCAGGCTCGGTCTGGAAGCGCCAGATCGCGCGCTCGCCGGTGAGGATGTGCGCGATGCCCGACGGGATCCGGATCCACATCCAGCGGTCGTCCTCGCCGGCTTCCAGCAAAAGCACCCGATGCTGTCCCGAAGCCGACAGGCGATTCGCCAGCACGCAGCCGGCGGTGCCGGCGCCGACGATGATGTAGTCATACTCCGCATCGATCATGGTTGAGCCTCTCCAGTGATTGCTATGTGCTCCTAGACTACGCAAGGATTCCGTGATCACGTCATCGCGAGGCGCCGCATCGGCGACGTGGCGATCCCGTGGCGCACGCACACCACAGGCCGACCGCTGGAATTCAGTTTACCGCCGGCCAGATGCGCTGCCCGACGCCCGGGGAGCGCGGCGCATGGGTCAGCTGCGGGCGTATCCGCCCCATCCACGTACTCGGGTCGTGCGCCTGCGCTTCGTGCGGGCCGAAGTGCCGCTCGCGCATTTCGAGTGAGACGAACTCGTGAAGTATCGCGTGCTTGTACGCGCCCACCGTCGCGAGCATCTTGCGCGCGCCGATGCAGCCGGGCAGCTTCGAGAGCAGCGGCAGGCGCTCCTGCGCATACCAGCCGCCCAGATCGTCCTCCACTGCGGGACTGGCGGCGTTGTAGTTGCCGAACTGGATCACCGGCCCGGGCGTCCCATTCACGCCGCGCGCGCCGACGTCGGGGCCGTCCACGCGAGTTTCCTCTGCGAGGATGCAGGCCGACGCCTGCTGCCGCATGCGCATGAAGTTCTTGGTCTCCGCGCTCTGGCGCTGCGCGAGCTGGCCCGGGCTGGGATTCATGAACGTATGCGCGGTCGTGCCGCCGAAGAACGCGAGATAGCCCTTGCCCTGCTCGAGCGCGTAGTGCGCGGCCCACAGGTAACCCGGCCGGGATAGCTTTTCCGGGATATGCACGTCGTGGAACCAGGTCTCGTACTCGGACCGGTGCGCGTCTTCTATTCCGTACCAGATTGCCCAGATGCCGCGATCCATGGGTTCTCCTGTGTGAGGCGAAGATGGAGATTATGCATTGCGTTGGCGGCCGGGACAGACCCTGAGGTTTCTTGCCCCCTCCAGGCTCAACGAGAAAGAGAGCTTTGGCAGCAAGTGTCACCTGCCTGATCGCGCCTGGCCGGCGGTTTCGCCATGCTAAGCTCTGTTCCGATCACACACTGACAACAAAGTGCCCGGTCGCTCGCTCGAGCGACACGCCGGCATCGGAGGAGACGAATGAAACTCAACGCATGGTGTTCGCACACGCCCACGGGTAATACTCGCCGCTGCATCCCTGCAGTTGCAGCACTTGCGCTGACGTTCGGCTCCGTCGTGGCATCGGCGCAGACGTACCCTACGAAGCCGATCAAGCTGATCGTCTCATCGTCTCCGCAAGGCGGAACCGATACGATTGCGCGCATCGCCGCGGCGCAGCTCAGCGAAAGCCTGGGCCAGCAGGTGGTCGTGGAGAACCGGCCGGGGGCGAACGGTCAGATCGCCGTCAACGTCCTAGCGAAATCGCCGCCCGATGGCTACACGCTGCTCATGTCCGGCGCCGCGTCGCTGGTCATTCATCCGCACACTTATGCGAAGCTGCCTTACGACGTGGCGCGCGATCTTCAGCCGGTCTCGCTCATGGCCAAGTCCGACTACATCCTCGCAGTCCATCCTTCGCTGCCGGTCAAGTCGGTCAAGGACCTGATCGCGCTCGCGAAGGCGAAGCCCGGCCAGATCGCGTTCTCGTCATCCGGGCAGTCGGGCATTCCCCATCTCGCCGGCGAGCTTTTCAAGCTGCGCGCGGGTGTAGACATGCTGCACGTGCCGTACAAAGGCGGCGGTCCGGCTGCGCTGGCGATACTGAGCGGGGAAGTTTCGCTCATGTTCGGCACCGGCCCCACCGTCGTGCCTTACGGCAGGAGCGGAAGGCTGCGGCTGATCGCGACCGCCGGGGAGCAGCGCTCCAAGGCGCTGCCGGATCTGCCTACAGTCGGGGAAACGCTGCCGGGCGTCGTCGTCTCAGCCTGGTACGGGATGCAGGTTCCGACCGGCACGCCCATGGAAATCGTCTCGCGCCTGAGTGCCGATATTGCGAAAGCGGTCGCCAACGAAAAGGTCGCACGAACGATCGTCGCGTCGGGGCTCGAGCCCGTCACGAGCTCGCCGGAAGAGTTCGCCGCGTACATCCGCGAGCAAACGGTGACCTGGGGCAAGGTCGCCAAGGCTGCACGCATACCGGTTCAGTAACCCGACACCGAGCAGAACAATGGAAGTCACCCGCACCCTCGCGCGCTTCATCGTCGATTCCCGGTATGCGGACATCCCGCATCCGATACGCCACGAAGCTTCCCGCGCGCTTCTCAACTGGCTGGGCTGCGCGATCGGCGCCTCGCATCACGAAACCATCGAGTGCATGCTGGCTGCGCTGATGCCTTTCTCGGGCCCGCCGCAGGCGACAGTGGTGGGGCGCAGCGAGCGGCTCGACATCCTGCACGCGGCGCTGGTCAACGGCGTCAGCTCGCACGTCCTCGACTTCGACGACACGCACGCGAAGGCCATACACCCGAGCGCGCCGGTGCTGCCTGCGCTCCTGGCCTATGCGGAGCTCCATCCGGTGAGCGGCGCCGAGCTCGTTCATGCGTTCGTGCTCGGCGTGGAAGCAGAAGAGCGCATCGGGCTCTCGGTGTTTCCCGAGCATTACGCCACCGGCTGGCACATCACCGGCACGGCCGGGGTATTCGGCGCAGCGGCAGCGATCGGCAAGCTCCTGAAGCTCGACGAGCAGCAGATGTGTTGGGCGCTCGGAATCGCCGCGACGCAGTCGAGCGGACTGCGCGAAATGTTCGGAAGCATGTGCAAGAGCTTTCATCCGGGCCATGCCGCGCAGAACGGGCTTACCGCGGCGCTGCTCGCGTCGAAACGATTCACGAGCTCGGAGCAGGCGATCGAGGCGCCGCGCGGCTGGGCCCACGTGCTCTCGACCCGGTTCGATCCTGCCGTGATCACCGAAAGGCTCGGTGAGCGCTACGAGCTGGGCTACAACATGTACAAACCTTACGCGTGCGGGCTCGTCGTGCACGCCGCGATCGACGGGTGCATACAGCTCTCGAACGAGCACGGACTCACCGGCAGCGAGATCGAGCGCGTCGATCTCACCGTCAACCCGATCGTGCTCGAGCTCACGGCCAAGCGCGAGCCGACGACCGGTCTCGAAGGCAAGTTCAGCGTGTTTCATGCGGCCGCGGTCGCCATCATCCAGCGCTTGGGAGGCGAGGCCCAGTTCAGCGACGCGACCGTGCGCTCACCCGACGTCATCGCATTGCGCAGGCGCGTCGAGGCGATCGCCGATCCTGCGATACGCAAGCTCGAAGCGCGGGTGCGAATCCAGCTATCCAGTGGGAAAGTTCTCGAAAAGCACGTCGAGCACGCGCTCGGCTCGTTCGAACGTCCGCTCTCCGACGCCGACATCGAGGCCAAGTTTCGAGGTCTCGTCGCGGGCGTGCTTCCAGAGGAACAGGCATCGAAACTGATCGAGCTGTGCTGGAAAGTCAGCGAGCTCGACGACGCAGGCGCTGTGGCGCGTGAGGCTGCGCAGCGCTGATCGCGTAAACCCTACGCCGCGACCGGCTCGATGTGCTTGTATCGCTTCGGGTCGCGTTCCAACTCCCACAGATTCAGCGCCTCCTGCATGCGCAGCCAGCTCTCCGGAGTGGTCTTCGTCAGAATCGCCAGGCGCATCGCCATGTCCGCCGACAGTGCACGCTTCTCGAGCAGTAATTCGGACACGCTCAGCCGGCTCACGCCGAGGCGCTTCGCGAGCTCCGTCTGCGACATCTCAAGCGCCGGGAGGACGTCTTCGCGCAGCACGGCGCCCGGGTGGGTGGGTTTCCTTTTCGGATCACGTAGGCTCTTCATCAGTGATAGTCCTCTAAGTTCACGTCAACAACCTCGCCATCCGTGAAGCCGAAGGTGATGCGCCAGTTTCCAGAGACCCAGACGGCGAAAATCCCCTTTCGATCACCTTTCAGCGGGTGGAACTTGTAGCCCGGCAAGTTCATGTCTTCCGGCATGGTCGCGGCATCCAGACGGTCGAGAACCCGCGCAATGCGCCCTGCCTGCTTTGCGTCGATCCCACTCCGATCGCTCTTCGTGAAGAATCGATCTAGCCCTTTATGTCGAAAGCTGCGGATCATCGCCTGTAATCCTCTGCATTACAGGCATTGTAATCCCACACATTGCAATGTCAATGCCTTCAAGGCACTCGTAGGCGCAGCGGTCCGGTCATCTCGTCCTTTGAGTATCCGAGCCGTCTCAACGCAGCCAGGACGGCGTTCTCGCTCATCGGCCGCTTTGTCGATCGTGAGCACGGATCCGGTGAGCGCACGGAGCTCCCGCAGCACTGTCACAGCTTGGCTCGACAGCGGAACGATATGCGGCGCCCGCGGTGGACTAGGTTGGATAATTTCTTAGAGGTCAAACGCCCAGGTCGGTCGGAGGCTTGGACGTCTTGAAACGACGCGGGATGTAGAGATGGTGGCCGGGGACGGAATTGAACCGCCGACACAAGGATTTTCAGTCCTCTGCTCTACCAACTGAGCTACCCGGCCCCGGTACTGCGGGCTTTACTGCGTCGCCACCCTGCCTTGCATGATGCGTTCGCCGTGCGCGGGACTGGGGAAGAACCTGCGTTGCGGCGGAGGGAAGGGGGCGTGGAATCCGGGACCAGCAAGCAACCCGGAAAGCGCGCTATTTAAGCTTCAATACGCTGACGGGTCAAGTACTTCTGACCATCGAGGGCGCGCCGTACGGCGCACGCCCCGTCCGCCTGACGCACTACGATGCCTGCGCGTGTCGGTTGCATGGGCGACCGGGCTTTCAGGGGACAGCCGATATAGGGCGCACGATGGGAATTAACAACAGACGCGCAAGCGCTTTGGCGATGGACGCATGTCGACGAGGACGAGCACATCGAGTCGGCAGCTTCATTCCCCGACAAGGCGCATTGCATGATGGATGCCATCCGGTTCGCAATCAGGCGCCGGCGCGCCGAGACGCCCATCGACGGCGGCGAGCGGGCTTCTCAGCCGCACTGAGTGCCGGGCTGCGCGCACAGCGACTGCTGCGTGAGCGCGAGGGCGACCCACATCCCGAAGACCATCAGGAACGCGATCACCGGGATGTACGCGTCCGGCACTACGCGCGGCGCGACCGTACGCGCGAAGCGGATGAACGGCATCGAACCGACGGTGAAGATGCCGTAGATGATGTTCGTGCGGGCCTTGGGCCCGAAGAGCCAGATCAAGCCTTTGAAGAGGAGCATGATCCCCGCCACCTGGAACAGCGCGGCCAGCGTGCTGATGAGTATGATTTGAAAAGGCATAGCGGCGGGATTGTAGCCATGCTGAGCGACGCGTGGCGTTAAAAATGAAAACGAAAGTACAGCCGTAAAGAAAAACCCCGCCGAAGCGGGGTTTTTCATCGTGCCTGTAACCGAAGGATGGGAGGTTACGGAGGGAAACCTCGGGTTTCCCTCTGTTCGTTCTCCGCGCCCATCCGGCGGGATGGCAGACGTGTAACGCGCGTAAAGCTCGGTCATGATGCTCGTACGTGCCTTCCGCCCGACGAGCCCCATCAAGCCTTTGAAGAGGAGCACGTGCCCGCCACCTGGAACAGCGCAGCCAGAGTGCTGATGAGTATGAAAAGATGAAAACAACCGCACGCCCATAAAGAAAAACCCCGCCGAAGCGGGGTTTTTCATCGTGCCTGTAACCGAAGGATGGGAGGCTACGGAGGGAAACCTTGGGTTTCCCTCTGTTCGTTCTCCGCGCCCATCCGGCGGGATGGCAGACGTGTAACGCGCGTAAGCGCAGTTACATGTCCATACTGCCCATGCCGCCCATACCGCCGTGACCATGACCACCGTGGCCGCCGCCGTTGTCGTCCTTGGCCGATTCAGCGACCATTGCATCGGTCGTGAGAATCAGGCCGGCGACCGAAGCGGCGTTCTGCAGAGCGTAGCGCGTGACTTTGGTCGGGTCGAGAACACCCATCTCGACCATATCGCCGTACTCGCCCGTCGCTGCGTTGTAGCCGTAGTTGCCTTTGCCTTCGAGCACCTTGTTCACGACCACCGAAGGCTCGTCGCCCGCGTTGGCTGCGATCTGGCGAATCGGCTCTTCCAGCGCGCGCAGCACGATCTTGATACCTGCATCCTGATCGGTGTTGTCGCCTTTCAGATCCTTGCCCAGGCCCTGGCGCGCGCGCAGCAGTGCAACACCACCGCCGGCAACGATGCCTTCTTCGACTGCTGCACGGGTTGCGTGCAGTGCGTCTTCGACGCGGGCTTTCTTCTCTTTCATTTCGATTTCGGTCGCGGCGCCGACTTTCACCAGCGCAACACCGCCGGCCAGCTTGGCAACACGTTCCTGCAGCTTTTCTTTATCGTAGTCGCTGGTGGCTTCTTCGATCTGGCTGCGGATGCTCTTGACGCGGCCTTCGATCGTCTTGGCATCGCCTGCGCCGTCGATGATCGTGGTCTCTTCCTTGCCGACTTCGATACGCTTGGCCTGGCCGAGGTCGGCGAGCGTCGCTTTTTCGAGCGAGAGGCCGACTTCTTCAGCGATCACGGTGCCGCCGGTGAGAATCGCGATGTCTTCGAGCATCGCCTTGCGACGATCGCCGAAGCCAGGGGCTTTCACTGCGGTGGTTTTCAGGATGCCGCGGATGTTGTTGACGACCAGGGTCGCCAGCGCCTCGCCTTCGACGTCTTCAGCGATGATCAGCAGCGGCTTGCCGGCTTTGGCAACCTGCTCGAGCACGGGCAGAAGATCGCGAATGTTCGAGATTTTCTTGTCGTGCAGGAGCACGTAAGGGTTCTCGAGCATGGCCATCTGCTTTTCAGCATTGTTGATGAAGTAGGGCGAGAGGTAGCCGCGGTCGAACTGCATGCCTTCGACGACTTCGAGCTCGCTGTTCAGGCCCGAACCGTCTTCGACCGTGATCACGCCTTCCTTGCCGACCTTGTCCATTGCTTCGGCGATGATCTTGCCGATGTCCGCGTCACCATTGGCCGAGATCGAGCCGACTTGCGCGATTTCCTTGCTGGATTTGCAGGGCTTGGACAGCTTCTTCAGCTCTTCGACGGTACGGATGACCGCTTTGTCGATGCCGCGCTTCAGGTCCATCGGGTTCATGCCGGCGGCAACGAACTTCATGCCTTCCTGCACGATCGACTGTGCGAGCACGGTCGCGGTGGTGGTGCCGTCACCGGCCACGTCGGAGGTCTTGGATGCGACTTCCTTCACCATCTGCGCGCCCATGTTCTCGAAGCGGTCCTTCAGTTCGATTTCTTTTGCGACCGAGACACCGTCCTTGGTGACCGTGGGGGCGCCGAAAGAGCGCTCGAGCACCACGTTGCGGCCTTTGGGGCCGAGGGTCACTTTGACCGCGTCGGCCAGGATGTTCACGCCCGCGACAATCTTGGTGCGCGCGGACTCATGAAATTTGACGTCTTTTGCTGCCATGTTGAATCTCCTGATTATGCGATGCGGGGAATTAGGCTTCGACGACGCCCATGATGTCTTCTTCGCGCATCACGAGCAGTTCTACGCCATCGACCTTGACGGTCTGGCCGGAATATTTTCCGAAGAGCACGCGATCACCGACTTTGACGTCGAGCGGCAGGATCTTGCCCTCGTCGGTCTTCTTGCCCTTGCCGACTGCCTGTACTTCGCCCTGATCGGGCTTTTCGGCGGCGGTGTCGGGGATAACGATTCCGGAAGCAGTCTTGCGCTCTTCTTCGAGCCGCTTCACGATAATGCGGTCGTGCAACGGGCGAATTTTCATCTGAAATCTCCTCTTGAAACGGTTTGGAACGAATTGGGGCCTTACTGATTGCTAGCACTCAGCTCCGGCGAGTGCTAATGATAAGGCTTAAGCAACCCGTTTTCAACAGGGGTACGAAAAGAAAAAGGCCGCGGGGCGTACCCGGCGGCCTTATCAGGGGCCTCGGGAGGCCCGTTTTTGGGGGAGCTCGGCTAACTGTCGAGGTGCCCGCTGCCCGAACCGGTGATCCCGAAGCGATACACCGTCTGGCGTTTGCCGTCGCAGGTCGGGGGAATGGGGGTGTAAGGGCACGGCGCCATGCGCGTGCCTTCAGGACCGAGCGTCGCATCGTCGGCGTATTCAGCCCAGATGCCGCCTTTGACCGGCCTGAACACCCACATCAGATAACCGCGGTGCGATGCGAGCTGAAGCAGGTCGTCGGCATCGGGCGCGTCGGCGACGACGACCTGGCTGCCGTTGATGCCGTATGGAAACGAGCCGAACGCCTGCAGACACTCGAGCGCCTCGGTGCCTTGCGCACCGGGACGCAGGCATCCGGGGCGTTCCGCGCGGGACACGTCCCACGCGCCGAGCTCCCACGCCGCCTCCATTGCAGCTCTGTCGACCGCGACCAGACTGGTCCAGCGATCGTTGAGCTGCAGTGCGGAGCTCGGAATGGGTGTGAACGAAATGGTCTGGGCTTCTTCGATGTCGACCAACTTTTCCCTGATGAAGCCGTGCCAGTGCAGGGTGAGTATCACCGGGGTGTCAGGACAAGGCACCGCCGCGAGTGTGATGCCGACCAGAGGCAGATTGGTCGAGCTGATCTGATCCTTGATGCATTCGAGTACACGCATGGCGGAGTACCTCCCCAGTCGGTGATAGACTCAAAGCAAGCTAGATGCCACTTCACTATCTGTAACGCCCGGTCTGCGCAAAAGTTGAGCCCAACACTAAAAAAAATTCCTCAACGCCATCCGAACCATCTTTGACCGCACTCTGCGTCCCGCTCTGCGCATGCGCCATCCGTCAGTAGACTTAGGCCGCCATCCAGTCATCCAGTCTTAAATCGCCGCTGATGAAAATGCAAACCAGCACTCAGAACGATGTGCTGCTAAAGCGCAGCCTGCGCGCGGTGTGGCATCCGTGCACTCAAATGAAGCAGCACGAGACGATTCCGCTCATTCCGGTGGCATGCGCGACCGGATGCTGGCTTTACGACTTCGACGGCAAACGCTATCTCGATGCCGTCAGCTCGTGGTGGGTCAATCTCTTCGGCCACGCCAACCCGCGTATCAACGCCGCTCTCATCGAGCAGCTCACGCAGGTCGAGCACGTGATGCTGGCGGGCTTCACGCACGAGCCGGTGGTCGAGCTGTCCGAGCGGCTGGCGCAACTGACCGGCGGCAAACTCGGGCACTGCTTCTACGGCAGCGATGGCGCATCGGCGACCGAGATCGCGCTCAAGATGAGCTTCCATTACTGGCGCAACAGCGCGCGCCCGCAGAAAACGCAGTTCGTCAGCCTTGCCGCGGGTTATCACGGCGAAACCCTGGGTGCCCTCGCCGTCACCGACGTGCCCCTCTTCAAGGACACGTATGCGCCGCTGCTGCGGCAAAGCACGCAGGTGCCGAGCCCTGACTGGCGACTCGCGGACGACGGCGAATCACCGCGTGACTATGCCGTGCGCTGTGCCCAGCAACTCGAGCGCTATCTTGCCGCGCATCATCCGGCCACCGCCGCTTTCATCGTCGAACCGCTGGTGCAGGGCGCGGCAGGCATGGGAATGTACGATCCCGAATACCTGCGCCGCGCCCGCGACATCTGCGACCGGTATCAGGTGCATCTCATCGCTGACGAGATCATGACCGGCTTCGGCCGCACCGGCACCTTTTTCGCGCACGAGCAGGCCGGCATCACGCCGGACTTTCTGTGCCTCTCGAAAGGCATCACCGGCGGCTACCTGCCGCTGTCGGTGGTCCTCACGCGCGACGACGTGTACGACGCGTTCTACGACGAGGACGCCACTCGCGGCTTTCTGCATTCGCATTCGTACACCGGCAATGCGCTGGCCTGCCGGGCGGCGCTCGCCACACTCGATATTTTCGAAGCGGACAACGTCATCGAAGCGAACCGCGATAAAGCCGCGACGATGAACGAGCTCGCCCAGCCGCTGGCCCATCACCCACGCGTGATCGATTTCAGGAACACGGGCATGATCTGGGCGTTCGAAGTCGACGTGAAGGATCCGGGCATCGCGCGCCGCATACACGAGCTCGCGCTCGAGCGCGAGCTGCTGCTGCGTCCGATCGGGAACACGGTGTACTTCATGCCGCCTTACACTGTCACCGACGAAGAGCTGGCGATGCTCGTGGACAGGACGGTCGAGATCATTGAATCTCTTTAGTGTCGTGATTCATAAGTTCGCTTCAAAACCCGTTCGTCCTGAGCGTAGGCAACAGGCGCCGAAGTCGAAGGATGAACGACTAACACCAAACAACTCCCTTCATGCTTCGACTTCACAGCGTTACGCTCAGCACGAACGGACGGCGAAATATGATGCGAACTTCAGAATCACGACACTGGTGGAGTGTAACGTGAGAACCCGTAACAACTTACCGGTGAGCGACGGGCCCGTTTTCGAGCGGGCGGCCGTCGCGAACGTTACTCTCGAAATGACTGATACAGGCCACTAAGTCTGTATCGCCCTGCGGTCGAGCTTTTCGACTGCGCCGCCGAATACTGAGACTGAGCGCGCGCCGCGCGATCGCCAGGTGATCCTCGCGGTGGTTTGTGAGAACAACCCATCGCTCATTGCGAGAAACACCGTGACGAAGCAAACACCGGGGCGCCCGATTCTTTTCGCGTATCACACGGCCGTGTCGAGAACCCTGTGCGGGAGGGGTCGCCCCCTCCCGGCGCGTCGTGCCTATTCGTCCTTGCCGTAGAGCACGCGGCGGTGCGCCAGCGTGATCGCGTTGCGCGAGATACGCGCATCGATGATCGTCGGCACCGGATTCTTCACCCACGCCTGAGCTGCGGCGCGCGCTTCATCGACCGTGGTCGCGAGCGTCCCCTGCCCCCCGAATGCCCGCGCGACAGCGCCGATGTCCGGCGTCGGAATCGTCGAAAGCTCGGCGTCCATCTTGTGCGCTTTCATTTTGTGATATTCGGAGCCCAGCGCCTGGTCGTTCTGGACGACGACGAGCAGCGGCATCTTGTAACGCACTGCCGTATCGAAATCCGACAGGTGCATCATGGTGCTCGCATCGCCTTCGACCAGCATGAGCGGCTTGCCGCCGGTGGCCTGGATGATTCCCATCGCGGCCGGCAGCATCTGGCCGATGCAGCCGAAGAACTGCGCCGCGTGGACGAACGGCCGCGGCCGCGTGAACGCCATCGTCGAAAAACCCGCGCTCGCACCGCTGCCGGTGAGCAGCCCTATGCTCTGCGGCACGACCTCATCCAGGGCGCGGCAGAGTTTGCGCGGATCCATGGTGCCCGGCTCGATATCGAATTCGGTGGGGTCGTCGTACTGATTCGCCAGCCGCTCCAGCACTTCACCCGTGCGATACCCGGTCGAAGTGAACGATCGTTTCGCGAGGATTTCCTCGAGGGCTTCGAGGCCGAGTCGCGCGTCGGTTTGGAGGTAGCAGTCGGCTGAGCGGCCCATGCCCATCATGACGTGCGCCTTGGGATCGAGATGGATGTAACGCGCGTTCGGATAAAGATAGCCGTGCTCGGTGGTGTAGCGGTTCATGCTCGCGCCCACCGCGATCACCACGTCCGCTTCCTCGAAGAGATGGATCGCGGTGCGCGTGGCGTACAGGCCCGAGACGCCCGCGTGATAGTCCTTGTCCGCCATCCAGTTCTTGGCGCGCAGGCTGGTCGCGATCAGCGCACCGATGCGCTTGCCGAGCGACTGCACCGCCTCGCCTGCGCCCGACCAGATCGCGCCGCGCCCGGCGACGATCACCGGTTTTTTCGCACTCGCGATGATCTCCGCAGCTTCCTCGAGCGCCTTCGCGTCCGCCCGCACCCGTCGCGGTGACGGGAACAGGGTGGACGACGGCACGTAAGCGTCGTCGTCCTCGAACGTCGCCTGCTGCACGTCCATCGGCACACTCAGCATGATCGGGCGCGATTCGAGCTTCGCGAGATAGAAAGCCTTGCGCACCGCCTCATCGGCGTACTCGGGCGTTGCGACCCGCACGAAACCGGCTTCGCACGCGGCAGCGAAAGGCCCCTGATCGTATTTCTGGATGTAGTCCTGATCGCGGCCGGGGTACTCGCCGCAGAAAGCGACCAGCGGCGACTGGGCCCGGGCCGCGGTGACGAATGCGGTGGCGAGCTGGGTGACGCCCGGGCCGCACGTGGCGGTGCACACGCCCGGCGTATGCGTCTCGCGCGCCCAGCCGTCGGCCATGCCGAGCCCTACCCCTTCATGACGGACTTCGAGCATCTTCACGCCGCCCAACTTGTCGAGCGCGTCCATCCAGTACATGTTGCCGTCGCCCATCATGCCGAAGATGTGCGTGGTGCCTTCTGCCTTGAATGCTTGCGCGAGACGTTCGTAGACTTTCATCAATTCCTCCCTTTGCGGTTATTCAATTTCGACGCGCCTTTCACGCTCGCGCGTTCGTCGTCCGGACACGCAAAATGCGCATGTGAGCCGGAACTCGTTTCAAGCCCTCAAAAATGGACACCGGCGCAGCCGGCGTGACCATCGGGACTAAGCCGCCGCGCCACCCGCACAGCGCGCCGCGAGGTTCTCCGCAAAATCGGCGGCCATGCGCCTGATCACGATCTTCGCACCCGCCTCGACGATGCCAGCGAGCTTGCCCGAGATTTCGTTCTCGCCCTCGATGAGGACTGTCGACCCCGCCTGCCCGGCGCTTTGGGTGACCCTGAATGTCATCGACGCGCGAAAGCGCGTGCCGCCCTGATTATCCTTGCCTCGCGCGGTGACTCGCCCCACCATGCCATCGGCATCGAGATCGAGCTCGATTCTGGCGCGGAACGTTACCTTCGCGGGCCCGAATTTGACGGTGAGCGTGCCGTCGAACGTTCCGTCCTCGTGCTCCTCGCCCAGCGCGGCGCCCGACACGCAGCCGACGACGTCGTGCGGATCGGACAGGAGGTCCCATACGACGCGAGGCGGCGCGGTGGGCACCTCGAACTGCTCGTTGATCTCGATCATGGTTTCTTTCTTCCGGACTTGGGCGTAAGGACGATACTGTAGTGCATATTCGTGCTGCCGCCGAAGCGGGCTGCTCAATCGATGGCCATCATGCGGACACGACGGCGCATCGAATCGGGCCTGATCGGATCTGGTACGCAATAAGCGACCCTGATCGTCCCCGCACGCGGGATCAGGCCATCCCGATCGGCTCGGCGAGATTCTCACTCACCTTGCCGGGGCGCTCGCGCATCATGGCCTCGAGCGTGCTGCGCCGGGCGGCATAGCCCGGGTCGTCGAAAAGGTTCTGCATTTCGCCCGGATCGTTCGCCAGGTCGTACATCTCGCCTGCGCCCGAAGCGAGCTCGAACGTGCATTTCCACTCGGCTGTGCGCACCGTGCGCAGCTTGAGCGCCACACCGCAACGCGAGGGGTGCACGTGCCATTCGCTGTAGGCGCAATCGCGCGTCTGCGACTCGCCGCGCAGGAGCGGCGCCAGGCTGCGGCTTTGCATGTCGTGGCCCGGCTCGACACCGGCGGCTTCACAAAAGGTCGCGGCGACATCCAGCGTCGAAACGGGTTCGCGCACGACGCGGTCGGCTGCGACGCCGGGTCCGCGCGCGACGCACGTCACACGCAGCAGATCATCGTATGGCGTGGGGCCTTTCAGGTACAGGCCGCGGTTGCCGAGGAGCTCGCCGTGGTCGGTGGTATAGATGACCAGCGTGTCTTCAGCGAGACCGAGGTCGTCGAGCGCCGTCATGATGCGCCCGACATTGTGGTCGATGAGGGAAGTCATGCCGTAATAGTTGGCGGTCATCTCCGCGAGCTGCTCGTCGGTCTGGTCCGGAACACGCGAGCCTTCGGCGCGGAACTTGAGCATCACGGGATCGGCCAGCTGCGGCTTGCCTTCGAGCGAAGCCTTGTGCCACCACGGCCGACGCTCCAGATCGCGCCTGCGATGTTTCGGGAGGGTGACGCTCCTGGGGTCGTACATGCCGCTCCACGGCTCGGGGCAGTCGAAGGGATGGTGAGGGTCGGGGAACGACACCCATGCGCAGAAAGGACGCGAGCTATGGCTCGCCTGCGGACGCGTCCTGAGCCAGTCGATGGCGCGGTCGCCGACCCAGGTGCTCGAATGCCAGGCGACAGGCAGTCCCGAGTGCCACGTCTGCGCTGCACCCGCGTCCGGGCGCGTGCTCTGCGCCCACAGTTTCAGCGCTTCGTCGTCACGGCCTCTTGCGACGAGCCAGCGCTCGTAGTGGCCCGCGGGCGGGCGCTCGAGGGGCCGGTTGCGGTGCATGTGCCCCACCACGGCGAGCTCGACGTGCTCGAAACCCATGTACGGGCCGAACCACGCCGGGCCGTATTTCGCCTGGCTCTTGTTGCATTCGGGCGAGCCGGTCGGCGCGAACGTGGATTTCGTCGAGAAGTGCGCCTTGCCGAGGAACGCAGTGTCGTAACCGGCGCGGCCGAGGGTGCCCGCAAATCCGCGCTCGCCGACACGCGGGTCCAGATCGACGCCGTTATCCCACACGCCGTGCGTGAGCGGAAGCTGGCCCGTGAGTATCGAGGCGCGCGAGGGCTGGCACACCAGGTTCGGCGTGATGCACGACGCGAAGCGCGTGCCTTCCCGCGCCAGGCGATCGATGTGCGGCGTGCGAATGTCGGGGTTTTCGAAACCGTTGCAGTCGGCACGCTGTTGATCGGACGTGATGAGCAGGATGTTCGGTTGTTTCGCCATGATCGAGGTGTCGTTACCTGGTTTCGCCAAAACGCGATGGTAACGCGATATCTCCAGGCGTCGCACTGCCCGTGTGCGCCCGGCGGGTCATCTTCCCGGGTGCCCGCTGCCCGCCGCCTCCTATCCCGGCGCAAGCTGCCGGTACACTTCCTGCGCGATGCGCTGCAGCTCGCGCTTGTCAGCGCCGGCCGAAATCGCATAGCCGAAGCGCCCGTCGATCCAGTAGAAAACGTTGACCGGTCCTTCGCTGGCGAAACGAAACGCAGTTTCGCCGTGCCCGGCCGCTTCGCGCGACACGTACAGCGTGAGGCGCTGGCCTTGCGCGTCGTGATACATGAACTGCGCGACCGGGCCCCGGTTGCCCGGGAGCAGGCGTCCGCCTATGAGCTCGTAGCCGAGGCTGGCGAGGCGCGGCGGCTTGAGCTCTACGCCCAGCCTTTTGGAGAGCCACGCGACCAGCTGGTCTTCGTGCTCGGCGCCGACTTCGACCGGCCGCCGCACGTCGGGACTGTAAACCACGTGGGCTATGGCGGCGCGATGCGCAAAAGCGCCGGCTGCCTCGCGCTGCGCGCCCGCGACCTGCCCGTTATCGGTGACGGCGCCGCGCATCATCCAGCCGGCCGATGCGCTGATCACTGCAATCGAGGCTGCCGCGGCAAGCCGGCGCCACGGCAGCGCGCGCGGCGTTCGGCGCACCGACATCGCGATCGGGATCGGCTCGTCGAGCACCGGATCGAGCAGCGCGCGCAGCGCGGCGTTGTCCCGCATCCATCCGCCGACGCGCGCAGCGTCTTCGGGCCGTGTGGCGAGATGCGCTTCGACTTCGAGCCGACGCTCTTCGGCAAGCCTGCCGTCCGCATATGCGTGCAGGTCGATCTCGGTGATGGGACGCCTGTTGGTTTCGTTGCCGCTCATTTCACTGCCTTCAGTCTCGAGACCGTCTCACGCCCTTCGAGCAGCGCACGCAGACGCTCGCGCGCACGGGAAAGTCTCGACATCACGGTGCCGAGCGGAATGCCGAGCGTCTTCGCAATGTCTTCGTAACTCATCTGCTCGACCGCCACGAGCAGCAGGACTTCGCGCTGCTCCGGCGGCAGCCGCAACAGCACCTGGTCGAGCTCGGCCACTTCGAGCATGTCGGTGTGCGTGCCCCGCACGCCTACGCTCAGCGCTTCGTCGTTCATCGGCTGCTCGGGTGAGGCCCGCGCCGAGCGCACGCGGTCGATGAAGACATTGTGCAGGATGCTGAAAAGCCACGCGCGCAGCTCGCCTCGCCGCTGCCACAGGGCGATGCGCCTGCACGCTCGCTCGAGCGCGTCCTGCACCAGATCGTCGGCCGCTTCCGCATTGCCGGTGAGCCCGCGCGCATAGCGGCGCAGGTTCGGCATGCACGCGACGATCTGGTCGTGCGGGTCCTGCATCCGCTATCAGTCCTTCGCGGCGTGCCACACGCTGTTGAAGCCGTCACCGGTTTTATCACCGGGCTTCTGGTCCTTGACCCAGGTGTACATCGGCTTGCCTTTGTACGCCCACTGCTTCGCGCCGTCGTCGCGAGTCACGATCGTCCAGTCGCCGCTCGGCCTGGCATCGGCGGGCGCGGCAAAAGCGGGCCACAGCCCGGCGCAGGGACCGTTGCAGGCGCTCTTGCCCGAGCCGGCGGCGTCCTTGTCGAACGTGTAAAGCGTCATGCCGGAGGCGTTGACGTATACATCGCCTGACTTCTTCGCGGGCGCTTCGCCGGCGAGCACTGCGTGGGGAAGAGCAAAAACAGTTGCCAGAGCAGCGGCGGCGAGCAAACGCTTGGAGATCGACATGAAGTTTTCCTTTGGGTTGGGTAACAGGGGACCTACATGCGGTAGACGTGCCGGCAATCGGGTTTATTCCACCGCAGATGATGAATCGGGAAGCGGAGTGTGCTGCACTACGCTCATGGCGCAGACCGCTGCCCGCGCGTGCCCCCGAGCGCGGGGAAGCCGTCAGGGGCATCGATGCTCGCACCGCTACGCAGCTGCGCGAGCCGCCGCTTCATGCCTTCGATCTCGGCCTGCTGGCTTGCGATGATGTCTTCCGCGAGCCTGCGCGTCACCGGGTCGCTTCCGTGGACAAGCTGCAGCCGCGCCATTTCCACCGCCCCTTCGTGATGCGGAATCATCATCGTGAGAAAATCGACATCCACGCGTCCGGAGTACCCGGGCGCATGCATGTCAGCCATCATTTTCGCCATGCCGGCGTCCATGTCGCGCACGAAACTCGACGCCGCCGCACCCGGCGGCTTCGCCGGGGGGTGCGTGTGCTCGGCAGCAAGCGCGGAACCGGCACCGGCGAGAACCAGTGTCATCGCCGCCACCGCGGCTTTCCCGAACCTCATGCGGTCTGACCCCGGTACCCGGGGCGTACGTAGACGAGGTTGATGCTTTTCTTGTTGCGCAGCTCGCCCGACGGCAGCTTCAGGCTGCCCAGCGGAATCTGTGCGACGAACTTCGGGTTGAAAGGGTCGCTCACGTCGAATGCGCTGCACACTGTCTGGCCCGCGTTGGCCGTTCCGGGAAGCTCGTCCTGCTCGTGCGCGACATACAGCAGGTCGTGAGCGGGGTTGGTCCACAGCCCATGCGACTCGCGGCCGTGCGTAAAGAACGTCCCGACGACTTTGCGTGCACCGGCCGGCGCGCTGCGATCGATGATCGCGATCCGGCTCGACGCGGCACCATCGGGTCCGCCATCGTCGACCCGCCCGAGACTGGCATACACCACCCTGCCTTTGGCATTCTCGACGAATTCGACATGATTCGGCCGTGCGAGACTGCCGATCGGCACCGTATCGATCAGGCCGTAAGGCTCGCGCGTAGCGCGCGCCGACACCCCGTCGGCCAGCTTGTGGGACAGCCACACTTCGGCGCCGTCGGGACTGGTCTTGAGGAAAGGCGTGAAGCCCGGCTTGTCCTGCGCTGCAATATCGAGGGTCGTGAGGCGCACGGGCTTGGAATACCCTGAGCGGTCCGGGTTCACACTGAACACATCGATCATGGAAACTTTCTGGCTGGCCACGAAAGCGGTCGTGCCTTTCGCGTCGAACCAGACCTGAGCCGGCCCGTTGATCGTCGGGATGTAGCGCAATACCGCCTGCGCATCGATACCGCCGGCCTGCTTCACCGCGCGCTCGACGTCGAGTATGGCGATGCGGTCTTCGCCGCGTATCGTCACCCACAGCTCCTTGCCGTTGCGCGTGAACGTCGGCTCGTGGGGCTCGCGACCGACGAGGATGCCGCTCGACAGGCGCTCGGGATTGCCGCCGGCGGATGCAAAAGGATTGGGCGTGTTGCCCACGACGCGCCTGCCCACGCTGTCTATGAGGTAGATATTGCTCGAGCCGCGTCCGCTGGTCGCGATTAGCCGCCCGTCGGGCGAGGGCACGGCGCCATGGGCATCGATGCAGCCGTGATACAGCGGCTTGTGGATCATGGCAGCGTGCGAAGGCGCAACGCCGCCCGTCACGAAGCGAAATGGAGGCCGCGGATCTTCATCGAAGCTCGTCAGGTTGATCGTGGTCTCGACCGTATTGGAGCGCGGGTCGATGACCGCGATGGTGTTGGAGTCCTCGTTGGTGATGAAAACGCGGTCACCGGCCTCGATCGACGCGGCGCGCTGCTGCGCCCATGCGGTCTGGGTGGGTGACAGCCCTGCGGCGGCGGCCACGGCAAGACCTGCCTTGATGAAATTTCTGCGGCCTGATTCCATGATTTTCCCGGGGAAGATGAAGTTACCGGGAGTAGACGAGCGCCGCCGGCGTTTTATTCCACAGATCTGGTCAACACTGCGCGAGCGCGCCGTGACAAGATGCGCAGATTGACGATATAGGGGGACGACCATGCCTTACGCGACGACATCCGATGGCGTGCGGCTGTACTACGAAGAAGCCGGCACCGGCGCGCCGATCGTTTTCGTACACGAGTTCTCGGGTGACCTGCGAAGCTGGGAGGCACAGATCCAGCATTTCAGCCGCCGCTATCGCTGCGTGGCATTCAACGCGCGCGGATATCCGCCCTCGGACATCCCGGCGCGCGTGTCCAGCTATACGCACCGGAAAGCCGCAGACGACATCCTGGCGGTGATGCAGCACCTCGGACTGCGCAGGGCCCACATCATGGGCTGCTCGATGGGCGCGCAATCGACGCTGCACTTCGGTCTGACCTATCCGCGCAGAGCGATCACGCTGACGACGATCGGCGCGGGCAGCGGCTCGACCGGAGGCACGCGCGCGCAGTTCCTGCGCACCGTCGAAGCCAACGCCCGGCGTCTCGAGGAAGAGGGCCTGGCCGCGGTGCTCGCGCGCGTGCGCGTCGCGCCGAACCGCGTCCAGCTCAAGCGCAAGAACCCGCGCGCGTTCGAAGACTTCTGCAGGCGCTTCATGGAACATTCGGTTGAGGGCAGTGCCCACACCCAGCGAGGGATCCAGGCGCGTCGTCCTGCCCTGACGAGCCTCGAGCGGCAGTTCCGCGCGCTGACGGTACCGACCCATATCGTGGCCGGTGATGAGGATCCGGGCGCCATCGAGCCGGGCCTTTTCATCAAGCGTCATTGCCGTGCCGCGCGGCTCACGATCGCACCGGCCACGGGACATCTCGTCAACGCTGAGGAACCGGAGCTGTTCAACCGCCTCACGGACGAATTCTATGCGCTGGTGGAATCCAGGCAGTGGCGGCCGCAGCCGCTGCACAAGCGCGCATCGGGGCGATAGGGCAGGCGCACGTGTGCCGATCGCAGCCGGGCGGCGGTATCACACACGGAACCGCAGAACGTACCCGAAGCCCGGCGGTCAGACCAGTTGCTCATCACCCGCACATCGAATCCGCACAGGAGATCTCGGCCATGACGTCGCAGGAAAAGGATTTACTCGAACGGTTTCTGCAGCAGATGACCGCTGCGCAGGCCGGACCGAAAGACGGTGAAGCGGATGCGCTCATCAGGGATGCGGTGGCGCGGCAGCCCAGTGCGGCCTACCTGCTGGTTCAGCGGGCGCTGCAGCTCGAGCAGCTTCTGGACGCGGCCGAGGCCCGGGCGCAGCAGCTGCAGGCCGAGCTGGAGCAGGCGCGCTCGGGCTCGCGCAGCAACAGCTTCCTGAGCGATCCGGTATGGGGCGCGCGCCCGGGCGCAGCCGCAGCGCAAAGTTCTCCCGCCCAGCCGCCGGCAGGCCAGGCCATAGGCATGGGCACGCCGCTACGCGAAGGCACGGCCGCCGCACCTGCGGCCACGCCGCCGGCGGCCGCTGCCCCCGTCGCCGGCGCGCGGCCCGGCTGGGGGAGCTCGGGCATGCTCGGCACGGTCGCAACGACGGCCGCCGGTGTCGTTGCCGGGTCGTTCCTGTTTCAGGGCATCCAGGGCCTCATGCATCGCGGCGACAACAACCCCGCCTCCGATCAGACCGGGCACCATGGCGCCGACTCGAAAAGCAGTCGCCTGCTCGACACCCCGCAGGACGACCTCGACGCCGTGGCCAACCTCCCGGGTGACGACTCGAGCGACTCGAGCGACTTGTTCGCGGACAGTGGCGACAGCGACTACGCCTGAATGCGGTGATGCGGTGATGCGGTGATGAGGTGATGCCGCGCGGTGTGCATCACTGCCTCACCGCGTCACTTCGTCACTTCGTCACTTCGTCACTTCATCACTTCATCACTGCCTCACTCCATCACTGCATCACTCCAGCTTGATGTTGTTCTTCCTGATGATCTCCGCGAAGCGCGCGCGCTGGTCCCTCAGATACGGGCCGAATTCCTCGGTGCGGCGGTAGTCGACTTCGAGCCCGACGACGTTGATGCGCTCGCGCGTCTCCGGCGACTGCATGGCGCTATCCATCGCCTTCGAGAGCTGCGCGACGATCGCTTTCGGCGTACCCATCGGCACCATGATCCCGATCCATGCCGACGCGTCGAATCCCGGCAGGTTCGCGATTGTGGCCAGGGGCTCGATGCCGGGGGCGAGCGCGCTTTGCCGGTTGATCGAAATCGCATAGGCCTTCAGGCGTCCGGCCTTGATCAGCGGCATGGTGGCCGCGACGGTCTCCAGCGCGTAGGCGACCTGACCGGTGCTCACGTCGATCAGCGCAGCCGCGCTGCCTTTATACGGAACGTGGGTGACCTGCAAACCCGACTGCCCGTTGAACATCTCCGCCACCAGATGAGCTGTCGCGCCCGTGCCCGAAGAACCAAAGCTGTATTTCCCCGGATTCGCCTTGATGAGCGCGATGAGCTCCTTCACGTTGGCTGCGGGAAATTTGGGACTGGTCACCAGGATGTAAGGCGAGAGTCCGATGTTCGCCACCGGGGCCAGATCCTTGACGGGATCGAACGGGACTTTCTGCAGCAGCGGACTGATGGTGACCGGGCCGCTCGAGGCGGCGAGTATCGTGTAGCCGTCGGGCGGCGCCTTGGCCACCAGGTCGGTGCCGATCATGCCGCCTGCACCGGGACGATTGTCGGCAATCACCTGCTGGCCGAGCAGCTTCGTGAGCTCCTGCGCCACGACGCGTCCGGCGAGATCGGTCGCCTGTCCCGGGGGCCACGGCACGATCATGCGGATGGGCCGGTTCGGGTAGGCCTGCTGCTGGGCGTAAGCCGTCGGAGCAAACGCGAGTACGGCGAAAACGAGAGCTGAACACTTCATACTGCCTCCTCCTGCGAAGTCGTACGAAACGGTACGATGTGGGGCGTTTCCTGTTGTCACAGGCTCCCGACTGCAGACGCACCACCACGGTGCCTTGCGCGGGTGGCACATGGTAATCTAAGCCGATGGAAAAAAGCACGCTCACCCTCGACAGAACCGCCGAAGGCGTCCTCGTCATCACCCTGGATCGTCCTGAAGCGCGCAACGCGATCAACACGCAGATGGGCCGCGAGTTGCGCGATATATTCGCGCCACTCGTTTACGAGGTTAAAGACGTGCGCTGCATCATCATCACCGGTGCAGGTGACAAGGCTTTTTGCGCAGGCGGGGATCTCAAGGAACGAAACGGCATGACCGACGCGCAGTGGCGATCGCAGCACGCGATCTTCGAGGAAGCGGGCCACGCCATCATGCACTGTTCAGCGCCGATCATCGCAGCCGTGAACGGGGCCGCATTCGGCGGCGGCTGCGAGCTCGCGCTGGCTTGCGATTTCATCTACGCCGCGCAAAGTGCGCGCTTCGCACTGCCCGAAACCTCGCTGGGCATCATTCCGGGCATGGGCGGTACGCAAACCCTGCCGCGCGCGGTAGGCGAGCGCCGGGCCAAGGAAATCATCATGACCGCCCGGCCTTTTACCGCCGGGCAGGCGCACGACTGGGGCATGGTCAACGCGGTCTGTGACGACGTCGATCTCATGCAGAAGACACGCGAGGCAGCGCGCAGCATTTGTTCAAACGGCCCGCTTGCCGTGCAGCAGGCGAAGAAAGCGATTCACTACGGTCTGCAGACCGATCTGCGCACCGGCCTCGCCTTCGAGATCGAGTCGTACAATCGCACCGTGGTGACCGAAGACCGCCTCGAAGGCGTGCGGGCTTTCGCGGAGAAGCGCAGGCCGGTGTTTTCCGGAAAATAAATCTTCACCTGCGCAAGCCGCGTCGTGCCGCGCCTTCCCAAACGGGGCGCCGGCTCGGTGGGAGGAGGCGCGGGCGGTGACTCAGTTTAGCGGCGCCGCGCTGCTCGTCTCTTCGGCAACGCGCTCGCGCGGCTCGCCCGCTTTGCCGAGCTTCATCTGCACGTCGAGCATCTCCTGGCCGAGCGCGGCGCGCTGCGGGTTGTCCAGCAGCTTCAACGCCTTCGGGAAGAGATCTTCCTCTTCCTCCTTGTGATGGTGCTCGGTCTGTTCCTTCAGCACCTTGAATTTCGGCTCGAAAGTCTGCTCCGACGGGTCGAGCTCGATCAGGTCGGCGAGCAGCCGTTTCAAAGAAAGGTGCTCTTCCAGCGACTCGAGGAGGATGTCCTCGGTGCGCTGCCGATGAACAGCCGGATAGAAAACCTGCTCTTCCGACGTGATGTGCACCGTGAGCTGATCGGCGACCTCGGCAAAGCGCGCCTTCATGGCGCCCGGATCGGGTTGTTCGAGCACGTCCTTCAGTGCCTTTTCCATTTCCCTGTGCTGGCGGCGAAGCAAGTCGACTGCGTCCATGCGGGCATTCCCCTGATTGAATCAGGCCTCTTTACAGCAACCCGTGTGCCGCGGCTGTAACGGTCACGGCCCGCGCATGCACCGAGGGCGAGCGTGAAACCGTGCTGAGGGTCAGCGCTCGACCTCCACGCCTTTCCAGAATGCGATATGGCCGGCGACGTTGCGCGCGGCGTCTTTAGGGTCGGGGTAATACCACGCGGCATCGCGATTGATCTCGCCGCCGACCGCGATATGGTAGTAGCTCGCGGTGCCTTTCCAACCGCAAACGGTGTGCGTGTCGCTGGGCTGCAGACAATCTCGTCGCACCGACTCGGCGGGGAAATAAACGTTACCTTCGACGACCTCGACTGCATCGCTTTGCGCTTCGGCGATGACCATTCCATTCCACACGGCTTTCGGCATATCGGGATTCTCCAATCGAAAACGCACGCGGCAGTGCGGCCCGCTCGACGCAATTATCGCGGAAAGTGCACCCGATGGCTCGACGCCGACACCGCCCGGAGTCGTCTACTTCCGCTCTCTGAGACAGGCGGTCATGAAACGGCTGCGTTCGGGTCCTCTCATCCCATCCGCGTCGCGTTTGCAACTCGCCAGATCACCGCCCACGTTGGCAGCGTCGTCTTTGGGTGCGGGGCGCGGCTCGGCGCGCTTCTCGGTCGCCGCACCAGCCTTGTTTTCATCCTCCGCGGCAACCGCGCCGGGCACTACGAGCAGCACACTCAGGATGAGGGCTGCGGTGCTATAACGTAATCTCATTTCGTCACCTGAGTTGATTGGGGGGAAGCAGCCGTTGCGCGCGGAGTGTCCGCGGGCGTTCGCAACATCACCGGACGAGCCAGGGAATGATGCCCAGATAGCCGTGACGCATTGCGTCCGCGATACAGTCAGTGCGGCTGGCGAATGCGACAGCAGACTGATCCGCTTCACGGCCTCGCTTCAGCCGGCGCCAGGACCACAGGAGGCCGCGGTCCTGCGAAAATTCCCACTGCTGGGTCTTCCGTCGATCGACATGCATAAGTCGATACTGCAAGTTCGGGGCCGCGGGAAAGCTTGCGGCGCGCCGTACCCGGCAGGCCCCGGCCTTGCCCCGATGAGCGGGGTGCGGCTTACTTCGCCTATTTCGTTATGGGACGTATGGGCGTGGCCGACTCGATGGAGATGGGAGGCGTGGCAGGCGTGGCGGAAGACTCCACCGGCGCCGGCGGCGCGACGGTAGCCGGCTGCCCGAAGGGCACCGCAGGGGTGCTGACCCGCGCGCGTTCGCCCGGCGCGGTTCCGGTGGACGAGGTCGCCTCTACGCCCTGCATGAGCAGGTAGATGAGCAGCGACAGCACTGCGGTGACTCCAACCATGACGAGCACGGCAAGCAGTGCCAGCCCCATCCCGGGTTCCGGTATGTGTCCATCATCGACGTTGGTGGCCATCAGTGTGTCCTTTCGTTCATTGCGATTGCCTCGCGAGGTGAGCAAGGCACGGGCCCATAGGGTACACAACTCCGACATGCCTGGGGAAACAGCGGCGGGCAATCGCGACTGCACGTCTGTTTTTATTGCATTCACCGCTTTACAGGGACGGGAAACCGGACGCCCCCCCACCGCTGTTAAAATCGGCCGCCAGTCGCCTATCCGCTCCTCGCTCTACCGCCACCCCCCCAGCCCCCAGTCCACGATGAACAGCAGGCCGAATCAGGAATTGAGCGCAGCGTGTCGATAAGATCCCGGCTGCTGGCTCTTGCGCTCGCGATCGTCCTTCCCGGACTCCTGGGTGCGCTGTGGGGGCTTTACGCGCTTTACCAGCAGCAGATTCAGGTCGCAACGCGCAACCTGTCCGAGATCGCACGCGCCGTCGCCTCGGTCGTCGATAAGGAGCTGGCCCGCAAGGAGGTCACGCTCAGGACACTCGCTGTCGCACCCGCTCTCGAGCGGGGCGAGATCGCGACGTTCTACGAATTCGCCAAAGCCGCGGCGCCTTCGGTCGAGCGCACCGTGGTGCTGATCGACCTCGCCGGACAGCAGCAACTGAATACACGGATTCCCTTGGGCACGCCGCTGCCCCGCTCCCGCGCATTCATGGGCCTCGGCAACGAACTGGTCGCTGACGCGGCCGTGGTGTCCGATCTCTACCTCGCTCCACTCGGTAACAAACTCAGCTTCGCGCTGCGCGTGCCCGTGTTGCGAGACGGTCGAGTGATCGGTTTTCTCTCGATGGGAAGCTTTGCGGAAACGCTGCAGAAAGCGCTCGAGGATCAGCGACTGCCTGCCGGGTGGAACGCATCGGTGATCGATCGTAAAGGGGTGATCGTGGCGAGGCGCCTGAAGCCCGCAGAGTTCGTCGGCAAACCGATAACAGCCGAGCTTGCGGCCCAGCTGCGAGAGAAGCGCGAAGGGGTCTTCGAGACGGTACGGCTCGATGGCGTCAAAACCTTCACCGCCTACACGCCGATCGCGCAGACCGGATGGACGTTCGCCATCAGCATGCCCAAGTCCGAGCTCGACACGCAGATCGTATCGGCGCTGAACCTGACCGTCCTCGTGACCGCGGTCCTGCTGATGCTCGCGATGTTGGCGGCCACCTACGTCGGGCTCACGATCTCGCGTCCCCTGCGCCAGCTCGTCAACCTCGCATCCGCCGTGGGCCGCGGAGAACGAGTCGGCGTGCCAGAGCAGGGGCTCGTCGAAACGCGGCTCGTCGCCACCGAGCTGCAGCAGGCGAGCGAGCGCATCGCCGGCGCCCAGGAGGTCATGGCCAGACGAATCCAGGAAGCGGTCACCGAAAGCCAGCGCGCGCAGCAGGCACTCCTCCAGAATCAGAAGCTCGAGGCTTTGGGCAAGCTGACCGGCGGCATCGCGCACGATTTCAACAACCTGCTGCAGACGATCAGCGCGGCGATCGAAGTCGCGTTGCGAGTGCGTGATCCGGCTTCGATCAAGTCGGCGATGGAGTCCGGCAAGCGTGCAGTCGAGCGCGCGACCAAGCTGACTCGCCAGTTGTCCACGTTCGGGAAAGGCACCGTTGCCGCGCCGGCGCTGCTGAACCTGCACGCGCACATCTCGGAATTCCGCGATCTCATCGAGGGCGCCCTGCGCGGTGACATCGAGCTGAGCGTGGTCATGCCGCCCTCGCTGTGGCCGGTATACGTCGATGCGGTTCAACTCGAGCTCGCGGTGCTGAATGCCGCGCTCAATTCGCGCGATGCTATGCCTGAGGGCGGGAAGCTGGAGATCATCGCCTCCAACGAAACCGTTCCCGCCGGCGAGGCCGGCGGATTGCCGCCGGGCGAATACGTGCGCATAGGCATCCGCGATACCGGCGCCGGAGTCCCCGCAGCGGACCTTCCCCGCGTGTTCGAGCCTTTCTACACGACGAAGGAAGTCGGCAAAGGCTCGGGCCTCGGACTCGCGCAGATCTACGGCTTCGCCCAGCAGTCGGGCGGCACGGCCACGATCGAGAGCACGCCGGGACGGGGCACGACGCTCAGCCTGTTTCTCCCGCGCAGCCATCGCCTGGAGGCCTCACCCCCCGGGGCGACCGCGCCCATTCGCGAGGAGAACGGCGCGCCGTGCACCGTGCTCTTCGTGGAGGACGATCAACTGGTCAGCGAAGTGATGGTACCGGGACTGCGCGCCAGCGGGTTCACCGTCATCGCAGCAATCGATGCGGCAAGCGCGCTCGCGGCGTTGCGCACGCACGAGATCGACGCTGTGCTCTCCGACATCGTGATGCCGGGCCAGGGCGACGGGCTTTACCTCGCGCAGGAAATGAGGCTCACCCGCCCCGACGTGCCGATCGTCCTCGCCACCGGATATTCGGACGCGCTCACCGCGACGTCCGCATTTCGCGTGCTGCTCAAACCGTACACACTGGAAGAAGCCCGGGCAGCGCTTTACGAAGAGATGCGCAAAGCCAAAGCGTCCACCGGGTAGTGTAGTGATTCGACTTTTTGCGCACTGTGATCCACCGACAACGGCGTACCCGCAGACCAACGGAACAGCAAATGGAGGCGTGCCATGGATATCGCGATCCGCAATCCCGGTTTTTCCGCAGTGGCCGATGAAGACCTGCGCGTCGAGCAGGTGGCGACCGGCTTCGGCTTCACCGAAGGGCCGGTGTGGGACAAGACACATGGGCAGCTTATCTGGAGCGACATGAAGGACGACCACATGCGCTGCTGGAGCGCGCAGCGCGGCGTGCGGACCTATCGAAAGCCGAGCAACAAGGCGAACGGCAGCACGTATGACGCAAGCGGGCGCCTCGTGAGTTGCGAGCATGGAACGAGCCGCGTAGTTCGCGAGGAGCCGGACGGCGCGCTGACCGTGCTCGCCTCACACTGGCAGGGCACGGAGCTCAACAGTCCCAACGATATCGTCGTGACATCCGACGGCGCGATCTATTTCAGCGACCCCACGTTCGGACGCATCAGGGAAGACGTCGGCGTACCTCGACCGTTGACGCTCGATTTTCGGGGCGTTTACCGCATCAGCCCGGACGGCTCGCCCCTGCGACTTCTGGTCGACGACTTCGAACAGCCGAACGGTCTGTGCTTCTCGCTCGACGAGAAGCGTCTCTATATCAACGACACCCCGCGCAAGCACATCCGCGTGTTCGACGTGAAGGCCGACGGCTCGATCGAAAACGGCCGGGTGTTCGGCGAGACCACCGGAGACGCCCCCGGCGCGCCGGACGGCATGAAGTTCGATAGCGCCGGCCACCTCTATTGCACCGGCCCCGGCGGCATCCACGTGTTCGATTCCGGCGGGCACTGTCTGGGCGTCATTCTCACTCCCGAGAGGCCGACCAATATCGCCTGGGGCGACGGCGATTTGCGCTCGCTCTATATCACCGCCCAGACTTCTGTTTATCGCGCGCGACTCAAAACGCGCGGACACCTCGCGTACTAAAGCGCCTGCGGCGCGCCCATACCGGTTACGGCCTCAGCGCAGCAAGAGCGGGATCCCGCACACGAACAGGGTGGCGATCACGACGCGCCGGAAATTGGTTTCGCTGATGCTCAGGTGCACCCGGTTGCCGATGAAAATGCCGACCAGCATCGCCGGGAACGCGGCGGCGAAGA
>JBKJKJ010000234.1:0-5701 GCA_046597455.1 Burkholderiales bacterium
CCGAGGGCACGGACGGATGCGGCGCCGTGTTGCCGCCGACGCAAGCCCAGCTCGATGGCTGGGCGTCGATCCGCCAGGGCGAGAACACGCTCATCGCTGCGCCTACGGGTTCCGGCAAGACGCTCGCCGCTTTCCTCACGTCGATCGACGAGCTGCTGCGCGAAGGCCTGACGCGCGGCGGGTTGCCGGACGAGGTTCGCGTCATCTACGTCTCGCCCCTGAAAGCGCTGTCGGCCGACATCCACAAGAACCTGGCAGAGCCCCGACGCGAAATCCGGCGCCTCGCTGAAGACATGGGTTTTCCCCCTGTTCGCATTACCGCGGCGGTCCGCAGCGGTGACACGCCCCAGGCCGAGCGCGCCGCGATGCTGCGCACGCCGCCCCACATCCTGGTGACGACGCCGGAATCGCTTTACCTGCTGCTCACCGCAGAGAAGTCGCGGATCATGCTGAAGACCGCGCGCGTGGTGATCGTCGACGAAATTCACGCGGTGATCGAATCGCGCCGCGGCGCGCATCTCGCGCTCACCCTCGAGCGGCTCGCGCACGTGTGCGGACGCAGTCTTCAGCGAATCGGATTATCCGCTACGCAGAAACCGATCGAAGAAGTCGCACGGTTCCTCGTGGGCGCGGACCCGGCGACCCGCTGCAACGTCGTGGACAGCGGGCACAAGCGCCGAATCGATCTCGCCATAGAAGTGCCGGGCTCGCCGCTCGAAGCGGTGATGTCGATCGAAGTGTGGCAGGAGATTTACAACCGCCTGATCGAGCTCATCGGGACGCATCGCACGACGCTCATCATGGTGAACACGCGCCGGCTCGCCGAACGCATGGCCCACCATCTCACCGAGCGTCTCGGCGCGGAGTGCGTCGCGGCTCATCACGGCAGTTTGTCGAAGGAGAAGCGCCTCGACGCCGAAGCGCGCCTGCGGGAAGGCACGCTGAAGGTGCTCGTGTCGACGGCGTCTCTCGAGCTCGGCATCGACATCGGGCATGTCGATCTCGTCTGCCAGATCTCGTCTCCCAATCGCATCGCTACGCTGCTGCAACGCGTCGGGCGCTCGGGCCATACGGTGCGCGGCCTGCCCAAAGGGCGTGTTTTCCCGCTCACGCGGGACGATCTGATCGAATGCGCAGCGATGGTCCGTGCAGCCGGCGACGGTGAGCTCGACCGGGTGCACGTGCCGGTCAAGCCGCTCGACGTCCTTGCGCAGCAGATCGTGGCCGAGTCGTCCGCCGAGGAATGGGACGAGACGGCGCTATACGATCTTTTCCGCGCCGCTTATCCCTACCGCGATCTCACGCGCGGCGAATACGACGACGTGGTCGCGATGCTCTCGCAGGGTTATGCGACCCGCCGCGGTCGCCGTGCGGCGCTCGTCACCCACGACCCCATCAACGAAAAGCTTCGCGCGCGTAGAGGCTCTCGCATGAGCGCGATCATGTCGGGCGGCGCCATACCTGAATTGTTCGACTATCGCGTGTTGCTCGAGCCCGAAGGCACATTCGTCGGGACGCTCAACGAAGATTTTGCGGTCGAGTCGTTGCCGGGCGACGTTTTTCAGCTCGGCAATACGTCGTGGCGCATCCTGCGGGTCGGGAGCGGCGTGGTGCGCGTGGCGGATGCCCAGGGCCAGCCGCCTTCGATGCCGTTCTGGCTGGGCGAAGCGCCTGCGCGCAGCGACGAGATGAGCGCGGCGGTGTCGCGGCTGCGTGCGTCGGCGGATGCTAAGCTGCCGCGTCCCGACCAACCGCGGACGGACGGCGAGCGCGAGCCGGCGATACGATGGCTCATGCAGGACTACGCGCTCGGCCGTTGCGCCGCGGAGCAGATCGTTGCGTACCTCGCCGAAGGCAAGCGCGCGCTCGGCGTGGTGCCGACCCAGCACACGCTCGTCCTCGAGCGCTTCTTCGATGAATCCGGCGGCATGCAGCTCGTGCTGCACGCGCCTTTCGGCAGCCGCATCAATCGCGCGTGGGGTCTCGCGCTCAGGAAAAAATTCTGCCAGAGCTTCAACTTCGAGCTGCAGGCCGCGGCGACCGAGGAAGGCGTGATCCTTTCGCTCGGCGCTTCCCACGCGTTCGCGCTCGATGAGGTGTTTCGTTACCTGCACCCGGAAACGGTGCGCGGGACGCTCGAGCAGGCGGTTCTCGATTCGCCGATGTTCGAGACGCGCTGGCGATGGGCGACTACGCTCGCCCTGGCGGTGCCGCGCAGCCGCAATGGCCTGCGTGTTCCCGCCCAGCTGCAGCGCATGAATGCCGAGGACCTGCTTCAGGGCGTATTCCCCGATGCGACCGCGTGCCTGGACAACCTCCAGGGCGCGCGTGCGATTCCCGATCACCCGCTCGTCAACCAGGCGATGCGTGACGCGCTGGAAGAGGCGATGGATCTGCCCGGCCTCGTCGATGTGCTGTGTCGTGTGGCGAACGCCGAAGTGAAGTGCGTCAGCCGCGAAACACCCGAGCCTTCGGTGTTCTGTCACGAGCTTCTCAATTCGGCGGTCTATACTTTTCTCGACGATGCGCCTCTGGAAGAGCGGCGCACGCAGGCCGTTCATACCCGTCGCTCGACCGAGCCGCGAAACGCCGACGATCTCGGCGCGCTCGACCCCGCCGCAATCGAGCGCGTGCGCGATGAAGCGTGGCCGTATGCGGCGAGCGCAGACGAGCTCCACGATGCGCTAATGTTCTCCGGATTCATCCGGGAGGACGAAGTCCCGGCGCGGGCCGGCCAGGATCACTGGCCGGGGTTGATGGACCGGCTCGTCGAAGCGGGGCGCGCGGTGAAGGCCGGTGGTTTCTGGGTCGCGATCGAGCGTTTCGAAGAGCTCGATGCGGTGGTGCCGCAGGTTGTCGCACCGAATATTCCCGAGCGTATCCGCAAAGCGTGGACGCGCGAAGACGCGGCACGCGAGCTCGTGCGCGGGCGCATGGAAGTGCTCGGACCGGTGACGGCGCAGCGACTCGCAGCCGCGTTCACCTCGGCGGATCCCGTCGACGCGAGCCTCGTCAACGGCGCGCTGCAGGCGCTGGAGACGGAAGGGCGGCTGCTGCGCGGGTATTTCTCCCCCACCCTCGCCGGTGAGGGCGGCGCGCTCGAGTGGTGCGACCGGCGACTGCTCGCGCGCATCCATCGCTATACGATCAATCGTCTGCGCGCCGAAATCGAAGCGGTCAGTGCCGCTGACTTCATGAGATTCCTGATGCATTGGCAGCACGTGACGCCGGGGGAGCAACTGAGCGGGATCGAGAGCCTCGCCGCCGTGATCGAGCAGCTCGAGGGATACGAGCTCGCAGCGGCCGCGTGGGAGCACGACGTGCTGCCCGCGCGAGTTTGTGATTACGCTTCGAGCGACCTCGACATGCTCTGTCTCTCCGGGCGCGTGGCGTGGGGCCGGATCACGCCGATGGACGGTGCCGGCAAAGCGCCACTCAGGAGCTCGCCGATGGCGATCCTGCAGCGCGCGAACCTGAGTGTCTGGCGAGTCGCGGAGCCGGTCGATCCGCAAGCCCTGAGCTCGCAGGCGAAGGCGGTACAGGAAGCGTTGGTTGCGCGCGGCGCGTCGTTCTTCCACGAGCTGGTTACGGCGACCGGGTTGCTGCGCACTCACGTTGAACGCGCGCTGGGCGAGCTTGCGGGCGCGGGTCTCGTGACCGCCGACAGCTTCAGCGGGTTGCGCGCGCTGCTCACCCCGTCGGGGAAACGCAGAAGCCTCTCGGGCGGACGGCCCAGCACGCGGCGCTCGGTGTATGGCGTCGATACCGCGGGGCGCTGGGCCTTGTTCGCGAACGGGCCGGACATGGTGGCTGACGCGCGCATCGAAGCGGTGGCGCGCGGCCTGCTCAAACGCTACGGCGTGGTGTTCCGATCGCTGCTCGCGCGCGAGTCGCGCCTTCCGTCCTGGCGCGAGCTGACGAGGGTCTATCGCAGACTGGAGGCACGCGGCGAAATTCGCGGCGGCCGGTTCGTCGCTGGTTTCGGTGGCGAGCAGTTTGCGCTGGCCGATGCCGTGGGGCGGCTGAGAGCGGTGCGCAAGGTTGAAAGAAGCGGCGAGCTCGTCGTCGTGAACGGCGCCGACCCGCTCAACCTCGTCGGCATTCTGACGCCCGATGCACGCGTGTCGTCGATCGCGCAGAACCGAATACTCTTTCGGGACGGTGTCGCCGTCGCGGCGTGGGAGGGCGGCAAGGTGCGCCGCCTCAGCGCATCTGACCTCGATGACGAGACATTGCACAGCCTCCTTTCGCGCCGCGCGGGCGTGAAACCGCTGCAGCCCTATCTGCGCAGCGCAACACTGCGCGAGCGGGAGTTGCTCGCCCGCAAGCGCGGTATGACTCTGGACGATGTCCCGCCGGGCGAAACGCTGCACTAGGAGTTTGTCGGACTTGCTTGCGACAAACTCCTTAACTGGAAGACACGACGGACGAAACGCGGAAAGCGCATCCGGGTGGATGGTCTTTCCCGCAGAAAACTCCGCTTCTCAGTCTCGCATATGTTCAAGTGGGGGTTTCGTGTAAGCAGCCTGTCCCCGGGTGCTGATCGAAGCGACTCGAAAACCCTACGCACCGGCCTCGTGAAATCAAGTGCGACAGGCTGCTGGCAGCTTCGACGTTATGATAAGGTCATCCGATTCGCGCGAGCAGCGCGGTCGTGCATTCCTCCTTTCATAACGAGAAGAGTCCACGTTGAAGGTCGTTACCCGATTCCCTCATCAGTACACTGAAACCGAAGACTGCTGGATCCCGATGCCGGACGGCATCAGGCTGGCGGCGAAGCTGTGGCTGCCCGATATTGCCGGGAAGGCACGGGTTCCGACGATCATCGAGGTCATCCCGTACCGCAAGCGCGACATCTACGCGCCTCGCGACGCCCAGCACCATCGCTACTTCGCCGGCCACGGCTACGCGACGATGCGTGTCGACATCCGCGGCTCGGGGGATTCGGACGGTATACAGGGCGTATTCTCAACCAGCGACGAGACGCAGGACACGCTGGATGTGCTCAAGTGGATCGCCCTTCAGCCGTGGAGTGACGGCCAGGTCGGGATGTTCGGCATCTCGTGGGGCGGTTTCCAGGCCATACTCACCGCGTCGCGCGCGCCGAAAGAGCTGAAAGCGGTGATTGCGCAATCGTACGCACCCGACCGCTACAGCTACAGCCAGGTGTTCCTCGGCGGGGCCATCCTGCTGCGTTCGATACGGTGGTCGGCGCAGTTGTTCGGCTACAAGTCGCGTCCGCCCGATCCTGTTCTGGTGGGAAAACGCTGGCGCCGGATGTGGCTGGAGCGGCTCGAGCACGACACGCCGCAGATCGCCGCGACGCTCGCGCACCAGACTTACGACGATTACTGGCGCAGCCGCGCGATCGATCATTCGAAGATCGAAGCGCCTTTCTACGCCGTGAGCGGCTGGGCCGACGGTGCGTACGTGGGTTCGGTCAGCGAATCGCTCGCGAAGCTCAAGGTGCCGTCGAAAGGCCTCATCGGCCCGTGGGGTCACCGCTACGCGCACCTGGGGATTCCCGGCCCTGCGATCGGTTTTCTTCAGGAAGCGCTGCGCTGGTACGACCACTGGATGCGCGGCAAGGAAACCGGCGTTACGCGCGATCCGCGTCTCATCGCGTGGATGCCGCGGTCGGTTCCGGCCAGGAATTTCTATGCCACTTCGCCTGGACGCTGGGTGGCCGAGAGCCAATGGC
>JBKJKJ010000289.1:0-3605 GCA_046597455.1 Burkholderiales bacterium
GCGCGAGCTGCTGGTGCCGCCGGACCGGCTCGACGAGGCTGTTCGAATTCGAGATTGCGTCAACGCAGGCCGGATGGTCCCGCATTTCGACAGCGTGCGCCGTCGTCGTGACGGCACGCTCATCGACGTTTCGGTTAGCGTCTCGCCGGTCACGCGCAGAGACGGGCGTGTCACCGGCGCAGCGGTCACGATAACCGACATCACCGACCAGAAAGCCGCGCAAGCGCGCATCCTCGAGCTCAACGCGACGCTCGAGCGGCAGGTGCTCGAACGCACGGACCAGCTGCGGGCATCATCGGCGCTGCAGCGAGTCATACTCGAGAATGCAGGTTCCGCGGTCATTGCTACCGACAAGGATGGCACCATCACGCTATTCAACCCCGCAGCCGAGCGGATGCTCGGATACGAGGCGGCGAACGTAGTCGGCCGGATCAACCCGGGCGTGTTTCACGACCCGGCCGAAGTGAAGACCCGTGCGGACGTGCTCACGGTCGAGCTCGGCATTCCAATCACACCGGGTTTCCAGGCTTTCGTGGCGAAGGCCACGGTGGCGCAGAGCGACGTCAACGAATGGACGTATATCCGCCGTGACGGGAGCCGGCTGCCGGTGTTGCTCACGGTCAGCGCGCTGCGTGACGGCGAGGAAGTCAGCGGCTTCCTCGGCATCGCCGTGGACCTTAGCGAAAGCAAGGCGCAGGCACGGGCGCTCTCGGCGCTCAATGCCGCGCTCGCCGAGCGCACGGCGCAGGCCGAATCCGCGAATATCGCCAAGAGCCGGTTCCTGGCAAACATGAGCCACGAGATCCGCACGCCCATGAATGCGATATCGGGCCTGACCTACCTGCTCGCCCGAAGCGGGATCGGCGGGGAGCAGGCGGGATTCGTGCATAAGATACAGACTGCGACCAAATCCCTGCTCACGATCATCAACGACATCCTCGACCTCTCGAAAATCGAAGCCGGGCACCTCGGCATCGAACAGTCCAGCTTTCAGCTTCACGACATTCTCGATGAGGTGTCAGCCGTGATGGCCGGCAGCGGGGCGGCCAAAAGCCTCGAGCTCGTCGTCGACGCCGCACCCGGCCTGCCGCGGTCGTTGCGCGGCGACGCGCTTCGCCTCACTCAGATTCTGAACAACCTGGTCGGCAACGCGATCAAGTTCACCCAGCGCGGCAGCGTCACGCTAAAAGTCAGTTGCGCGTCGCTCGATTCCAACGTCGCGACGCTGCGCTTCAGCGTCCAGGACACCGGAATCGGCATCACACCCGCGGCACTCGATCAGATTTTTCAGCCCTTCGTCCAGCAGGACGCCTCCACGACCCGGCGTTTCGGCGGCACCGGTCTGGGCCTCGCCATCGTCAAGCAACTGGCAAACCTCATGGGGGGCGAGGTCAGTGTGCAAAGCGAGCCGGGGTCGGGAAGCACGTTCGCGGTCGACATACCGTTCCAGCTGGATGCGCCCGCGACCGATCACGCGTTGCACGCAGCGGCGCTCAAAGTGCTGATTGCCGACGACCACGCGCTGCAGCGCGAAGCGCTCGCCCGCAGTGCGAATTCGCTCGGCTGGAGCGTGGAGGCTGTCGCATCCGGGACCGAAGTACTCGATCTGTTCGAGACGCGCGAGCGTTCCGGCACGCACTTCGATGCGCTCGTTCTCGACTGGCAGATGCCCGGGCTGGACGGCTTGCAGGCCCTCAGGGCACTGCGCGAGCGTTACGGCGTTGACGCAGAGTCCGTGGTGATCATGGTGACGGCACACGACCAGGCGTTGCTTCGTTCCCATCCCGACTCGCAACTCGCGGACGTCATACTGACCAAACCGGTCAGCCCGGCGATGCTGCACACCGCTGTGAGCCAGGCTGTCTTGCACCGGACCGGCAGCGCCGAACGCCTCCTGAACGCAGTCCCCGACGAAGATGCCGGACAGCGCCTGCCCGGCGTGAGCATCCTCGTGGTGGACGACAGCGCGCTCAATCGCAAGGTTGCACAGCGCATTCTCCAGACCGAAGGCGCGCTGGTGGCGGGCGCGGCGAGCGGAGTGGAAGCCGTCGAGACGCTGCGTGCGAATTCCGGGCGTATCGACCTCGTGCTCATGGACATCCAGATGCCCGAGATGGACGGGTACGAAGCCACCCGACTGATCCGAACCGAGCTTTGCCTCGCCGATCTGCCTATTCTGGCGCTCACCGCAGGCGCGCTGGTAAGCGAGCGCGAACGGGCGATGAAGTGCGGCATGAACGACTTCATCAGCAAGCCGATCGATCCGGAAACCATGATACGGGCCGTGCGCCGGCACATCGAGCGAACGACTGGCGACGTACTGCCGATTCTGCGAGCGCCGCGGGCCTCGCTGCCGGACACGGCGGGCTGGCCGGACATCGCGGGGATCAACCAGCTCGATTCACGCGCCAGAATGGGTGGCAACGTCACGCTGTTCAGCTCGCTGCTAAGGCGCATGCTGGCGGAATTCAGCGATCTGGCGCCCGCAAGTGTCCTCCCGGACGATCCGCAGTCGGTGCAGGCCGCCGCGGCGCGGCTGCACAAACTCGCCGGCATCGCGGGCAATCTCGGCGCGGACGAAATCCTCCGCATGGCGCGGCAACTCGAGAGTTCATTGCGCGCCGAGAAGCGCGAAGACTGCGCGGGCGCGCTTCAGGCCGTCGCGTCCGCGCTGGCGCGGTTGCGTGCCGACGCGTCAGCGTTTCTGACGCCCGACGCAGTTTGCGCGGACGATAAAACCGCAGATGGCACTCCCGGGCCCGATCGCGTCGATGTCGTCCGGCTGAGTGCGCTTCTGCGTGAACAGAATCTCGACGCCATGCCGCTTTTCGAGCGGCTGGCGCCCGGTCTGCGCACAACACTGGGTGTCGAACGCTTTTCCCGGCTTTTGGAGGCCATGGACAGTCTGGACTTCGACACCGCGCGGACGATCGTGCGGGCAGCTCACACGCACGCGAGTGCACTCGACCCGGACCCTGCGCTCAGCGACGTTTCATCGTAGACCGATTCTGTCGGGGTCGTGTAGGGCGTAACGTACAAGCGATCGTTCGCAACGGGATTGCTTCGTCGCCGTGCTGCTCGCAATGACCGCGTACGGGTGTCATCGCGTGCCGGCGCGAAGCCCGGATGCAGGGGCCCGGCTAGGGACGATCCGCCATACGCCGCGCACCCTCGAGATGCGCGGCGGCGCTGACAGAATGCGCGCATGCCTGGCGACGTGTGCTCACGGTCGGCGCTGTGCCTTGCCCTACGATGGCACTGCCGTGCATGCTATGCCCCGATAACAACGCGGCGGAGGTTGACATGCGCAAGACACGGTTCGACATGTGGGTGCCTGCGCTCGCAATGCTCTTCGGTACAGCTCACGCGCAGACGTATCCTTCGAAGCCTGTGCGTATCGTGACCGTGGCCCCGGGCAGCGCGAACGATCTCGTGGCGCGATTGGTCGCGCAGGAGCTCAAAAGCCCGTTTCGCCAGGCGGTGATCGTCGACAATCGCGGAACAATTGCGGCCGAAGTCGTCGCCAAATCCCCTGCCGACGGCTACACGCTGCTGCTCTACGGGAGCGCGGTGTGGATTTCGCCTTTCATTTACAGGAACGAGTC
>JBKJKJ010000492.1:0-9943 GCA_046597455.1 Burkholderiales bacterium
GTTTCGCTGGAGCGCAGCGGAAGCCGCACTCGGCAAGAAGCTGGCCGTCGAATCGCTCGCTGGACTGAGCGTGCCGGCGGACGAGATGAACGAGGACATACACGGTTCGCGCGAATACCGCTCGAATCTCGTGAGCGTGCTGACCAAACGCGCCGTGACCCAAATCGCAGGGAGATAACAGTGGCCAAAGTCGAAATCACCATAAACGGCACCAAACAGGCGCGCGAAGTCGAAGACCGCACGCTGCTCGTCAATTTCATCCGGGACTCGGTGGGGCTCACCGGAACGCACGTCGGCTGCGATACCAGTCAGTGCGGCTGCTGCACCGTGCATATGAATGGGCGTGCGATCAAGTCGTGCTCGGTGCTCGCCGTTCAGGCGAATGGGGCGGATGTCGTCACCATCGAAGGGCTCGCCAAGAACGGAGAACTGCATCCCGTGCAGCGCGCGTTCACGGAATGCCACGGTCTGCAGTGCGGTTTCTGCACGCCGGGAATGATCATGGCGACGGCGGGTTTCCTCAAGGACAACCCGAACCCCACGGAAGAAGAAATCCACAAAGGCCTCGAAGGCAACCTGTGCCGCTGCACCGGTTACATCAACATCGTGAAAGCGGTGAAGCGGGGCGCCGAGCTGTTGAAGGCGTAAGCAGAAAGCCGCTCAACCTCTGCTTTCGGGCAGACGAAAAAAAGGACGCTGGGGGCGCATGCACTGCCCCTACGCGTCCTTTTTTATGACCCCGCGCTTGATGCAGCGCGGCTGCCCGCTTACGGAATGATCGGCAGCAACACGTAAGGCAGCTGTGTCGCGTCGGAGTGCAGCGTGACTTTGCCGCCGAAGATTTCCTGCGGACGATCGGCCGGGTCGTCGTGAACGAAAGGACCGCAGCCGCGCATGACATTCTTCATGTTCGACAGCGTCGTGCCGGGACCGTCGTATTCGTAATCCTTGCCGCGAATCGTGAGCGCGAGCCGGTATCCGGCGGGAACGACGATGCACGTCGGCCAGATCTCGATGTCGAGCTCGACCGCTGTGCCCGGCGTGAGAGGCTGGATTTCGTCGTGCGAGTGATAAGGGCGATAAGGCAGGCTCAACCCGGGATCGAGCTTGCGGTGAGACGCGCGCAACCAGCCCTGGGCGACGGGCGTGTGCGGGTCGAGCGCACCCTGGAAGACGACTTCCCGTCCGTCAGGCGCGAACACCCGCAGCACGGCAAACACATCGGCATCAGTCGTTGACGAGGACAGGAAAAGCTTGAGCGCCGAAGGACCGGTGATTTCGAGCGGCCGCTTAAGCGGCGGCGTGCTGAACGTGACCCCATTGCCCAGGGCCTCGTACTCGAGCGTGTCCGATGCGCGTCGGGCCGTGGTCGTCAGGGTGCGTTCCGAGAGATCGAGGTAGTAGCGCGTCCACTCGGTGCGAGCGAGCGGCCACTCGTTCTCCTGACGCTCGACGAACCTATCGATGTGGCGAACCTGAAGCTGGACGCGCGGCTGCTGGTCCCAGCCGTTGCTTACGCCCTTGAGGAAATGATCGAAGAAGCGCTTCTGCAGCGCCACGCCGTAGTCGGTATAGAAAGGCGCCCAGTGCGAGCCGCCGTGCACTTCGAGCCATTTCTCCTTCGACGCGGCTCGGCTGTAGCCTTCGAAATTGCCGCGGGTGTGCAAACCCTGGCCGCCCCAGTTCGCCGCCGACAGGAGCGGAACGGTGACTTTCGACAGATCCGCCGTGCGCTCGCGGTAATAGTCGTCGATGAGCGGCCGGCTGGTCACGTTGGCCCACATGTCGGCGCGATTGGCTTTGAGCTCTTCGTCGGAGAGCGTCACGTCGCCACACACGAGCTGACCGGTCACGCGGCTCTTCGGACCGCGCTCGCCGCGGCCGTGCTGCACGGTCACCACCTGCATTTCCTGCCAGTTCTTGCGGAAGGTGCACGCCATGCCGCCGTGACGCGAGCCGTCACGATAGTAATCGGACCAGCCTTCCCACACGCAGATGGCGGCCAGGTGCGGCGGCTGCAGCGCCGCCGCGCGCCACTGGCTGCTCGCGTAATAGGAAATGCCGTTGAGCCCGATTTTACCGCTGCACCACGGCTGCGCCGCAGTCCATTCGATGCAATCGTGAAAATCCCGGTTCTCGCGCGCGCCGTTGTGGTCGAGAAAACCGGGCGAGCGTCCTGCGCCCCGCGAATCCACTCGCACGCAGACGTAGCCGTCGGGGACCCATTTTTCAGGATCGGCGACTTCCCAGTTCTGGTACTGGTTCGTCGTGCCGGCGACGGCGTCGGGAAACTCGCGTGCCATGATCTCCCACGCTGTTTTGTAACCGTCCTGGAACGCAAGCCCTTTGCCATACGGGCCGTAACTGACGAGCGCCGGGTAGCGGCCTTCGGCGATCGGGCGATAGACATCCGCCATCACGGTGAGACCGTCGTCCATGACGATCGGGACGTCCCAGTCGATTTTCATGCCGTCTCTGATTTCGGTCTTGTGCGTGCTCATGGGTCCTCGCGTTCGTTGCGGTGAGGCAGTGCATCACTGGTTTTCAGGGTTTCAGCTTGTCCTCGAACCAATCCCACATCGTCGCGACCACCAGGGTGAGGTAATCGCGCTGGCAATGCTGCGCGCCGCCTTCTTCTGCGGTGAAGACACGCAGCGTCTTGTCCTTTGATCCCGACGCGTTGTAAAGGGCCTGGGCATCGGCGAGCGGAACCTGCTCGTCTTCGGCGCCGTGGACGACCAGGAACGGGCAACGCATTTTCTGAACGACGCCGTCGAGGCGGAAAGGCTCGAGCCGCTTCAGGGCTTCTTCCAGCGTATCGACGCCGAGGATCCAGGTGATGTGATGTCCCGGCACCGACATGGAGGTTCTGAAGTTCGAGTCGATGCGTTTCTTCCAGGTCGCGTAATAGTCCCAGATCGCACCCCACGCCACGCATGCCGCGAATCTCGGCTCCATCGACGCCATACGCGGCGCGTAGTAACCGCCCAGACTGATCGCGACCACGCCGATCTTCTTCGCGTCCACGTCATCGCGCTTCTCGAGGTAATCGACGCAGGCGCTGCCCGCGACCTCGTAATCGTGGCGCAGGTAATGATCGCGAAAGCGGATCGACTCCCCGGTGCCCGGGCCGTCCATGACGAGTACCGAGATGCCGCGCTTGATGAGGTCGGGCACCCCGCGCACGTACTGGATTTCCTTGGTCACGTCGAGCCCGTCGAAGAACACCACGCAGGGTGTGCGCTTCGACTTCGCGTTCTGCGCGTGCACGAAATAGCCGGGGAAGCTGCCGCCCTCTTTGCACGGCACCTCGACGATCTCGATCTTCACGTCCGTCAGCTTGGCGTGACGATGAAAGCAGTCGACTGCCGTCTTGTAGATCGCGAGCGCCTTCTCGTCTTTCGGCGTGCGAAAGCGCTCTGCCATCTGATAGTAGTTGCACGCTCGCAGATAAGCGGCGGCCGCGGAATAACGATGGCCGCTGCTTTCGAACTTTTCGGCATGGCCGCGAACGCCGTCGGCGACTTTGGCGCAGGCGTCGAACCACGCTTCGTCATCGTCGGGCGCTTTGTCCTTCAGCAGCTGCCCGATCTTGTGCAGCTCGCCGATGTCCGAGCCGCCGTAGGGCGCGGAACCCATCATGTTGATGAAACCGGCGGACCATCGGTAGTTGCCGGGGAAGTACATGAAGTAGGAGTTCTCTTTGGCCACCGTGTTCTCCATTGCTGACGTTAGTGAGGTGCTTTTCGACACAGCCTGGGGCTACTGCCTGGGTATGCCCGCCCGCTGCGCCACCCGCGCCCATTTGTCGGTTTCCGACCGGATGAAAGCCGCGAATTCTTCAGTTCCGGCACCGCTGACCTCGTGGCCCTGGCTGCCGAAAAGCTCGCGGGCTTCGGGGGTTTTCAGTGCTTTCGAGATGATTTCGTGAACCCGCGTCACCACCGTTTTCGGCGTTGCGGCCGGTGCGAGCAGGCCGTTCCAGTTGTAGCTCTGGAAGCCTTTCAGCCCCTGTTCCGCGATCGTCGGAACGTCGGGCAGGAGCGCGGTGCGTTCGACGGAAGTGACGCCGAGGCAGCGGACTTTGCCCTGCTTCACGAGCGGCGCCGAGCCTGCGAGCTGGATCTGGGCGAGCTCGATGTTGCCGGCGAGCAGATCGACCGTGAACTGCGCCGCCCCTTTGTAGGGCACGTGGTTGAGCTTCACGCCTGCTGCCGTGGCGAACGACTCGGTGGCGAGATGGCCCACCGTTCCTACGCCCGGGGTTCCGTAATTGATGCGCCCCGGCTTTGCTTTGGCGATTGCGACGAAATCCTTCACCCCTTTCACGGGCAGGCTCGGGTGCACGCAGATGCAGCTCGCGCTCTTGGCGATCAGCACGATGGGAATCAGATCGCGCAGCGTGTCGTACGGCATTTGCGATTTGACCGTAGGCGCGATCGTCAGGGGGCCGGGGTTACCGGCGAGCAGGATGTATCCATCGGGCGCGCTTTTCACGGCGGCTTCGGTTCCGGGCACGCCGCCCGCGCCGGGCCGGTTGTCAGAGATGAAAGGCTGTCCGGTTGCGACATTGAGCTGCTGCGCAGCCCACCTGCCCTGAAGATCCGTCGGGCCGCCGGGCGCGAATGGAATGATGATGCGAACGGCTTTTGCGGGATAGCTTTGTGACAGGACTGGTGTTGCGCTCAGGCACGCCAGTACACCTGCCGCGATCGCGGTGAATCTCATGCGCCTCCTCCTTCTGTATCGCTTTGTGTTTTCTCATTCTAACGCCTCCCGGACACGCGCAATCCCGCGCCGCGAAGGCGCGGCGTAGATCTTTTTGCCGTCTGGTAAACTCGTTTCGCCGTTCGATCCATTCTTCAATAGCTGAGGACGTCATGCCTGCTGCACAGAAAAAAGGTGGGAAGAGAAAATACCGCGACATTCTTTACGAGGTAAAGGATCAGGTGGCCTGGGTCACGATAAACCGGCCTCGCGTCCTGAACGCATTTCGCGAGCAGTCGCTCGACGAAATGATCGACGCGCTGAAGTCCACCCGTGAAGATCCGTCCATAGTCTGCGCGGTCATCACGGGTGCCGGCGACAAGTCATTTTCAGCAGGCGGTGATTTTTACGCCATGAAGCGCCTGAACTTCACCAACGCCTACATGTGGAACGACCGCATGCTCGGGCTCGCCATGACGATCCGCGGCCTGCCCATCCCGGTGATCGCAATGGTCAACGGATGGTGCATGGGCGGCGGACACGAGCTCGCGTTGTGGTGCGACGTCGTCATCGCTTCCGAAAATGCCGTGCTCGGGCAGACCGGCGCGAAAGTCGGCGCCTGTCCCACGGTGGGGGCGACGCAGTATCTGCCGCGCATCATCGGCGAGCGGCTTGCGCGCGAGATGATTTTCTGTGCGCGGCGCTTCACGGCCAAAGAGGCCGTGGATATCGGCCTGATCAACAAATGCGTGCCGCAGAAAGACCTGCTCGCAGAGACGCTCAAGTGGTGCGAGACGATGAAAGGCCACAGCGCGCTCACCATACGCATGACCAAGCGCTCGCTCAATTTCGAATCCGACAACCTGTATTCGTCCTGGCAGCACGGCATGGAGCTGCTCGCGCACGTGTGGGGCTCGGATGAGGCGAAGGAAGGCATGAATGCATTCCTCGCGGGTCGCAAACCCGACTTCCAGAAGTTCCGCATGCGCGACAAGAAAGAGCTCGACAAGTATCTGGACGGCTGCGAGCAGGACGAGAACGCGCCGCCTTCGATGCGCGACGCGCAGCCTGCGAGCGCAGCCGTGAAATCGCGCAAGGCGGGGAAGTCCGTTCCGGCCAAGACCGCCACGCGTTCCGGTAAGCGCACGTAATCGTGATCCCGCCCCGGCCCAACGGCCAGCATCCGCCCGGCGCCCTCGACGGGCTGCGCGTGCTCGATCTCACGCGCATCCTCGCCGGGCCTTTGTGTACGATGACACTCGGTGACATGGGCGCCGATGTGATCAAAGTCGAGCCGCCGGGAACGGGTGACGACACGCGCTCGTGGGGGCCGCCTTTTGCCGACAAGGAGTCGGCGTATTTCCTCGGCATCAACCGCAACAAGCGCTCGATGACGCTGAACATGGCGGTCAAGCCGGGGCAGGACATCCTCGCCAAACTCATCCGCCAGACCGACGTGATCGTCGAGAATTTCAGGGTGGGTACGCTCGAGAAGTGGGGTTTCGGTAATGACTGGCTCGAAGCGAACGCGCCGGGCGTCATCCGCTGTTCGATCACCGGTTACGGCTCGACCGGACCCAAGGCGGGATTACCGGGATACGACTTCATCCTGCAGGCCGAGTCGGGTCTCATGAGCATCTGCGGCGAGCCTGACGGTGAGCCGATGAAATACGGTGTGGCCATCGTCGACATCTGCACGGGCATGCTGGCGTGCAACACCATACTCGCGGCACTCCAGGCGCGCCATCGCACCGGCAAAGGACAGCATGTGGAAGTCTCGCTGTTCGATTCCAGCCTCGCGATGCTGGCCAACGTCGCCTCCAACCACCTCGTGTCGGGACGCGATGCGCGTCGCTTCGGCAACGGGCACCCGAATATCGTTCCGTACTCGGCTTATCCCGTGAGCGACGGCATGATCGCCGTGGCCGTCGGCAACGATGGCCAGTTCGCCAAGTTCGCAGCGGTTATCGGCAAGTCCGAATGGAGCGGCGACAAGCGATATTCGAAGAATCCGGAGCGCATTGCGAATCGCGAAGCGCTCGATGCCGCGATCGGCGAATGCCTGCGCACCGACAGCGCCGAGTCGTGGCTGGCGCGCCTCACCCAGGCCGGTATTCCCTGCGGCCGTATCAACTCGGTCGCGCAGGCATTGAATGACCCCCACACAGTGGCACGCGAGATGGTGCGCACGGTCCAGCACCCTACCGCAGGTGAGGTAAAAATGCTGGGCATACCGTTTCGCTTCAGCGACACCCCGGCTTCCGTGCGCCGCGCTCCGCCCACGCTCGGGCAGCACACCGAACAGGTGCTGCGAGACGTGCTGAAGCTCTCGGATACGGTCATCTCGGAGCTTCGAGCGGCCAAGGTCATATGATTACCGGCCTCGGTCACGTTTCGCTCGTGGTCCCCGATCTCGAATCAGCAGGGGCCCGATTGAAAGCGGTGTACGGCCTCGAAATCGGTGAGACCATGGTCAACGAAGAACAGGGTGTGCGCCTCGCCTACGTGGATCTGGGCAACGCGCGCATCGAGCTCATGGAGCCCTTGCGCCCCGATTCGCCGATAGCGAAGTTCCTGGAGCGCAATCCGAAAGGCGGCATCCATCACTTCTGCCTCGCGGTGGACAGTGTCGGCGCGACCGCCGAGGTGCTCGCAGCGGCAGGCACGCGCGTGCTTGGCGACGGCCGTGCTCAGCTCAACGTGCACGGTGAGCGCATCGCTTTCGTGCACCCGAAGGATTTTCTCGGGGCGCTGGTTGAACTGGAGGAGCACAAGCGGCCCTGAGTTCCGCGCCGGGCCGCCGACACAAGCGACGCGTGGCCGCCACTGCGCGGCTCAGCCGCCGGTAGCAGCGAGCCGCACCCGATCGGTTCTACCCTGGAGGAGGGGAATATGAGACGGCTTGCAATCGCTCTTGCATCTTGCGCGTATGGGATTTGCGCCACGGCTTACGGCGCCACACCGCCGGACCCGGCTTATCCGGCCAGGCCGATACGATTGCTGGTGCCTTTCGCACCGGGGGGCGCCACCGACATCATCGCGCGCGTGCTCGAGCCGAATCTGACCAGACGCCTGGGGCAGCAGGTGGTCATCGACAATCGCTCCGGCGCAGCGGGAAACATCGCAGTCGAGCTCGTCGCACAGGCCCAGCCTGACGGCTATACCTTGCTGGTCGGCAACATCTCGACCAACTCGATCAATCCGCACCTGTTCAGCAAGCGGATGAAAGTGGATGCGCTGCGCGATCTCGCGCCGGTCACCCAGCTCGTCGCGATCCCCAATTTCATACTCGGAAGCCCGAAGCTGCCTGCACAAACGCTGAAAGACGCGCTCGCCTACGCCCGGCAGCGTCCCGGCCAGCTAAACTTCCAGGCGCCGCTCGGGTCGTATTCGCATCTCGACATGCTCGCACTGACATCCGCGGCAGGCGTGAAAATGGTTCACCTCCCGTCCAAGGGCGCCGGCGAGACGCTTTCGGCCATGCTTCGCGGTGACATCCACATCACCGAGTCGAACGTCGCATCGAACATCGGTGCGGTGAAGGCGGGGCAGATCAAAGCCTACGCGGTGACCGCCGAGCAGCGCCTCACCGATATGCCCGACGTTCCGACGATGGCCGAAGCCGGTTTCCCCGGGATCGGCAGCCTGAACTGGAATGGTTTGTTCGCGCCGCTGCGCACGCCCCGCACTGTCGTGACCAAGCTGCACGCGCAGACGGTCGCCGCCATGAAGGAGCTCGATGGGGACGGCTCGCTCGCCAGGCGCCAGCTTCCGGTCAGCATCAGCGCCTCGCCCGAGGCGTTCGATGCGTTCGTGCATTCCGAAGCGAAGCGCTGGGCGAAGATCATCGCGGACAATAACGTGCGCATCGATTGACGGCTGCAAGCTGCGTAACGCAGTGATAAGTCTGCGGTGACGTTGCGACCGGGACGCAGCGCACCGTTTCGCAATTCCAGCCGCGACTACAATACGGGCTGTGCCTGTACCCACCCATTCCGGCGGGATTCGGCGACGCACGCGCTGCTGCGAATCGTCCGGCCTGCCTATCAGCCAGGAAGAGAATAGATGTCCGAAATGTCGAAAATCAAAGCGCCCGATCTCGAGAACTTCATCGCCCGCGCGTTCGAAGCGGTCGATGTGCCTGCTGCCGACGCGCGCACGATCGCCGAGCTCATGGCCCGCGCGGATGTGAATGGTTCCGAAGGCCATGGTGTGTTCCGGCTGCCGCAATACATACGCCGCATCAAAGGCGGGGCGGTGAATGTGCGTCCCAACATCAGAATCGAGCGCGAAGCCGCGGCGATGGCTTTGGTCAACGGCGACAATGGCATGGGCCATCTGGTGATGAAATTCGCCACGCAAACGGCGATCGAGAAAGCGAAGCAGGCCGGCGTGGCGTGGGTCGGAGCGCAATGGAGCAATCATGCAGGGCCGGCTTCGCTGTATGCCAGCATGCCGCTGGAGCACGACATGATCGGGCTCTATCTTGCGGTCGGCAGCGCGAATCACCTGCCGCCGTGGGGTGGACTCGACATGCTGCTTTCCACCAATCCCCTCGCGGTGGCCGTTCCGGCGGGAGAAGAGCCTCCCATCATTCTCGATATGGCCACGACGGTCGCCGCTTACGGCAAGGTCAAAACCAAAGCGCAGCGCGGTGAGACGATGCCCGTGGGCTGGATGATGGACAGGCTGGGCCAGCCGCTCACCGATCCGAAACGCGCGAACGAAGGTTTCCTGTTGCCGATCGGCGATTACAAAGGTTACGGGCTGGCGCTCATCATCGGGCTGCTCGCCGGCAATCTCAACGGGGCCGCGATGGGTAAAGACGTCGTCGACTTCAACGCGGACGACGCCACGCCGACTAACACCGGACACGCAGTCGTGGCGATATCACTGGAAGCATTCGGCGGTGTGGAGCCGTTCAAGCGCAGCGTGGACGCCCTGGTGCGCGACCTGCGTGCTTCGAAGCGGCTGCCCGGCGTGGAACGCATCTGGCTCCCGGGCGAGCAAAGCCATACCAAGCGCGAGCTTCATCTGAAGCACGGGGTTCCGGTGCCGGCGGCGCTGAAAGAGAGTCTAGACCGACTCGCAGGCGAGCTGGGCATTGCGCCTCTGGTCTAGCGCCTATTGCAAAACTCCGTGCATGAGGTCCGTCTCGAGATCCCGTCGAGGCGGTCACCGGTGCCTTTTCATTTATCCGTTCGTCTTGAGCGTAGCGAGGCGAAGTCGAAAGATG
>JBKJKJ010000589.1:0-17454 GCA_046597455.1 Burkholderiales bacterium
TGCTACCGGTTCTAACGTTACGCTCCACTACTCCTCCTGCAGCCGGTAAGCCCCTTTCCCCGCTTCCACGATCACATAGCGTCCGCCGTCTTTCGGGCGCACGGTAATGTCCTGCCCAGCGGCGTCGAGCTTGAGGTCCCCGTTGACGCAGCTTTCATGAGTGCGCGTCTGCTTGGCCGCGAGGGTCACGCTGCGTTTGCGGTAGTCGTATCGCACCGCCGCATTCGAGCGGTTGGTTACGCGAAACTTCAGGATTTGCGATATGGGGCGCGCGAAGACCTGCACCGCGAAGTATTCGCCGTCCTTGGCGCTGCGCGCGAGGCCGACGCCGATTTGCGTAACGTCGGGCTGGAGCATGTTCTCACGGTGCGTGGGCGATTCGCGCCAGCCGTTGACGAGGTTGAGTGACAGGGCGTCCGTCGTGAAGCCCGCAGAGCTGTACTCGGCCGCGAGATTCTCCGCCACGACGCAGTAGTTGTATCCGCGCTTCTTGACGCGCTCGGCGGGTGTCGCGCCGTCCGCATCGTGATCGAGCTTGTCTGCGTTCGCGAGATAGCCCGCGAAGTAGCGCGCGGTCTCGGTGAGGCGCGCTTCGGCCTGGACCGGGGCCAGGCCACGTTGCGTGCGGAATTCGTTGGTGAGGGTGATGACCCGTTGTTCTACCTGCTCTGCGAACCCGGCTTGTCCGGCCGCAGGCCGCTCCTGGGCGGCGCTGTTCCCGGCGAACAGCGCCAGCGCGATGAGGAGAGTGAACGCGCGGCGGCGCAGCTCACTATAATAAGAGGACAAAAGAGGAGGATGCATCGTCATGTCGTGGCTTCGTTTCGCAGTGATTTGCTTATCAACAGCGGGTTCTCTTACAGGCGCACTTCGCGCGGAAGCACAGGGTTATCCGGTCAAACCGGTGCGCGTCATCATACCGTGGCCTTCGGGCGGGCTGACCGATGTCGCGGGACGCATCGTGTTCCAGAAGATGTCCGAAGCGCTCGGCCAGCAGTTCATCATCGACAATCGCCCGGGCGCGACCGGCAGCATCGGCGCCGATGCGGTGGCCAAAGCGCCGGCCGACGGCTACACGCTGATGGTCCACTCGGCGAGCCACGTCGGCAATCCGCACATCTACAAGAAGCTGCCTTACGACACGCTTCGCGATTTCACGCCCGTCGGCCTGCTCGTCGCCCAGACGGGTTTGCTCGTCGTGCATCCATCGCTCCCCGCGAAATCGGTGAAAGAGCTGGTGGCGCTCGCGCGTGCGCGTCCGGACCAGCTCCTCTACGCCACATCGGGCAGCGGAAGCTTTTCGCACATGGCGATCACGCTGCTCACTTCGATGACCGGGACGAAAATGGTTCACGTGCCGTACAAAGGCGGCGGGCCGGCGACGACTGCGGTGATCGCAGGTGAATCCCAGCTCCTGGCGGGCACGCCGGCCGCGGTGCTGACACAGCTGAATGCCAACCGCCTGCGACTCCTCGCAGTGACGTCCGAGACGCGCCTGAAACAGTTTCCGAACATACCGACGATCGCCGAGGCGGGGGTGCCCGGCTACGAATTCCGCGGCTGGGTTGCGGTGCTCGGGCCGGCCGGCGTGCCGAAACCGGTCGTCGATCGCCTGAGTGCCGAGATCAAGAAAATCCTCGAAAGCCCCGACAACAAGCTCGATACGCTCGAGCCCTGGTACATGACGCCCGGGCAGACTGCCGCGCGGATCCGCGCGGATTACGACAAGTACGGGAAGATCATCAAGCTCACCGGCACTGCACTGGATTAGGGGAAAGACTTGCAGACAGAATCGACGGTGAATGGCAGTGATGTGCGCCTGGGTTTCATCGGCTTCGGTGAAGCCGCGTACCATTTGGCGAAGGGCTTCTCGGCCGCCGGGTTGACGGGCATCGTCGCTTACAGCCCGTCGGCTTCGCAAGCCGAGGCTGACGATCCGATCCGACAGAAAGCAGCCGACGCCGGCGTCGAGCTCGTGTCCACGCCCAAAGCCGTGTGCCAGCGCGCCACGCTCATCATTTCCCTCACGCCGGGGAAAGCTGCGCTGCCGGCGCTGCGCAAAGTGCGCGCGCACCTGCGCCCCGGCCAGATCTATGTCGATGCGAGCACCGCGTCGGTCAAGGACATGGAAAAAGCCGCGGAGTTGCTGGAGGGCAAAGCGGCGTTCGTCGATGCGGCGATCATGGACCCGGTTCCCATGAGCGGGATCAAGGTCTTCACCGTCGCGAGCGGCTCGCACGCCGAACAGTTCCGCGCGATGGTGACGCCGTACGGCATGAACATCCAGGTGGTAAGCGACAAACCCGGCGCGGCGAGTGCGATGAAGCTGCTGCGCAGCGTGTGCATGAAAGGACTGGCTGCGCTGCTTCTCGAGTCGCTCGAAGCCGGGCAGCGTTACGGCATCGCCGATGTGCTGGCGGCTGACATGGCGCGCTTCATCAACGGCAGGCCATTCGAGGATGTCATGAAGCGTTTCGTGTGCGGCACCGCGATACACGCCGGGCGCCGTATACACGAATCGAGTGAGTCGATGGCGCTGCTGAAGTCGCTGGGCGCTTCGACCCGCATGACGCGAAGCACGCTCGGGATGCTGCAAAGCATTGCGGACATGGGTTTGCGCGAGCACTTCGGTGCACGCGAGCCCGATACGATCGCGCCGGTGCTCGACGCCATCATCAAAGCGAAGCAGAGTGCTTCTGCGGCCGTCGCCGGGGAGAAAGAGCAGCGCAATGGATAGATCGCGCCGTAACGTGCTGGTGCTGTCGGCGTGCCAGGCCACCTTGCAGACCAGCGGCGCCACGATGATTGCGGTGACCGGGCTTGCCGGCTTTGCGCTCGCGGCCGACAAGGCATTCGCAACCGTGCCGCTCACCTGTTACGTGATCGGCTCGGCCATCACGACGGTGCCCGCGTCGCTGCTCATGAACGCGATCGGCCGCCGCGGCGGTTTCCAGGTCGGCACCGCGATCGGCGTAGCCGGTTCGGTGGTGTGCAGCCTGGCGATGTTCTACGCCCAGTTCTGGCTGCTTTGCGCCGGGATGCTGGTAATGGGCATGTACACCGCCTTCGGCAAGTACTACCGCTTCGCTGCCGCGGATACGGCCGAGCCGAGCTTCCGGGCCAAAGCGATCTCGCTTACGCTCGCGGGCGGCATCGTCGGCGGCATCATCGGACCCGAGATGGCCAAGCACACGACTTTCGCGTTCGATACGCACGCGTATCTCGGCGCCTACATTTCGCTCGGCGTCGTGTGCCTCGTGGCGACTACGCTCCTGATGTGGCTCGACATCCCGAAGCTCTCCGCGCACGAGCGCAAAGATTCGGGCCGACCAATCGGACAGATCATGGTCCAGCCGGTCTTCATCGTCGCGGTGCTCGCCTCGATGCTGTCGTACGGGATCATGAACCTCATGATGACTTCGACGCCGCTCGCGATGCGCGCGCACGATCACCCATTCAACGATGCGGCTTTCGTGTTGCAGTGGCACATGATCGGCATGTATGGCCCCTCGTTCTTCACAGGCTCGCTCATCAACCGCTTCGGGGTGCTCAACATCATTCTCGCCGGTGTGGCGATCCTCCTCGCCTGCATCGGCGCGGCGGTGGTCGGCACGCAACTTCTCAACTTCTGGGTGGCGCTTTTCCTGCTCGGGATCGGCTGGAACTTCATGTACGTCGGCGGCTCGGCGCTGCTCACCGAATGTCACACACCTGCCGAACGCGCAAAAACACAGGCCGCCAACGACCTCATGGTGTTTTGCACCATGGCGATCTCGTCGATGTCCTCGGGCGTGCTGCTACACAAGAGCGGCTGGCATGCGGTCAACTACGGCTCGATCCCGTTTCTCGTGCTGGCCGCGTCGGCCACACTGTGGCTGATGTGGAAGCGGCGCGCGGCGCGGCTTCGCTGAGCGAAGTGCGCCCGTAAATGAAGATCGTTGCGGTCCGGGGCCAGGCCGCATAATCTGTCCGCACACCGTGGTAGCGCCGTATCCGGATTCGTTCTGTGGCGGAGGAGCGGGCAATGGAGCGTCGGTCAGCGATTTTCGTTCTCCTTCTTTGCGGCGCTGTGGATGTGGTTGGCGCTGCGCAATCCCGAGCTACATCTGAATCCCCGTCGTATCCTGCCCGTCCCATCCGCGTGATCGCTGCGCAGTCCGCGGGGTCGTCGCTCGACACACTGGTGCGCATCGTCGCGCCGAAACTCTCCGAGCACCTCGGCCAGCCGATCGTCATCGACAACCGGGGTGGCGCAGGCGGCACGATCGGCATCGAGTTCGCGTCCCGCGCGTCCCCCGATGGCTATACGGTGCTCGTCGGCGCGTCGAGCTCCATGATCGTCTCGCGCTTTACCTACCGCAGCCTGCCATTCGATGCGCTCAGGGATTTCGAGCCCGTGTCCAATCTCGTCAACGCGGACGCCGTGCTGGCGGTGCATCCGGCAGTCCCGGCGAAGAGCGTTAAGGACCTCATTGCGCTGGCGAAAGCGCAGCCGGGCAAGCTCAACATGTCTTCCGCCGGCGTGGGGTCGTCGAGCCACCTTGCGGGTGTGCTGTTCAATACGCTGGCCGGCATCGAAACGGTGCACGTGCCGTACAAGGGCGGCGGTCCCATGGCGGCGGCGGTCGTGGCGGGTGAAGCGCAATGGTGCGTCGCGCCTGCTGCAGCACTCGTCGGGCATATCAAATCCGGACGGCTGCGCGGGCTCGCGATTTCTTCCCGGCAGCGCTCTGCGCTGCTTCCCGACCTCCCGACGGTCGAGGAGGCCGGCGTGCCCGGCTACGAGTATGCGAGCTGGAACGGGGTTTTCGTGCCGAAAGGGACTTCGCGTGCCGTCATCAACAAGCTGCACGCAGATATTCAGAAGGCGCTCGCCGATCAGGACGTGATCAAGGCGTATGCCGCGCAGGGCCTGAGTCCGGCAGGCAGCGAAAGCCCGGAGGCGTTTGCAGGATTCTTCCGCGGCGATTTCGAGCGCATCAAGAAGCTCATCCAGGTGGCGGGAATCAAACCCGAGTGATGGCGTCACCGGGTTTGATTCGTCTGCCCCGACGCGCTTCGCTCACGCGCCGGTGAACTTGCAGCGGGAAGCCTGACGTTTTACGCCGTAAGCTCAGTGCTGCCGTCGTAACCCAGTTCCGTTCGCAACTGCCGCGCGGCCTGCACCATCGCCCGCAACGCAGCTTCGGTCTCGGGCCAGCCGCGTGTTTTCAGGCCGCAGTCCGGATTCACCCACAGGCGCCCGGGCGGGATCACCTCGGCTGCGCGGCGTAGCAGCTTCAAGATGTCGTCCGCGCTGGGCACCCGCGGTGAATGGATGTCGTAGACCCCGGGTCCGATGTCGTTCGGATAAGCGAAGGCGCCGAAAGCATCGAGCAGCGCCATGTTGGAGCGCGAGGTCTCGATGGTGATCACGTCGGCATCGAGTGCGGCGATCGCCGGCAGGATGTCGTTGAACTCCGAATAGCACATATGCGTATGGATCTGGGTCTCGTCGCGCACCACCGATGCCGAAATCCTGAAAGCTTTTGCAGCCCACGCCAGATATCGCGGCCAGTCGCGACGCTTGAGCGGGAGCCCTTCGCGCAGCGCGGGTTCGTCGATCTGGATCACGCGGATCCCGGCTTTTTCGAGATCCTCGACTTCGTCACGGATCGCGATCGCGATCTGCAGGGCCGTGACGCAGCGCGGCTGGTCGTCGCGCACGAACGACCACTGCAGCAGGGTTACGGGGCCGGTCAGCATGCCTTTCATCGGCTTTGCCGTGAGTGACTGGGCGTAGCGCGCGGTTTCGACCGTCATCGGTTCGGCGCGGTAGACGTCGCCGTAAATGATCGGCGGCTTGACGCAGCGCGACCCGTAGCTTTGCACCCAGCCGTTCGCGGTGACCGCACAGCCCCACAGTCTTTCGGCGAAGTATTCGACCATGTCGTTACGCTCGGCTTCGCCGTGCACCAGGACATCAATTCCGATCCCCTCCTGTTTGCGAACCGCCTGCTCGATCTCGCTGCGGATGCATTGCAGGTAATCCAGCGCGCCCATCTCGCGCCGCTTGTATTTTGCGCGCGCCTCTCTGATCTGGCGCGTCTGCGGGAAAGAGCCGATGGTGGTCGTCGGCAGCGGCGGCAGCCTGAGCAGCTCGCGTTGTCCGGCAATACGCTGCTCGTAAGGACTGCTGCGCGCCGCCATCGCATCGTTCAGGCCGGCGGTGCGGCTGCGCACCAGCTCGTTCACCGTGCGCGCAGAGCCGCGTCGTGAGGCACAGGCAGCGTCTGAAGCTTTGAGCGCCTCGGCGACCGCCGCATCGCCTTCATCGAGCGCACGGGAGAGGACATCGAGCTCGCCCAGTTTTTCCGTCGCGAACGCGAGCCACGACTTCACTTCGGCATCGATCGCGTCTTCCTGCGCCAGCGATACCGGGACGTGCAGCAGCGCGCAGGACGGTGCGATCCACAGCCGTTCGCCGAGCGCAGCGTGCAAAGGGCGCAGCACGGCGAGCGCGCGCCGCAGGTCGGTGCGCCAGACATTGCGTCCGTCCACGACGCCGGCTGACAGGACGGCATCCTTTGGCAGGAGCGCCCGCCATACCTCGTGCTGTTCGGGCGCGCGCGTGAGGTCGATGTGAAAGCCGTGTACCGGCAGACGCACGATGCGTGCGGCGTATTCGGCCGCGCTTCCGAAATACGTCGCCAGCAGCAGCTTGACACCGGTGCGCGCCAGCGCCGGGTACGCCGATTCGTACGCGTGGATCCAGCGCCCGCCAAGCTCGGTGCACAGCGCCGGCTCGTCGAGTTGCACCCAGTCGACACCCAGTGCGTGCAGCCGGCGAAGAATGCGCTCGTAGCCGGCGACCACCGCGGGCAGCAGGGTGATCGGATCGAATCCCGGCACATCCGCCTTCGCGAGCCGGAGAAAAGTGACGGGACCCACCAATACCGGTTTGACACGATGCCCGGCGGCGTGGGCCGCTTCCACGTCGTCGAAGAGCCATTCGACGCCGCCGTCGAAAGTGGAGTCGGGGCCGAGCTCGGGAACGAGGTAGTGGTAATTCGTATCGAACCATTTCGTCATTTCCATGGCCGGTTGCGCTGCGTTGCCGCGGGCGAGCTGGAAATATTCGTCGACGCTAAGGCGTCGGGGGTCGAAACCGAACCGCTTCGGCAACGCGCCGAGCAGCGCGGCGAGGTCGAGCACGTGGTCGTACAGCGCGAAATCGCCCACGGCCACGTCGTCCAGGCCGGCGTCCTGCTGCGTCTGCCAGTTGCGCCGCTTGAGCCGACCGGCGACGTCGCGCAACGCCTGCTCGCTGGACTCACCGCGCCAGTACGACTCGAGCGCGACTTTGAGCTCGCGATTACCGCCGATCCGCGGGAATCCGGATATGTGTGTTCGTGTCATGGGTCTCCAGCCGAATGCGAATTTAACGAATACGAAGGATTAACGGCGGGTCGATCCGCGCGTCATCGGTGAGACCGGAGTGTCGCGGCAGGGATAGAATGAATCAACCGATCTGTTTTCACCGAAGCATGAATACAATTCATGTCAGGCGACGACAGATTGTTTGGCTTATGCGAAGCCGGTCGCCGGTCGCCGGTCGCGATCGCGGGCAGATGCGCACGGTACGGGGGAAAATGCATGATCGAGATACGGCACCTCAGGTCGCTCGTGGCGATTGGTGAATCACGCAAGATCGCGACGGCTGCGGAGCGGGTGCATCTGACGCAGTCGGCGCTGTCTCATCAGATCCGTGCAATCGAAGCGCATTACGGCGTCACGCTGTTCGATCGATTGCGGCAGGGTGTTCGCTTTACCCAGGCTGGAGAGCGCCTGCTCGCCCTCGCGATCGACGTGCTCGCCCGCGTAGCCGACGCCGAGCGCGACGTCATCAGGCTCAAGGACGACACGCGCGGTGAGCTCAGGATCGCGCTCGAGTGCCACACCTGCTTCGACTGGCTCATGCCGGTGATGGACGAGTTTCGCCGGCGGTGGCCGGAAGTCGAAGTCGATCTGGTCGCGGGCTTTCATCCGAACCCGATCGAGCTGCTCTCCGGTGGCAAGGCGGACCTCGTCATCGGCTCACGCCCGGGCCCGCGCCACGGCTTTCACGTCTCTGCGCTTTTCCGCTTCGAAATCGTGATCGTCATGGCGAAAGAGCATCGATTGCGTGGGCGCCGGCGCATCGATGCCGCCGATCTGGCTGGCGAGACGCTGATCACCTACCCGGTCCCACCGCAGCGCATCGACTTCATTCGTGAAGTGCTGGAGCCCGCGGGCGTCAAACTGCAAAGGCGCACGGCAGAGCTCACGATCGCCATTCTGCAACTCGTCGCCAGCCGCCGCGGGATTGCGGCTTTGCCGAGCTGGGGCGTGAAGAGCTACGTCGACCACGACTACGTGCTCGCAAAGCGAATCGGCGCGAAAGGGCTTACGAGCGACCTCTACGCGATCGTCAATCGCGCCGATTCGGGGCGGCCGTACGTGCAGGATTTCGTCGGCATCGTGCGTCAGATCTGCGCTTCGGAGCTTGACCGTATCCAGTTGTTGTAGCGCCGTTGTTCTACGCGTTGTTCTACGTATTCCGCGTCGGGGTCCATACGCGGGTTCCGGAGCGTATCGATCGCGTGCGCCGTGGCGGAAATTCATCACGCTCCGGTGCTCTACATCGTGCGAGACCGCCTGGCTGGACGGCTCTTGCCCCGTCGAAAAGTCCTCGTGCATTCTGCGGTCCGGCTGCCGCAGCGGGTAAGGTATGATCCCGGCATGCTACTCGGTCACTTTGCTGTCGCTTTTGCGGCAAAACGTTATGCTCCGCGCACCTCGCTCGGCACGCTCATTCTCGCAGCCCAGTTTCTCGATCTGCTGTGGCCCCTGTTCCTGCTCGTCGGCTGGGAGCGCGTGCAGATCGTGCCCGGCCTCATGAAAGCGAGCCCGTTCGATTTCGAGCACTATCCGGTTTCCCACAGCCTGCTCATGGCCGTCGTGTGGGGCACGGTATTGGGCGCGGGTTATCATATTTTCCGCCGCTATCCGCGAGGCGCGACAGCGATTGCAGCCGCTGTCGTGAGCCACTGGCTCCTCGACGTCCTCGTGCATCGTGCGGACCTTCCACTGTGGCCGGGTGCGTCATCGCCCAAAATCGGCTTCGGGCTTTGGAACTCGATCGGCGGCACGGTCTTCGTCGAATTGTCGCTCCTCATCGCCGGTGTGATTTTGTACACCGGGGTTACGCGGCCGCGCGACCGCGCCGGTACCCATGCGCTTGGAGTGATGGTGGTTGCGCTGGTGGTGATTTTGATCGGGAGCTTCGTGGGTCCTGTTCCCACGAGCGAGCGTGGTGTAGCGCTCGTCACGCTGGGCTTGTGGCTTTTCGTTCCCTTGGGTTACTGGATCGACAACCATCGCGAGCCGAGCCGGCTGCACGGCGTTCTGAACTGAACGGGCCGACCCGCGCCCACCGTCGGCGGGAGCCGACACACAAAACCCCGCAGGAGGGGCGACTTATCGCAAAGGCGCGGTGAGGTGTCGTTCCCGGGCGACCGAAATGGGCTCGCCTGAAACTCCTCGCGAGACGTATATCTGCGACCGCCGATACGGCCGAAGTCGGTTGACGATCGCCACTACGCAGACGAACGCGGCCCGCGCGGGCCGCGTGTGTGTTTCCGACCGGCTATGGATGGCGCTGGCCTAGGTGCATCCCCGCATCAGGAACAAAACCAGCAGGACGGGAATAGGCACGCCGAGTGCCCATAATAATATCCAGCCCAATTTTCCGGACTGCGTTCGAATGGATGTAATGCCTCGGTTCAGTCGATTCGACGGATGGCTAATCTCGTATTTCATCGAGTTCCTCTCTGCGTTAGAAAGCTGATCGGCTAATAGCAACCTCCGTACCGCGTATTGCGACGACGATCGCCGCAAAAACAAAAAGCCCCCGCCGCAGCGGGGGCAAAGCTCCGTGTAATGACCTCAAAAACCGCGTTCAGGGTTTCGTGGCGTCGTTCGCGTCGTCGACGGCTTCTTTCACATTGCCGACGCCTTTCTGAATCTTGCCTTCGGCCTGGTTTTTCAGGCCTTTGATCTGTTGCGTCTCGCTTCCGGTGAGCTCTCCGACTTTTTCCTGAGCCTTGCCGGCGATGTCCTTGACCGTACCTTTGATCTGGTCCTTGTTCATACATAACCTCCAATGAAAGTTATCAATTCGGTGCCCAATTGCCCGTAGGGGCGATTCTCCTCGAACCGCTTGACTGGCGGTTTCGACTGCGTATTGATACAGCAGGCGCCGTGCCCGCAAAGCCCCGGCCGCGGTAAGGGGTGGCGCTCACTGGTATCCTCAGGCATGACCCCGTCCAGCCGGTCCCGGCCGCTCAAAGTCCTGATCGTCGAAGACAACCGCGATGTGCGCACGACGTTGCGGATGCTGCTCACGATGGCTCTCGGACACGACGTTCACGAAGCTGCGGACGGTCTTGGCGCGATACGGGTCGCGCTGGAGCAGCGCCCCGACGTCGCGTTGATCGATCTGGGTCTGCCCGACCTCGACGGTTATGAAGTGGCGCGCCGCCTCAGAGCCGTGCACAGTCGCGATGAAATGGTTCTGGTGGCCCTGACCGGATACGGCACCGATGAAGATCGCGCACGAACGCAGGCGGCGGGCTTCGACGTGCATCTGGTCAAGCCTGTCCAGACCGCGGCGCTCGAGCATGTGCTGTCGCAGGCGGGCCAGGCGAGAGGTGCGGGAGGAGACTGACTGGATTGACCGCTTGCATACGCGCAGAGCGAGAAGTGGTCAGTGGTGAGGCCGCGGCGAACGAAAGGGAACGACGCGTCTGATGCAGGCATGCGCGCCGGATGGCTACTACACGGCTGCTGTTTTCGTTACTCCGCCTTGATGCCTGCGGCGCGCACGACTTTTCCCCATTTCGCGATTTCGCTCTGGAGAAACTGCCCGAGCGCCTCGGGCGAAGTCCCCGCCGCATCGGCGCCTGACGCCGCGAGTATCTCTTTGACTCTCGGCGACTTGAGGCCTTCGCTCACCGTGCCGTTGACCTTCATGACGATCTCGCGCGGCGTCGCTCTGGGCGCCAGCAGCGCATTCCACCCGGCGGCTTCGTAACCTTCGACGCCGGCTTCGCTGATCGTCGGCACCTCCGGGAGCTCGGTGGAGCGCCGGGCGGCGGTGACCCCGAGGGGCCGCAGCTTGCCGGCACGCACCGGCGGCAGCGCGGCCGCAATCGGCACGAATGTCATTGCCACGTGTCCACCCATGACGTCGGTTACCGCAGGCGCTGCGCCCTTGTACGGCACGTGCGCGATGTTTGCCCCCGACATCATGTTGAAGAGCACCAGCGCGAGATGGTTCGAGCTGCCGACGCCGGCCGACGCCGAGTTGAGCGTGCCGGGTCGCCCCCTGGTGGCTAGCGCGAGCAGCTCTGTCACGGAACGCGCCGGTATCGAAGGATGCACCACCAGGACGTTCATCATCGTCACCACGAGTGTCACCGGGGTCAGATCGCGCATCAGGTCATAACTGAGCTTCGGATAGATGGCCGGGCTCCCGGCGAGCGCGGTCGTGCCCATGAGGAGCGTGTACCCATCGGGTGCGGCGCGGGCGACGGCTTCGGCGCCGATGTTGCCGCTCGCGCCGGGACGGTTGGACACGATCACCTGCTGTTTCCACGCATCGCTCATGTGCTGTGCAATCGCGCGCGCGACCAGGTCCACCGAGCCGCCGGCTGGAAAGGGCGCGACCATCACCACCGGTTTTTCGGGATAGCTCTGCGCGGCAGCCGTGCCGGTTATCAGGGTTATCGTCAGAATAGCCAGCGTCAGGTGGGGCAATATCATGGCTCTCCTCCGTTCGACGTTGTTATGATGCGTCCATTCTAAGTGCATATACGAAGGCAGGCGGTCCAGGAGGACGGATGCATCGGCGACGAATCCTCTCAACGGCACTCGCGCGTGCGGGCGCACTGGGCTGCCGGGCGCGGATCGCGAGTGCGCAGGACTCTGCGCTGCGCTACGTCGATATGCACAGCCACATCGGCGTGCTCGGCGGCTCCACCGTCATCCACGGCTACGAACAGTTTGCGCAGATCGCGGAGCGGCTCGCCAGGCGCGGGATGGGCGCAGAGGACGTCGCGGGCATCATGGGCGAGAACTATCTGCGTGTGCTCGGACAAGCGCTGCGGCCGGCCTGAGCGATGCCGAAATCCGCCCCGGTGCAACCGTCCGCCCTCGGCCTGCAGCGCATCAAGCTGCTCGAAGGGCTGCCCATTCCGGCGCTCGAGCGCCTCGCCAGCCAGTGCCGCTGGCGGCGCTTCATGCCCGATCAGCGAATCATCTCGCGCGACGCGCCGGACAGCGACGTCTATCTGATCACTTCAGGCAAGGTGCGCGTGACCGCATTCTCTGCGGCAGGCAGGCAGGTATCGTTCAGGGAAATCCCGCAGGGCGAGGTGTTCGGCGATTTCGCCGCCATAGACGGCCTGTCGCGCTCGGCGGACATCGTGGCGATCGAAGACACGCTGGTTGCCTCGATGACGCCCGCTGTATTTCTTCGCACGGTCCACGAGCACGTGGAGGTCGGCGACCGCTTGCTGCTGCGGCTCGTGACGCTGATCCGCGAACTCACTGAACGCATCTACGACTTCAGTACGCTCGGCGTGCAGAACCGGGTCCACGCAGAGCTGTTGCGGCTCGCGAGGCAGGTGGGGATCGCGGGGAATCGTGCCTGCATCGATCCGGCGCCGAAACACACCGACATCGCTGCGCAAATCAGCACTTATCGGGAGCAGGTCACACGCGAGCTGTCGGGCATGGCGAAACAGGGGCTGATCGAGCGAAGGGGACGCGCCCTCGTTGTCACCGATGTCGCGCGCCTGGAGCGGATCGTCGCGGAAGTGCGTCGCTCAAATTAGCTCCGCGACGATTCGCAGTCTGGGCCGCCATCAGGCCGCTGCCGGGATGGGAAGCCGGGGCCGAGCAGGCGGCCCGGGGCGACCGTGTCCCATGACCTCTTCAAGTGAGGAACCCGTTCCTTCCGGCTGGTCCGCGCCATCATTCTCCGACAGCAGTCCCAGACGGTGGGCCGTGACCACCGCCTGCAAACGGCTCGAAACGCCGAGGGTACTCAGGATGTTGGCGATGTGGCACTTCACGGTTCCCGTTGCGATGTTGAGGCGGCGGCAGATGTGCTTGTTGGACATTCCTTCGCATAACAGCGTCAGCACTTCGTGCTCCCGTGCCGTGAGACGCAGGGGCCGTGTGCCGCGTTCCGGTCCCAATGTCGAACGCAATCGAGCGGGGCTGCGTGTGGAGTTCGATTCGCCATCCCGACACAGGTATACGATCCGCGCTTCATTGGCTTTCATGGCACTCTCCTTGACGGTTGGTCTATGGGTCGTGTGGTGCTGAATGACGTTCACAGACTAATTCCGGCAGAAAGTCACGTAAGTGCGTAAACGCACGGGAAGCCTACGATTTCCAACCCGCAGGTGAGCCTGGGCCCCGCGCGCGCGATGTCGCCCATCGACGTGTGCCCGGCGCCTGAACGAGGCGCAAGCGCCAGGCGTACGTCCTCGTGTGTAGACACTGAGGCGGATTCAACATGGCGCTGGACATGCGCAGAATCGCATCATGTTCACCGTATATGCATCGCCGTGACGCGGATGCATGAGGAGGTGTGCCATGAGTGCAAAACTGCAAAGCTGGCTGGTGCCCACGTGTGTCGACCCCGGCCCCGGGAAACGGGACCGCTCGCGCGGCGCGATACTGGCGCTGATCGCTGTCGATTCAGCCGCGTTTGCGGCTGCGATCGCGCTCGCAGTCGGTATGCCCGACGCGCTCGACGCCGCTGTGAATACCGCGAATTTGCCGTGGCCCGGAAGCTTCACCAACGCCCCGGCACCCGGGCCCCGCAAGACCGTGGATGCGCCCCGCTGCGTGGTGATGCGCATCGGACAGGTGCACCCTGTGCCCGCGTGAGGGCGGTAGGGCGCGGTCGTCCCGGTTCAGCCGATCACGCTGACCTCATCGCCGACACGGATCGTGCCGCCCTGACCGTGGGTTACGAGTGCCACGGCGAAAGTCGGCTGGGCCTGGTGGAAAGCGCTCACCAGGGTCTGCATCACCGGCAGATCGCGCTCCCCGGTGCCGGGGTTCGCATGCGTGGCGAGGCAGCGCACTTTGGGGCGCACCACGTCAAATTCGAGCGCGCCGATTCGGAGTCGCTTACTCACCCAGTCCTGCTCTTCCCATTCCGCGACGCCGTCGATCGCGATATTCGACCTGAAGCGGATTTCGTCGAGCGCGGGATCGCCCAGCGCGCGCCCCACGGCCGAGAGGCTCTCGCGACTGTGCAGCGTGATCTGCCCCTGCTCGCTGTCCTGGTAACGCGGCGTGACCCCGTCGCCGATGAGCTCGAGGGGCATGCGCTCGGGATGATCGATGAACGGGTTGTCGGGCAGGCCGAGCACGTAGCGCTCGACGGCTGCAGCCAGCCGCTGGCGTCCGGCGGGGTCGAGGCCTTCGTCGGCGAGAACGTGCCCATCGAGCTCGATCCGCAGCCGCCGGGCTCCGGGATCGAAGCTCGCGATCAGGCGGGCAAGCGCCGGCGTGTTGGCGAGCACCGCGTAGCCGTACTTGCGGCTCCACGCGGTGTCCGGCAGCCCCGAGTCCGCAAAGCGAAAGCCGAGCGCGCGGTCACCCGCAATGCGGCCTTCGTCGAGGACGGTGAGCGCGTCGCAGGCCTCGGGGGTGAAGCCTTTGACGGGGTAGCGGTAGAGGGCGGTGATGTGGGGCATGGGTGGCGATGAGTGATGAACGAGGGTGGATCGGAGCGCGGACGATGGAGGTCACCTCCGGAAGCGTCGATTCTCACATTAGCCGCAGGCAGTGGGGAGACTTTCACGCAGGGTCGCCGTTTTTTCTGACAATATACCGGACGCGGCCACAAGACTGCATTGAGCCTGCGCCAGTTCTCACTCAAGGGAGATGTGGGCCATGGAGAAGCCACCGGAAAAGATCGTGGTGCTCGGCGGAGGTATGTCGGCACTTACGGCCGCATTCAACCTGGCGCGCCAGCGCAATACCGATGGCACGCCGCGTTACGACCTCACGGTCTATCAGATCGGATGGAGGCTGGGGGGAAAAGGCGCGAGCGGGCGCAACACCGACAAGCAACTGCGCATTGAGGAGCACGGGCTCCACATCTGGTTCGGTGCGTACCACAACGCTTTCAGCACGATGCAGACGGTTTACGCGCAGTGCCCCGACAAGTGGCCCTGTTCGATAGTCAAGGCGTCCCATCCCGCACGCTCTGAAGAGTGGCCGTGGCGGAGCATCGAGGTCGCTTTCCGCCGACAGAAAGATGTTCACATCACGGAGAAGCGCAGTCGCGGCTGGGTTCCGTGGCATTTCGAATTTCCGAAAAGCGCCGCAGTGCCCGGTAGCGGATCGACTCGCGATTCGATCGGTCTCGTGAGAGGCGTCCAGGACTGGCTGGCCGAGCACCTGGCCGGGTCGATACTCTTCAATCACGTCAGGCCGCGGATCGAACCGCTGAATCTGCTCGTGAAACTCAACCCGTTCAATGCGCTGCTCGAGCCCGCCACGTTACGGAAGTTTGCGTCGATCGGGAATCTGCAGACGATGGATGCCGTTGAGCTGCGAGAACTTGCCCATCGTTACGAAGCCTTCGCCGTGAATCTCGAGCGCTGGGTTTCCTGGGCGGTGCTGACTGCCGACGCGACCTTGGCGCACGTCCCCGGACATGCTTCCGTTGCCAGCGCAGTCGACAGCATCCGCAGATTCTGGGAATTGTTCGATCTTGGCCAGGCAGTGGTGCGGGGCGCTCTGCTCGACGGCGTGGTCACGGCAAACGACTGGGACGTTATCAACGACCAGGACTGGCGATCGTGGCTGGGCCGGTTCGTTCTCGACAGGTCGACCTTGAAATCAGCCGCGGTCGAAGCGAACTACGACCTGTTTTTTTCCTACCCTCGCGGGAACACTGACCTTGGATCGTTGGAAGCGGGCACCGCCTCACGGGCTGCGCTCTGGATACTGCTGACATACCAGGGCTCGATCATGTGGCGTATGAACGCCGGCATGGGTGATGTCATCTTCGCGCCCCTGTACAACGCGCTTAAAGCTCTGGGCGTCAAGTTCAGGTTCTTTCACAAGGTCAAGTCGTTCGGACTGAATGGCGACAAGCAGAGTGTCGCTACGATTACGATGGAGAAGCAGGCGCACGTCAGTGCCGGGGAGGAAAGCTATTCGCCATTCGTTCTGGCGCCCGATGGGACGGAGTGCTGGCCGAATCGTCCAGATTTCGGCCAGCTCGCGCAAGGGGTCGACCTGGAGCAAAACTGGGATGACTTCAATCTCGAGTCGGATTGGAGCGCGTGGCGAGGGGGCGGCAGTGTCACGCTGGAAGCGGGAAGGGATTTCGACAAGATCGTATCGGGCATTCCGGTAGCCGCTCTGGCAACGATCTGCCACGAGCTCAGCGCCGATCCAAAAAATGAACCGTTCCGGAAAATGCTGGCCACCGTGCAGACCGTGGAAACGGCCGCAGTCCAGCTTTGGCTAGCGGAGGATCTCGAGAAGCTGAAATGTCCCTTGCTCGGTGATCCGCCGGTGCTGACGACATTCGTGAATCCGCTCGACACGTATTCCGATATGACCTATCTGGTCGGCGCCGAAAGATGGCCGGTGGCCCCTCGCCATATAGCGTATTTCTGCGGCGTTCTGGCGGATGAGGTCAGCCTTGTACCGTCGAGAGACGATCCGGCATTTCCGAAACGGGTCACGCAGAACGTCAAGGACCTTGCGGTCAGGATGCTCGAACGCGAAATGCACGTGTTGTGGCCGGGGGCATACACGGGTGCGGACGGAAAGTTCAGGTGGGACATCCTGTGCGGGGGCGTCGGCTCCGGCAAGGATCGTCTGGACGACCAGTTCTTTCACGCGAACATCGACGCTTCTGAACGTTACGTGCTCGCAGTGCCGGGCAGTTCCCGGCATCGACTGCGGGCGGACGGGGCCGGCTATCGGAACCTATTTCTCGCGGGAGACTGGACTGCAAACGGACTCTACGTTGGCTGCATCGAGGGTGCAGTCATTTCAGGCATGCAGGCAGCCCGCGCGCTGTCAGGCCAACCTTTGAATATATGGGGAGAAGGCCTGCTATTTCCTGCCGCGCGAAGAGCCGTTTGATGCCCGTTTTATCCACCTGGGATCAGGAGAACGTATGAGCGTACCTTGTCTGGACGACTGCGCGCGCTATGCCGCGCGTGTGGGCGTCGCATCGATCTGTCTGCTGTCGATTCCCGATCCCAGCCACGCGACCGGTTTCTTCGTGAACCAGCAGAGCGTGCGCGGGATGGGGCGCGTGAACGCTGGCGTCACGGCAGCGGCGGACGATCCGAGCACGATTTTTTTTAACCCCGCGGG
>JBKJKJ010000595.1:0-2938 GCA_046597455.1 Burkholderiales bacterium
ATCCATGGTGAGCTCCTCTCGATGCTTCAAATCAGGCAGAAAACGAAATAACCGCAGGCGCCGGCGTCAGACGAGCGATCGCCCGGGTCTGGCCACGACGCTGGTTGGATGGGCGAGCAGATGCTGGTAGCGCGTGCGCACGAGATTCTCGAGGCCGCTTACGTGGGTCTGCATCGCCGCCGCAGCTGCCGCGGCGTCGCGCTTGCGGCACGCGGCCAGGATGCACTCGTGCGCTTCGACCACGTGCGCGCGGTTGCCGAACGAATAGCGCACGCCGTGGTGCTCGCCGTTCGCCAGGACACTGATCGTCGACCAGAAGACTTCCAGCACTTTGTTGCCGCTCGCGCGGGTGATGAGGCTGTGGAAAATGCGGTTCTCTTCGAGAAAAGCGTCCTGATCGCGATCCCCGAGCAGGGCTTTCATTCGGGTGATGGAATCCTCCAGCGCCGCGAAATCTTCCTCCGTGCCGTTCAGCGCAGCTTCGGATGCCAGCGCGGGCTCGATCACTTCGCGCGCTTTGAGAACGGTGATGAAAGGCACTTCGTGCAGCCGAAGGAAAACGGAGAGGCCGTGCGCGAGCAGATCGACGCTCGGCTGGCGCACGATGATCCCGCCGCCGGGACCCGGCCTGAGCTCGAGGACGCCTTGAGATTCGAGGATGCGCATACTTTCACGCAGCGTGGGCCGGCTCACATTGAATTGGGTGAGAAGCTCCGCCTCGGTCGCAAAACTGCTGCCGGGTTTCAGTCCCGAATCGATGATGCGCTCGAGCAGGCGCTGGGCGACCTGCTCGGCCTTGCTTCGATGGACGGCCACTTTGGTATCGATCATGACTGCGGCGCGGGGCCACCGAACTGAGGCGCACGCTTCTCGGCGAATGCTGCAAGTCCTTCGGCATAATCCGCAGAGGTCAATATCTGCTGAACGGCATGCGCTTCCTGGGCGAGGCCTTCGGCGAGCGAGCCTTCGATTCCGCGGTAGACCAGCTTTTTGATCATCCCGGCGCCGCTTGGCGAACGCGATGCCAGGACGGCCGCGATTCGTTGCGCGTGAGCGTCGAGCTCGTCCGCGGGGAGCGCGGCGTTCACGAGCCCGATCTCCTCGGCACGCCGGGCACCGATCGGCTCACCGAGCAGCATCAGCTCGAGTGCGCGCGCGGCACCGATGAGGCGCGGCAGGCGCTGGGTGCCGCCTGCACCCGGAATGGCGCCGATCCGCGCCTCGGTCAGGCCGATCTGCGCGTCCTGATCTGCGAATCTGAAATCACAGGCGACCGCAATCTCGCAGCCGCCCCCCAACGCCAGTCCGTTGATGACGGCGATCGTCGGCATCGGTGCTGCGGCCAACGCATCGATTGCCGCATTGATCGCGCGGTTATGCTTCAGGCGCGCCGCGTCGTCCATGGTCCGGCGCGCTTTGAGATCGGCGCCGACGCAGAAAGCGCGACCGGTGCCGCGGACGAGCAGGACGCGGGCGTGCGAGGCGATCGCGTGCGCGATCGCGCGTTCCAGTTCCGCGACCATGTCGACGCCGAGCGCGTTGAGACGATCGGGGCGGTCGAGACGAATCTGCACGATTCCCGGGCCACACTGTTCCGTGACGATGCCGGCGCCAGCCGCGTTGGCTGCGCCCGCGTTTGTCTCGTTCAAATCTGGCTGCATATCGTTGTTCCCGAGCGTGCGTTCAGCTTCAGATCCGATCTGAAATCCGGATGCGCAATCGCCGCCAGCCGTGCAGCACGCTCGCTCAACGAGCGGCCGCGCAGGTCGGCGACGCCGTACTCCGTGACGATGAGGTCCGCATCCGCGCGGCCCGTCGTCACCGGACGGCCTTCCAGGGACGCCACGATGCGCGAATGTTTGCCATCGGCGGTCGTCGAAGGGAGCGCGATGATGGCGCGCCCGCCGGGCGAAGCTTGCGAGCCGCGCACGAAATCCACCTGACCGCCGATGGCGCCCAAATACCGGCCGGCAGCAACTTCAGAGTTCACCTGCCCCGTGAGGTCCACTTCGACTCCGGAATTGATGGCGTAGAGATTTTGCACACCCCACATCACCTTCTGGCTATGCGTGTATTCGGCGCTGCGCATTTGCAGCGCGTCGTTGGCATCGGCGAATTCCATCAGCCGGCGGCTGCCGAAAAGTCCCCCGGTGACGATGCGCCCGACATCGACGCCTTTGCGGGCGTTGGTCACCACGCCTTTTTCCACGAGCCCCACGATCACGTCCGAAATCACACCGCTGTGCACGCCCAGATCGCGGTGACCTTCGAGTGCACGGCCGACCGCGACCGGCAGGCTGCCGATGCCCAGTTGTATCGTCGCGCCGTCGGGTATCAGGCCTGCGATCTGCGCGGCTACACGGGCTTCGGTTTCCGAAGGCTCCGGGTCATGAAGCAGGATCTCGTCGGTATCGCATTCGGCGAGGACGTCGATGTCGCCTTGCGCGACCAGAGCGTCCTGCGACGTCACCGGAATGCGCTCGTCGACTTCAGCGATCACGCAGCGCGCCGCCGCGATCATCGCAGCGGTGAAATCGGCCATCACACCGACCGTAAAGAAACCCGGCCGCGGATGCGGCCGTACGCGGATGAGGACCACGTCCACGCGAATCGCCCCGGACCGGATCAGCCCCGGCACGGCGGAGACATGAGACGGAACGATCTCGAGGAGGTTCGTCGAGCTCAGGGTGCGATTGTTGCCCGCACCGTTGAGGGCGCGGAAACGGAACCGATCGGCGTGTTCCGGCGCGAGTGTGCGACTTGAGGAAATTCCAAAGAAAAGCTCGACCGAAGGCAATTCGTGGCGCTGTTGCACCAGCCGCCGGGTCAGACCGAGCGGCTCGCCCGTTCCCTGCGGCCACGTGATCACGTCGTCAGCGCGCAGGAAAGGCCGAAAATCCGCAGCCGAGCTGGCCCCGATTTTCATCATGTGCCGCCT
>JBKJKJ010000551.1:0-3190 GCA_046597455.1 Burkholderiales bacterium
CCCCTTTCCTCTTGCAGATGATCAATGCGTTAGCGGCCATCCCTGACGCAGCGGGATGTGATTGAAAGCAGGCAGAATTTTAGCACATTAGCTCCGCCAAAAAACGTTGAAAAAACAAACAACATAGCTCAATCCATGTACATCCCGCCGTTGACGTGCAGCGTACATCCGGTGATGTACGAAGCGCCCGGCGATGCAAGGAAAAGCACGGCTTCTGCAATGTCGTTCACTTCGCCCAGACGTGCGAGTGGAATCTGCCCGAGCAGAGCTTTGCGCTGCTCATCGCTCAGCGCCTTCGTCATGTCGGTGTCGATGAAACCCGGTGCAACGCAGTTCACCGTGATATTGCGGCTACCGACTTCGCGTGCAAGTGCTTTAGAGAACCCTTCCACGCCGGATTTCGCCGCCGCGTAGTTTGTCTGGCCGGCATTTCCTATGGCGCCGATGACCGAAGTGATGTTGATGATCCGGCCCTGACGGGCTTTCATCATTGCGCGTACAACGGCCTTCGACACGCGATAGACGGACTTCAGATTGGTCGACATGATGTCGTCCCACTCCTCGTCCTTCATGCGCATGAGCAGGTTGTCGCGCGTGATGCCTGCGTTGTTGACGAGAATCGCGATGTCACCGTATTGCGCACGTATCAATTCGAGTCCTGCCTCGATCTGCGCGGGGTCGTTGACGTTCATGACAAGACCGGTGCCCTTCAGGGTGCTGGATTCGAGAACCTGCCGAAACGAATCGGCGCCCGAAGTCCCCGTCGCGGTCCCGACCACCGTGGCACCGGCGCGCGCGAGCGCAACGCCGATCGCGCGCCCGATGCCGCGCGACGCACCCGTGACCAGCGCGACTTTTCCTTCGAATTTTCCTTCCAGGCTCGTCACTTGATCGCCTCCAGCGTTTGCAACAGGGATTGCGGATCGGTTATGGCATGCCCCCGCAACCCTGGCTCGATGCGCTTGGTCAGCCCAGCCAGCACTCTGCCGGGGCCACACTCTGCAACATCGGTCACCCCTGCCCTCGCCATGGCCTGGATGACCTCCACCCAGCGCACCGGGTTGCACGCCTGGCGCGCGAGTGCGTGACGGATGGCGGCGGGCTCGGTGACGGTCGCGACATCGACGTTGTTCACCACAGGAATCCGGGGGATACGCAGCGTGGTGCGCGCCATGAACTGCGACAGGCGCTGCGCGGCGGGCTCCAGCAAGGATGAATGGAAAGGTGCGCTGACCGGCAGCATCACGGCGCGCTTCGCGCCGGCCTCCTTGGCCGCGGCTGCGCCGCGCTCGACCGCTGCCTTGTGGCCGGCGATCACCACCTGGCTGGGTGCATTGAAGTTCACCGCTTCGACCACCTCCCCTTGGGCGGCACTGTCGCACGCTTTGCGCACGGTGTCGTCGTCGAGGCCGAGTATCGCCGCCATCGCGCCGGTCCCCACAGGCACCGCATCCTGCATGGCCTGAGCACGAAAGCGTACCAGGGGAAGCGCTTCCGCAAACGAAAGTACCCCGGCCACCACCAGCGCCGTGTACTCACCCAGGCTGTGCCCGGCTACGATCGAAGGTTCGGGCCCGCCCGCTTCCCGCCATGCCCGGTAGGTGGCGTATCCCGCTGCCAGCATGACCGGTTGCGTGTTCACCGTCGAATTGAGCGCCTCGGCAGGCCCTTCGGCCACCAGCGCCCACAAATCCTGCCCCAGCACGGCCGAAGCCTCGGCGAACACAGCTCGCACTGCCGACGATTCGGCATAGGGCTGCATCATGCCTACCGCCTGCGATCCCTGACCGGGAAAAACTAGCGCAAATTTCTTCATCTCGCCTTCTTCCGGCTACCAGCGAAGCAGCACTGCGCCCCAAGTAAAGCCGCCGCCCACGCCTTCCAGCAAAACGTGCTGCCCCTGCTGCACGCGCCCGTCGCGTACGGCCTCGTCAAGTGCCAGCGGAACCGAGGCGGCCGACGTATTGGCATGGCGATCCACAGTCGCAATGACCCGCTCCATGCCTAGCCCGAGTTTCTTGGCCGTGGCCTGAATGATGCGTATGTTCGCCTGGTGCGGAATCAGCCAGTCCACCTCGCTTTTGGAAATTCCGGCTGCGGCGAGTGTCTCTTCAGCCACTTCGCCCAGCACTTTCACCGCGAGCTTGAATACGGCGTTGCCTTCCATTTGCAACAGCGGACGCCCTGACACATCCCCGCGCGAAACACCGCCCGGCACCGACAGTATGTGAGCGTAGCGGCCGTCGGCGTGAAGGCGCGAAGCGAGGATTCCAGGCGCTTCGCCTGGCGTCAGAACGACTGCGCCCGCACCATCACCGAAGAGGACGCAGGTTCCGCGATCTTTCCAGTCCAGAATACGGGAATACACTTCCGCCCCCACCACCAGCGCATTGCGATATTGCCCCGATTTGACCAGATGATCCGCGGTCGATAGCGCATAGACAAAGCCGCTGCAAACCGCCTGCATGTCGAAAGCGGGGCAGTTGGTGATGCCCAGCTTCGCCTGCAGAAGGCACGCAGCACTGGGGAATACCATGTCGGGCGTCGTGGTGGCGACGATGATCAGATCGATGTCCTGCGGTGTGATGCCTGCCGCCTCGATCGCCTTGAGGCTCGCCTTCAGCGCGAGGTCACTGGTGTTTTCGTCGTCCGCTGCCACGTGCCGCTGACGTATGCCTGTGCGGGTATAGATCCACTCGTCGGAGGTGTCGACGATGGACTCCAGATCACGGTTGGTGAGGACCTTCTCGGGAAGATAACTGCCAGTCCCGCTGATGCGCGAGTAAATGGTCATGCCGCTGTTTTCTGGATATGGGACATGCGTTCTTCGATGTGCCGCAGAACGCCGGTTCGCGCCTCTTTCACCGCACGCTGAATCGCAAAGCCGAATGCGAATGCGTCAGCCGAACCATGACTCTTGATGACGATCCCGCGCAGCCCGATCAGGGTCGCGCCGTTGTAGCGACGATGGTCGACGCGACGTTTGAAATGCTTGATCACCGGAGACGCCACCAGCCCGGCGAGCCGAGTCAGCAGATTGCGGTTGAATTCCTCGCGCAGGTAGGTGCCCAGCATCTGCGCGATGCCTTCCGACGCCTTGAGCGCCACATTGCCGACGAAGCCGTCGCACACCACGACGTCGGTCGTGCCTTTGTAGATGTCGTCGCCTTCGACGTTGCCGTAAAAATTG
>JBKJKJ010000514.1:0-14332 GCA_046597455.1 Burkholderiales bacterium
TGCGGTCATGCGCATCCGATCGGAGTCGAGCGGCGTCATCGGCGCCGCGCCGCGTTTCTGCGCCAGCGCCGACAGCGCGTCGATGTCGCTCGCGCCGCGCCACAACGCGAGCAGCATCGTCTTGGTCGCATCGATCACCGATCCCCCACCGACGGCGAGCAGATGGTCTGCCCCGACTTCGCGCGCGAGCGCGGCGCCGGCGATCACCGCCTCACGCGGGGAGTGGGCGCTTATCGCGGAGAACCTGCCCACGCAGCGATCGCCGAGCGCCGAAGTCACCGCCCGGATCAGCGCGCCGTCCGCGAGCGAGCGCGTGGTCAGCAGCAGCACGCGCTTCGCACCGATGCGTTCGATCTGCGCACGGACAGCGTCAGCCGCCGGCTCCCCGTGCACCACGCGTTCCTGTGCCGTCCATTGCACCGTGCCTGTCAGCATGCCTGCCCCTTTTTTTGTGTGTGCGTCGTGCGTCAAATTCGATTCGCTACACCGGATCGCTACTCGAATACATAGCGATAGGCACTGCCGTGCCGCACGACGCGTCCGATGGTCGGCGCCGGGAAGTGCGCGGGAAGCAGGCGGGTGCCGCGCTCGGCGTACTCTTCGACCAGCCGCGTTCGAGTTTTACGCGAGAGGTCACGATCGGTACAGGCGAGCGTCGACCATTCCGGCTGCGCCAGCTGGAGCTGGTGATGCAGCACGTCGCCCAGGAAGACCGCGCGCTCGTCTTTCGAGCGGACATGGATCACGACGTTGCCGGGCGTGTGGCCGGGGGCGCTTTCGAACCATAAGCCGTCTTCGAGCGCGTAATCGTCATCGACCAGCACGGACTGCCCGGTTCGCACGACCGGCAGCACGCTGTCCTCGAAGGCACGGCGGTGCGGCGATTCCTCATCCCGCTGCTGCACGCCTTGCCAGTGCTCGAACTCCCGGCGGGCCATGACGTAGCGCGCATTGGGAAAGGTCGGGACCCAGCGTCCGTTTTCGAGGCGGGTGTTCCAGCCGACGTGATCCCAGTGCAGGTGCGTGCACATCACGTAGTCGACATCCTCGACCTGGACGCCTGCGTTTGCGAGATCGGCGAGGAAAGGCGTTCGCAGCCGGTGGAACTGCGGCCGGGTCGGACGCTCCTTGTCGTTGCCGAGGCACGAATCGATCAGAATCGTGTGGTTGCCGGTCTTGACGATGAAGCAGTGGAAGCTGAAGACAAGCTTGCCGGTCGCCGGGTCGATCAGCCCGGGTGCGGTCATATCGGGATACGCCCGCAACACCTCGGGGTCGAAATCAGGAAAGAAAACCTCGGGCGCGATGAACGGCCCCTCGAATTCCGTGATGCGATGCACCTCGAAATCGCCCACACGCGTGGCCTGCATACCCCCTCCACACGCCGGTATCCGGCAGTGAAACGAGGAAACAGTTTAACGTCTTGGTCAGGGCTGGAGGAGCCTCGAACCTGGCTGCGGGTCAAGGCTGAGTCCGGCTGCGGCCGGGCCCATGGCAAATCGTTCTGGCTTCCCAATAAAAAAGGCGGGCCTGAGCCCGCCTTCCTGAACCGAACCGGAATCCGGACCGGTATTACTTCGCCATCGGCGCTTCGGGCTTGCTTTCGCTCGGCGAAGCCGGGTCCATCGTCTTGCGGTCGGCGACCTTGCGTTTGACCTTGGCCTTGGCCTTTTTCGCGGCTCGCTTGGTCTTGACCTTGGCGTTATGGGCCTTTTCCTTGACGTACTCCCCGGCCTTCTCGGTCCTGGTTTCGGCTTTCGGCTGGTCCATCTTCATCTCATCTCTGACCGGTTCGGCGGCCAGAACGGAGAGCGACGAGAGTGCCAGGGTGCCTGCGAACAGTGCGACGATCATGCGTTTCATTTCAAAATCTCCCTAAAAGAGACTGTGATAACGCTCCATCCGGCGGATGGTTTACATGGCGTAAGCAGTTGCCGGCGTCGATGGCGTGCCGAGCGCGCTACTGTTTGGGAATCCCCGCGTCCTTGATCACCTGCGCCCAGCGGGCGATCTCCCCGCGAATGAACTGATCGAACTCCTCGCGGGTGGTCGGCGCGGGCGGCATGCCGAGCTCGGTCAGGCGGTGCTCGACCTCGGGGATGCTCATGACCGAGTGTATGTCTGCATTCAACTTGTCGAGCAACGCCACGGGTGTCGCGGCGGGCGCACATACCCCGTACCAGGAATTGACTTCGAAGTCGGGCACGCCCGATTCCTGCATCGTCGGCACGTCCGGCAGGAGCGTCTGACGCTTGGCGCTCGCCACCGCGAGCGCGCGCAGGCGTCCGGCCTGAACCGGTGCCACCAGGAACGGAAGATTCGTAATGTTGACTGGAAGCTGGCCGGCAATGACGTCGCTCGTCCCCTGCGAAGCGTTCTTGTAGGGAATGTGGACGATGTCGAACTTCAGCCGCAGCTTGAGCCACTCCATCGTCAGGTGTGGCGAGGTGCCTACCGTCCCGGCGGCATAGCTCAGCTTGCCCGGGTTGGACTTGGCATAAGCCACGAGCTGGAGGATCGTTTTGAACGGCACCGACGGGTGCACCACGATAACGTTGGGCGGCATGCCGATGCGCGTGATCGGCGCGAAATCGCGATGCTGGTACGGTATGTTCGCGATCATCGACAGGGAAATGGCATTCGGGGCGATGTTGCAATGAAGCAGCGTGTAGCCGTCGGGCGGCGCTTTCGCGACGAATGCCGCACCGATCGAGCCGGAGGCGCCCGCCCGGTTGTCAACGATGACATTCTGGCCCCAGAGCTTCGACAAACGATCCGTGATCAGACGACCGACGATGTCGTTTCCGGTGCCCGCCGGGAAGGGTATGACGTAACGGACCGGTTTGGCTGGATACGTCTGGGCCCACGACGCGGCAGGGTAGATCCAGACCGCAGCCGCGATCGGGACCAGTGAGATCAATGAGATCAATCCTCGACTTGCCCCGATTACATAGCGCATGACGCACCTCCCTGGGAAAGGTACCGCTGCGATGCACAGACTGCGATTGCCGCCCGGGGGACTTCGAAGATTCAGCCCGGGCCCGGCAACTATACCCCCGAGTTCGAAAGTCCGCCGTTGATATGCAGCGTCTGCCCGGTCATGTAGGCGCCGCCAGGACCGCAGACGGTGCGTACCATGCCGGCGATCTCGTGCGGCGTGCCTTTTCGGCGCAGTGGAATGTCCTTCGATCGGTCGAGCCTCACGTCGGCCCGCGACGTTTCGATCTGTCCGGGCGATATGCAGTTCACGCGAATACCGAACTCGGCCAGATCCTGCGCCAGGGCTTTGGTCAGGCCGACGATCCCGTGCTTGGAAGCCGCGACGTGCGCGCGGTCCTTGAGCCCCAGTAACGCCGTGATGCCGGCAAAGGTGACGATACGCCCGTCGCCCGCCTGCTTGAGCGCCGGCAGGCAGGCTTTGGTGAAGACGAATGCGCTGTCCAGGTTGGTGGCAAGGATGCGGCGCCAGTCCTCGAAGCTGATTTCGTCGAAAGGCACGTGCTCCCGAATCGCGGCATTGAGCACGACGATGTCGAGGCGGCCGAAGCGCTTCACGACCGCATCGACCATCTTCCGTACTTCTGCAGGCTCCGCGACGTCGGCGACGTAGGCCTCAGCGTCCGTGCCCAGCGCCTTGATCTCATCGACGACGCCCCGCGCCTGCTCGATATTCGAGCGCGTGTTCACCGCGATCCTGGCGCCGCCCGAGGCCAGAGACAGCGCGATCGCGCGTCCGATGTTGCGCGCCGCGCCTGTGACGAGTGCTACTTTGCCGGCGAATTCGTCGCCTTTATGCATGCCGGGTTCGGTCATGTTGTGGCTTTCCTGTTCTCAAGTTGTCGGGCCCGATTGTGTGCGCGCGTACGCAAACTTGTCCAGACGCAAAGTAGGGGAAACCTGAGGGCCTGTCCCCGCGGCGGGCAGTGACCGCGTGGGAGAGGGCGCCGGGCTGTGTCTCAGTCGTGGAGGTGCGCCGCAACGCTGCGGGTGTGCACGCCCTCGCGGTGCTCGAAGACGTATATGCCCTGCCAGGTCCCAAGCGCCGGACGCCCCGCCATGACAGGAATGGACAGCGAGACAGCCGTGAGCGCCGCCTTGATGTGTGAAGGCATGTCGTCCGGGCCTTCTGCCGTGTGCGCGATCCAGCGCATCGACGGGTCGTCGGACGGCGGGACGAGGCGGCGAAAGAATTCCTCGAGGTCGCGCCGCACGTCCGGGTCTGCATTCTCCTGCACGCACAGTGAGCACGACGTGTGCTGCACGAAAAGCGTCAGCAGACCTTCGGTCACGCCGCTTTCCCTGACGAACCGGACGGCGTCCTGCGTGAACTCATATAGACCCGGGCCCCGGGTGCGAATCGAGAGGATGGTTTGCATGAATCAGGATCTTGTCGAGGATCTTGTCGGACTGGTGTGCGACAAACTCCTTATGAGGTCAAGTGGGGGTTTCTTATAAGCAGCGTGTCCCCCGGCCTTGATCGCAGCGAGGCGAAAACCCTACGCGGCTGCTTCATGAGATCAAGTCCGACACGCTGCTAGTATAGAGCGGCATCACGTTGACGCTGATAAGATCCGTCCAGGTTCGAGCCTGCCAGCGGACGCCGGTGGTCCTCCACCATGCACTGGAATGCCACGATCGGCGTGACTGCTGACCTGCCACGCGAGCATCACTGACTCGAAGGGGGAATCGTGTTCGATATCCGTTTGTCGGAAGAGCAACGCGAGTTTCGGGACCTGGCGCGCAAGTTCGCGCAGGAGCAGATCAAGCCCTGCGCGATGGCCCTCGATCGTGAGCCCGATTGGGAAAAGCGGATCCCCTGGGATCTCCTGAAAAAAGGCTCACGGCTCGGCTTCCGTACCTTTGTGCTCCAGGAAGAGAATGGCGGCGCCGGCGTGTCCGATCACCTCACGTCGTGCCTCGTCGCCGAGGAGCTGGCCGCAGGCGAGCTCGGTACCGCCTACTACTTCATGCTTACCGCGCGGCGCGCGCGCGACTGGTTCGAGCTGCGCATGACGCCGGAGCAGCGGGCTTACTTCATTCCGAAGTTCCTGGACGACGATTTGTTCTTCACGACCGTGGCGATACACGAGCCCGACACGGACGTGGGTTTCGACTACTACACCGAAACGCCGGACGACGTGCGCCTGAAGACGCGGGCGACCGAGCAGCCCGACGGATCATGGATCATCAACGGGGCGAAGAACTTTCAGACCGTGGGCTACCTCGCGAAGCTGCTCGTCGTGATGGCGCAGACGCCGGACGGGGCAAAGCCGTTTCTCGTCGAGGGCGATTCGCCGGGTCTCGTGCGGCGTCCGTTGTCCAAGCTCGGGCGGCGCGTCGGCGACAACGCTGAAATCTTTTTCGATGACGTGCGCGTGCGTAAGGGCTGGATACTGCCCCCGGCGCCGAAGGGCCGCACCGACATGGGCACGCATCCGACGATCGCCGCGCTCACGCTCGGGCTGGGGCGCGCAGCGCTCGAGGAAACGATCAAGTACACGCAGGAGCGCGTCTCCGGCGGCAAGCACATCATCAAACATCAGGCGGTCGGTCTTACGATCGCCGAGATGGCGATGAATCTGGAGGCGGCGCGGCGACTCATATGGACGGCCGCATGGGTGAAGGATCATCCGGAAGCGGTCGAGGACGGCACCGTCGAGAACCTGCCGTATGAGCACATGGCGACGGCGTTTACCGGGACGGCCGTTCAGCGGCTGACCGAGCAGGGTCTCGAGCTGTTTGGCGGCATGGGCGTGGTGCAGGGCATGCCGATCGAAAAGTACGTTCGCGACGCGCACGTGCAGAAACACATTTCGTTTCCGTTCCCGTCGCGCTTCAAGATCGCGGAACAACTGGCGGGCTTCAAGCGCAAGGTTCCGCCTTTCGTGGGAGTCAACTGACAAGCTTCGCCGGAACGCCGATAGCGTTGAAGTGGGACTGAATAAGACGTGTCGCAAGCGCAGCGACGAGGAGCCAAAATGATGCATGCATGGATGTGCGGAGCCGCGCCGTGTCGCATGGGGTTCGTGTGCTTTGCGGCGCTCCTGCTCGGAGCACCGGGTCTGTGCGCGGCGCAGGTGTATCCGTCCAAGCCGCTGCGGATGATCGTTCCCTTCCCGCCCGGCGGCGCCACCGACATCACCGGGCGATATCTCGCGCAGAAGCTCGGCGAAGCGCTCGGACAGCAGGCGATCCCCGACAATCGTCCGGGCGCCAACGGGACGATCGGGCTGGAGCTCGCGGCCAAGGCGCCACCGGATGGTCATACGCTGGTGCTCGGCCAGACCGGCAATCTCGCGATCAGCGTCGGGCTCACCAAGGTCAATTACGATCCGGCCCGCGACTTCGCGCCGATCAGCCTGGTCATTGCATCACCGCATGCACTGGCCATCCATCCCTCACTGCCGGCGCGCTCGCTGAAGGACGTGGTGACGATCGCACACTCGAAACCCGGGCAGCTCAACTATGCGTCGACCGGCAGCGGCAGCGCGGGTCATCTCGGGATGGAGCTCCTGAAGAAAGCCACGCGCATGGACATCGTGCACGTGCCGTACAAGGGCGCGGCGCCCGGGCTAATCGATCTCGTCGCCGGCCACGTCGCACTGATGTTCACCTCGGCGCTATCGACGGCGCAGCACCAGAAGATCGGAAAGGTACGCGTGCTGGCCGTCGGAAGCGACCAGCGTTCGCCCTCGATGCCGCACGTGCCGACGATTGCCGAGTCCGGTTACCCGGGATTCGAGGTGATCTCGTGGTGGGGCGTGCTCGGACCTGCCGGGATGCCCAAAGAGATCGTTGCACGGCTCAACAGTGAAATTGTGAAGATCATGGCATCGACCGACGCACGCGATCGAATCGCTGTGCTGGGCGCCGACATCATGACGAGCACGCCGGAGCGATTCGCCGCCTACATCAAAGCCGAGCAGGTGAAATGGGCGCTGGCGATCAGGGACTCGGGCGCGCGGGTGGAGTGAGCGCGTCAGCCTCTGCCGGTCAGGCGTCGCCGACAACACGGTACCGAACGTTCCGGATTACCGGTTAACATGTGGCGATGACCCGGACTCATACACGCACTCTCTGCGCTGCACTCCTCGCAATCGCATCCATCGGGGCGCCCGCCGCGCCCGCCGCAGACTGGGCGCCGAAAAGACCCGTACGCATGATCGTGCCGTTCCCGCCGGGCGGAGCCGTCGACACGATAGGACGCATCGTCGCTTCCGGACTGCCGGAACGGCTGGGGCAGCAGATCGTCGTCGACAACCGCGGCGGCGCCAACGCGATCATCGGAACCGAGCTCGCGGCCAGGGCGGTGCCCGACGGGCACACGATCCTGATCGTGCCGGCCGGACATGCCATCACGCCTTCCGTCACGCGCAAGCTGCCCTACGACAGCGTGAAGGACTTCGCTTTCCTCGGATTGATCGGCAACAGCGCTTACATGCTGGTGATAAATCCCTCGTTGCCGGCGAAGAGCGTGAGCGAGTTCATTGCACTCGCCAAGACGAGGGCCGGCCAGTTGAATTACGCATTTACCGGACATGGCAACGCGACCCACGTGGCGGGCGAGCTTTTCAAGGTGCTCGCCGGCATCGACATGGTGGCGGTGAACTACAAGGGCGGCGGCCCGGCGTTGACTGACGTGGTGGGCGGCCACGTCTCGGCCTTTTTCTCAGGGGTGTCCTCGGGCTCCCCGCTGGTCAAAGCCGGCAAGCTGCGCGCGCTGGGTGTCACCACGACACGGCGTAGCACTGCGTTGCCCGATGTGCCGACCATCGCCGAGGCGGGCGTTCCGGGCTATGAAGTCGACGGCTGGTATGGCCTGCTTGGGCCTGCAGCCCTGCCGCCTGCGGTGATCGCGCGATTCAATCGCGACCTGGGACAGGTGCTCTCCACGGCAGACATGAAAGAGCGTCTTCTCACGGCCGGGCTCGAGGCGCGCGCATCGACGCCGGCCGAATTCCGCGACCGTGTCATGCGCGACGTCGCGCGGTGGGCGGAGGTGGTGAAGAAGGCCAAGATCGCGGTGGAGTAGCCGCCTGCGCGGCGCGGACGGGCTCGTCATGAAGTCCTAGGGGTCCGCGGCGATGTGGCTGACGTTCTACGTGCGTCACACGATGTGGTCTTCGTGATGAATCAGCTCGTCATCTCGTGCTAACGTCCTGCGTTCGCGCTCGTACGAAAACAATCATGGGGATTCCCGATGTCCGAAAAAAGCCACGACGGCTATTACGAAGCCTACTGGCCGCGCTCGCCGCGGCAGCAGATGACGCGTGAGCTCGCGCCGCGCCTCGATACGCTCGAAGGCAAGACGGTCGCGCAACTCTGGGACGAGCTCTTCAAGGGCGATGTCGTGTTCGACGTGCTCGAAGAGGGCCTGAAGAAGCGCTATCCGGGAATCAAGTTCGTGAGCTGGCGCACGTTCGGCAGCACGCACGGCGGCAACGAGAAAGCGGCGCTCGCCGCGCTCCCGCAGCGCCTGCGCGAGCTCGGTGTCGATGCCGTCATGTCCGGCATGGCGTGTTGAGGCAGCTGCACGCCCGCCGTGTTGCGGGCCAGTGCAGTGTGCGAAGCGGCGGGGTTCCCGACGTCTTCGCTGACGTGCGAAGGCTTCGTCAAACAGGCCGCGGTGACCTCGGTCGGTCTCGGCGTGCCCAATATTCCCGTGGCGGTCGTGCCGGGCCACATTGGCATGAAGACCGCGCAGGAACTGCGCGACGACGTCCTCAACGTCACGCTCGACGACGTGGTGAAGAATCTCACCGTCATGCCTGACGCGATTCGTGACACGGCCGAGCCGCGCGCGCGCGACGTCGTCGCCAGAGGGGGTTTTCAGGCGGTGAACCGCCATTTCGTCGATCACGAATATTCCGACGGGCTGCCGATCATCCCGCCCACGCTCGAAGCCGCCGATGAGTTCCTGCGCTACACCGACCGCGATCCGGACGAAAGCCTCGGCACGCTGCTCCCGGACAAGCGCGCGGCGACGATCTGGAGCATCGCGGTGAACGGCGTCATGGCCGGCTGCCGCCCCGAATACATGCCGATCCTCGTCGCGCTGATCGAGGCGATGTGCGATCCGAAATACGGCGTCGAGCACAGCGGCAACACGCCCGGCGCCGACACGCTGATCATCCTCAACGGGCCGATCATCAAGCAGCTCGGGTTCAACTACACGCAGGGCGCGCTGCGCGACGGTTTTCTGCCCAACACGTCGGTCGGCCGTTTCTGGCGACTCTACCTGCGCAACGTCGCGGGTTTCCTGCTGCACAAGACCGACAAGGCAACGTACGGCAATACGTGGCGCGTCGTGCTCGCGGAAAACGAAGACGTGCTCGCGAAGATCGGCTGGGAGCCGAACAGCGTCGAGATGGGTTTCGACGCCGGCGACAACACCGTCACCATCGCGCGCTATACCGGCGGCGGCTCGCTCTCGTCGGTCTCCGGCAGCACGCCCGAGGAGATGCTCCCGTATGTCGCGGACACGGTGCAGCGCTTCAACAACTGGCAGGTCACGTTCACGACGAGCCACGGCATGGGCACGCTGCGGCCGCTGGTCGTGGTGAGCCCGATCATCGCGGAGCAGATCGCGAAAGCCGGCTGGTCGAAAGCGGACGTGAAGCAGTATCTGTACGAGCACGCGCGGCGCCCTGCGTACGACTTCGAGCGCCAGCTTCGCGACTGGAACATTCGCGGGGTGTGGGACCTGAAAGACGACGTCACGCACGACCGTATACCGAAAGTCTTCTACGAGTCCGACGACCCGCAGCGCCTGGTGCCGATCGTGTGGAAAGCCGAGGACTATATGATCGCCGTCACGGGCGACCCACTGCGCAACAACGCGTATGTGTTCGCGCACAACGGGTTCCTCGGTTATCCGACGGGGAAGAAGATCCAGTTGCCGAAGAGCTGGGACTTTTAACGTGCGCCACGGGTTTGCCTGGCCGCTGTGTCGAGCGTTCATCCTTCGACTTCGCCATTCATCCGTTCGTCCTGAGCGTAGGGCGCCGGAGTCGAAGGATGAACGGCTACGCTCAGGACGAACGGTGTTCGAGATCGACGACACGCCTGAAGCGTTCGCCTATCCATTGCACGATTCATCCGTTCGTCCTGAGCGTAGGGCGCCGAAGTCGAAGGATGAACGGCTACGCTCGGGGCGAACGGTGTTCGAGATCGACGACACGCCTGAAGCATTCGCCTATCCATTGCAGGATTCATCCGGTCGTCCTGAGCGTAGGTCGCCGAAGTCGAAGGATGAACGGCTACGCTCACGGCCAACGGTGTTCGGGAGGGCTCGCGAGCAATCGTTCGCTGCGCGTCTGCTCGCCGCCATCATCATCACCGTGTTCTCCTGCGCCGCCCACGCCGCGACCGCCTGGCGTCCCGACAAGTCGGTCGAGTTTATCGTCGCCACCGCACCCGGCAGCGGTGTCGATACCACCGCCCGCACGATTCAGAACATCCTGCAATCGGAGAAGCTCGTCACCGTGCCGATTGTCGTCGTGAACAAGCCCGGCGGCGGCGCGACCGTGGGGATGCAGTATCTCGGGCAGCACGATCGCGACGGGCACAAACTCCTCATCCAGACCTCGACCGGTCTGCTCACCTACGCGGCCGGGACGCTGCCGTTGAGCTACTTCGAGTTCACGCCGATCGCCAGTCTCATCAGCGAGCCGATCATCACCCTCGTGCGCACGGAATCGCCGCTGACGAACGGAAGTGACTTCATCTCGCGGCTGAAGGCCGACCCCGGCGGCGTCAGCGTGGCGCTGGCGAGCGCCCGCGGCAACGCGTTCCACATCAGCGCCGCCCTCATCGCGCGCAGCGTCGGCGTCGATCCACGCAAGCTTCTCGTGGTCACCTACAACTCTTCGGGCCAGGCCGTGACCGCGACACTCGGCGCGCATGTCGACACCGTTTGGGCGACCGCCGGGAACGTGCGAGGGCTCGTCGAATCCGGGAAGCTGCGCGTGATCGGCGTTGCGGCCGACAAGCGCCTCGGCGGTGCTTTCGCGACTGCGCCGACGTGGAAAGAGCAGGGCGCGAACGTGACCGTCGACCTGTGGCGCGGTGTCCTCGGCCCCCGGAATCTCAGCGCGCCTGAGATCGCGTACTGGGAAGACGTCTTTTCGCGCATGGTCAGGACGAAAGCGTGGCGCGAGAGCCTCGAGAAAAACCTGTGGGTGGACGCCTATGCGAGCAGCGCGGCGACCGCTGCGCAGCACAAGAAAGAGCTCGAGGTGATGCGCGGCGTCCTCAAAGAGATGGACATCGCCAAGTGATTGCAGCGACGCACGTGAAGGAGGACCTTTGAGCGCCACATTCGTATACGTATCGAACGCGGACGATGGCGACATCGGCCTCTACACGCTCGAAGCGGACGGCTCGCTCCGGCCCGGGCCGCGCTTCAGGGCCGACAAAGGCGTGATGCCGATGTGCGTCAGTCCCGACCGGCGCTTTCTCGTCGCCGGGGTTCGCGGGCAAGTCGCATCGGCCTACACCTACACCATCGATAGCGCGACGGGCGAACTGGAGCTCGCGGGCAGCGCGCCACTCGCCGCTAACTGCCCGTACATCTTGTTCGACCGCAGCGGGCGCTTTCTGCTCGGCGCCTCGTATGGTGCGAATCGCGTGATCGTGCACGCAGTAGGCGGCGACGGGCGCGTCGGTGCAGCGACCCAGGTCATTCCCACCGCGCGCAACGCACACTCGATCCGCATCGACGACACCAATCGCTTCGTGTTCGTGCCGCACCTGGGTACCGACCAGATCTTCCAGTTCGTGTTCGACGAGAAAAGCGGCCGGCTCACCGCCAATACGCCGCCGCTCGTGCAAATGAAGCAGGGCAGCGGCCCGCGCCACTTCATCACGTCGCCTGACAACCGCTTCGTCTACGTGCTGAGCGAGCTCACCGCGATGGTCACCGCTTTTGCGCTCGACGCGGAAACGGGGCTGCTGCGCGAAGTGTCTTCGGTCTCGGCGCTGCCGCCGGACAGTACCCTCGTGCCGGGGGCGCCGCGCGGGCCCGATGTGCCGGTGCGTGACGTAAGCCGCGACATCTGGGCTTCCGATATCCACATCACGCCGGACAGCCGGTTCGTTTACGCGGCCGAACGCACGGGCAGCACGATCAGCGCGCTCAGCGTGGAGCCGGCGACCGGCAAGCTCGCTTACGTCGCCACGACGCCGACCGAGAAGCAGCCGCGCGGCTTTCGTATCGATCCGACCGGGCGCTACATGGTCGTCTCCGGCGAGCAGTCGGGAACGATCTCCGCCTATGCCATAGACGCTTCGAGCGGCGCGCTGAACGCGATCGGCCAGTACCCCACGGGCAAAGGCGCGAACTGGGTCGAGATCGTGAGCTTCGCGTGATGCGAAGCTCGTGCATCGGGCACATAGCCGGTCATTGCGACCATCATGCCGGGCGCCTGATCACACCAGCACGAATGCCAAGCCGCGCCTCCTGGGATGTCGCAACCCGGGGCGCCGATTGACTGCAACCCCTTGATTCGGGACACTCGCCAAATGTCGTCCACGCTCCCAGACGTGCCTGCTGCGCTCCTCTCACCGCTCGAAGCCGCGCGTGTGCTCGCGCCGCTCATACGCGAGAGCGCTGACGAGATCGACGCGAATCGCCAGCTTCCGCGCCCGCTCTTCAATGCCATCGCCGATGCGGGCATGTTCCATCTGGCCGTGCCGCGCGACATCGGCGGCGCCGAGATCGATTTCCCAACTTACGTGCAGGTGATCGAGGAGCTCGGCAAGGCCGATGCCAGCACGGGCTGGGCGGTGAACCAGGGGGCGACCTTCGCAACCATGTCGGCCCGGATCGCGCCGGACGTGGCCCGCGCAGTCTGGATCGACACGCCGCGCAGCGTGGTGGCGAACAGCCCCGGGCCCAGCGCGAAGGCGATCGTGGTGGCCGGCGGCTACCGCGTTACGGGACGCCAGCCGTTCAGTACCGGCTGCCGGCACGCCGCCTGGATCGCGGCGCACGCGCAAGTCATCGAGGACGGCGAAGTGCGGCTGAAGGATGGCAATCCGGAAGCGCGGTATCTCCTGCTGCCGGTCGCGCAGGCCGAGCTGTTGGACACGTGGCATACGCGCGGCATGCGCGGAACGGGAACGCATCACTTCGAAGTGAAGGATGTCTTCGTTCCGGCGGAGCGCACGTTCTTCGCGAAAGGCGCACCGCAGGTGAGCGGCGGTGCGCGCTACAAGATTCCTTTCGGGCTCGCATTCGCGGCCGGTGATGCGGCCGTCGCGCTCGGCCTGTCGCGAAGCTGCCTCGAGGCTTTCTACGACCTCGCCGGGGCGAAGACGCCGCGTTATGTGCAAAGCCTTCTGCGCGACCAGCCGATGATCCAGTTCACCGTCGGACAGGCCGAAGCCGCGCTGCGCTCAGGGCGCGCTTTTCTCATGGAAGCGGTCGGTGAGATCTGGAACGAAGCAGAATCGACGGGCGCGGTGAGCCTGGAGCGGCGCGCGACCCTGCGCCTGGCCGCGACGCACGCCATACGGCTCGCCGCCCAGCTCGTCGAGAACATCTACAGCGCCTGCGGCGCGACCGCTGCTTTCGAAGGCAACCTGATCCAGCGCCACTTCCAGGACATCCACGTGATCACGCAGCACGTGCAGGGCCGCCTTGCGCACTACGAGCTCGTCGGCCAGCACTGGCTGGGGCTGCCGATCGACGAATCGCGCCTTTGAGCGCGATCAGCCGCGCCGGAGTCTGAGCCTCGGCGCTTGTTTCGGCGTTTACCTGTCGGGCGAGAGCGCGATCTGCTTGTAAAGCCTGCGCATCTTCGCGTCGTCGTCCTTCAGCTTCGCTGCGAGTTGCTCCGGCGTTCCCGTCACGACTTCAGAGCCGCCTCCAGCCATGCGGTCTTTCACGTCACTCTGATGCATGAGCTGCACGACGAGCTGGTTCAGGCGCGCGATCAGCAGCGGCGGGGTTCTGGCCGGCGCCATGATGAAGCCGATGGTATCGAGGTCGTAACCCCGCAGCCCCTGGGATGCGAGCGTAGGCACGCCCGGGATCAGCGGAAATGCCTGTGCACTGGTGACCCCCAGTGCCTTGAGCTTGCCGTCCCGTATGTGGGACATCGTGCCGCCCGGCGTGGCGAAAACCATGTGCACTTCGTTGGTCAGCAAACCGAGCAGGGCCGGGCCCGTGCTCTTGTAGGGCACCCGGGTGATTTTGACGTTCGTCGCGATCATGAACATCTCGCCGGACACATGCAGCGTGCCCCCGGCGCCGCCGGTGCCGTATAACAGGGCGCCGGGCTTCGACCGGGCGAGTGCGACCAGTTCGCTGACGGTGTTGACCTTGAGC
>JBKJKJ010000620.1:0-12423 GCA_046597455.1 Burkholderiales bacterium
CTGCGGGTTATGCTGCTGGAAAAAGCGCACGTGAAGCGCAGCGGCGCCATCTCCATGGGCATGGACGGCCTGAACAACGCCGTCATTCCGGGCCACGCGACACCCGAGCAGTACACGAAGGAAATCACGATCGCCAACGACGGCATCGTGAACCAGAACACCGTGTACGCCTACGCCAACAACAGCTACCGCACGATCCAGGAGCTCGACCGCTGGGGCGTGAAGTTCGAGAAGGACGAGACCGGCGACTACGCCATGCGCAAGGTGCATCACCTCGGCACGTATGTGCTGCCGATGCCCGAGGGTCACCACATGAAGAAAATCCTCTATCGCCAGCTGAAGAAGGCGCGAGTCGATGTCGTGAACCGCGTCGTCGGCACCCGCATCCTCAAGGACGCGGAAGGCAAGGCCGCCGGCCTGATGGGCTTCGACTACCGGACCGGCGACTTCGTGGTGATCCATGCGCGCGCGGTGATCCTTTCCTGCGGCGCCGCGGGCCGGCTGGGACTCCCCTCTTCCGGGTATCTCTTCGGGACGTACGAGAACCCGACCAACGCCGGCGACGGCTACGCGATGGCGTATCACGCCGGCGCCGAGCTCGCGAACCTCGAGTGCTATCAGATCAACCCGCTCATCAAGGATTACAACGGGCCGGCGTGCGCCTATGTGACCGGGCCGTTCGGCGGTTACACCGCGAACGCCCATGGCGAGCGCTTCATCGAGTGCGATTACTGGAGCGGCCAGATGATGTGGGAGTTCTACAACGAGCTCCAGAGCGGCAACGGGCCGGTCTTTCTGAAGCTCGACCACCTGGCCGAGGAAACGATATCCGAGATCGAAACCATACTGCATACGAACGAGCGTCCGAGCCGCGGCCGCTTCCATGACGGACGGGGCACCAACTATCGCCGGAAGATGATCGAGATGCACATCTCGGAAATCGGCTTTTGCAGCGGCCACAGTGCATCGGGCGTATGGGTCAACGAAAAAGCCGAGACCAGCGTGCCGGGCCTCTATGCCGCCGGGGACATGGCGAGCGTGCCGCACAACTACATGCTCGGCGCCTTCACCTACGGTTGGTTCGCCGGACAGAACGCAGCGGCTTTCTGCGCCGACAGCAGCAGGGCCGCGCTCGACGTCGGGCAGATCGAGATCGAGAAAGCGCGAATCGCCGCGCCGCTCGGCCGCAGTGAGGGCATTCCGCCCGCCCAGCTCGAATACAAGCTTCGCCGCATGGTGAACGACTACCTGCAGCCCCCCAAGGTCACGCGCAAGATGCTGATCGGCCAGGAGCGCTTCTCGGAGGTCGGCGAAGACCTCGCGCATCTCACCGCGGGCAACCCGCACGAGCTCATGCGCGCGCTCGAAGTCGGCCACATCTACGACTGCGCCCGAATGGCTGCGCACGCGTCGCTCTTCCGCACCGAGAGCCGCTGGGGCCTGTACCACTACCGCGCCGATTATCCGGAACGCAACGACGCCGAGTGGTTCACGCACTGCCATCTGAGGAAGACCGAAGCGGGTGAGATGGAAAGCATCAAGCGCCCGGTCGAACCCTACATCCTTCCGCTCGACGACGAAGAGAAGACCGCCTACCAGCGTCTTCGCATCGTCAAAGAAGCCGCCATCGCCTGAAAGGAAACCCCATGCCGTACGCCACCCAGCACACCAGCGTTCCCGTCGTCATCGACGAAGAGAAATGCATCGCCCAGAAAGGCTGCACGGTCTGTGTAGACGTGTGCCCGCTCGACCTGCTCGCAATCGACCTGGTGAAAGGCAAAGCCTTCATGCAGTACGACGAATGCTGGTACTGCATGCCGTGCGAGAAAGACTGCCCCACGGGCGCAGTTCGCGTCGACATCCCTTATCTGCTGCGCTGAGCCGGGGAATGCCATGATGACTTTACAAGCCACCGAAACACCGCAGGATCTCGCCGGCCGGTTGCGGCACGCGGACGCCGAAGTCAGGCGCGTCGCCGTCATGGAACTGCCTTACAGCGACGAGGACGACATCCTTCCGCTCCTCCTGACCGCAGTCGCGGACGCCGACGGCGCCGTGCGCGCCGAGGCGGCGAAAGCGATGGAAGGCTTTGAAGAGCCTGAAGCGGTCGCAGCTCTCCTTGCCCTGCTCGGCGATCAGCACGAAGAGGCGCGGCGCGCCGCAGCGGACACACTGGCGGAGCTGAAAGACGAGTCCAACGGGCCGCTGCTGCTGGGCGCGATCGGAAGCACCGATCCGTTCGTTCAGGCCGCGGTTTTCCGCGCGCTGCGTCCCTTGCGGGTCCCGGGCAGCCTCGCACCCGCACTTGCGGCGCTCGACCATACCGCCCCGCCGGTGCGCCGCGAAGCTACCGGCGTCCTGGGCTATCTGAAGAACGCCGGCTCGCTGGGCCCGCTCGCGCGCGTCGCGACCAACGATCCCGATCCCGAGGTGCGCCGCATCGCCGTGGGGGCGCTGGGTTTCGCCGCCGGCGTCGAAGTGCTGCCTGCGCTCACCAATGCGCTTTCGGACACGTCCTGGCAGGTTCGCGAAGAGGCCGCCGGCACCCTGGGCAAGCTCAAGCTTCCCGGCGCGACCGATCACCTCGTCGCCGCGATGGACGACCGCTACTGGCAGGTGCGGGTGCGCGCGGCGCGCAGCCTGGGAAGACTCAAGACCGCGTCTGCGATTTCCGCACTGTCTTCGGCACTCGGCCACGAGATCAGCAACCTGCGCAAGGAAGCCGCGGTCGCGCTCGGCGAGATCGGCGACCCCAAAGCCATCCCTGCGCTCGAAGGCGCACTGGCCGATCCCGACCCGGACGTGCGCAAGCTCGCGCAGCTCGCGCTGAAGCAGATTCTCGCGACCGTAAAGCACTGACCCGCCATGCCCTACATCGTCACTGAAGCGTGCGTGAACTGCCGCTATACAGACTGCGTCGATGTGTGTCCCGTCGACTGCTTCCACCAGGGACCCAACTTTCTCGTCATCGACACGGAGGTGTGCATCGACTGCACCCTCTGCGTGGACGAATGCCCGGTCAACGCGATCTGTGAAGCATCCGAAGTGCCGGAAGACCAGGCGCATTTCGTCGAGCTCAACGCCCGCTACGCAAAAGCGTGGCCCGTAATTACCGACAGTATCGAGCCGCTGCCCACCGCAGAAGCGTGGTCTGCGATATCCGACAAGCGACACGAGTTGAAGGAGGCGTGACTCGCATGCTCATCAGCCTTACAGCACGATCCGGCGCTCAGCACTCGCCGGCAGGAGGAGACCCCGGCGCGGACACCGCACGAGACGGTACGCGCCTCATTTCCGGCAGCATTCACGGCATTTCCTCTGGGAGAAAGATCATGATGAATCAGGTCGTCCAACGCGTAAGGCGTGCGCTCGGCGGCACGTGTGGGCTGGTTGCTTTCGTGTTCGGCGTGGCTGCGGCGGGCACATCGATGCCGTCGCTCTCGCAGGAGATCGAAATCGGCATCGGCACGCAGAACACCACGACCAACACGGTCACCGGGGGCATCGTGATCAAGGAGCTCAAGCTCCTCGAAAAACATCTGCCGCGCACCGGCAAGTACGCGAAAGCGCAGTACAAGCTCGACTGGCAGAACTTCACCTCGGGGCCGCCCGTTACCAACGGCATGATGGCCGACAAGATCCACATCGGCATGATGGGCGATTACCCGCTGCTCGTGAACGGCGCGACCGGACAGGAGAAGAAACAGGAGACCCAGCTCATCGCGATCATCGCCTATAACGCCTACGGCGCCGGCAATGGCGTGGTCGTGCACAAGGACTCGCCGTATTACGAGCTCGCCGATCTGAAAGGCAAGCTCGTTTCGGTGCCTTTCGGCTCTGCCGCGCACGGCATGATGCTGAAAGCGATGCAGGACCGCGGGTGGCCCGACAGCTTCTGGAATCTCGCCAGCCAGAGCCCCGAAGTCGGCACCACCAACCTGCAGGAGAAGCGCATCGACGCGCACGGCGATTTCGTGCCCTTCGCCGAGCTGCTGCCGTTCCGCGGATTCGCGCGCAAGATTTTCGACGGCGCGGAAACCAAAGTTCCGACTTTCCACGGTGTGGTCGTGCGCAAAGACTTCGCGGAGAAATATCCCGAGATCGTCGTCGCCTACATCAAGGCGCTGATGGAAGCGAACGACTGGGTGCGCGCCAATCCCAAGCTCGCGGCCGAGAAGATCGAGGAGTGGACGAAGATCGAGAAGGAAGTCGGCTACATGTTCCTCGGACCCGGCGGCATCCACACCCTCGACCCGACCATCAAGGCCAAGTGGGTCGACACCATCAAGGTCGCGCACGGGGTGCTGCAAAAGCTCAATCGCGTGAAGGAGTTCAACGTCGGCGCGTGGGTCAACGAGACCTACGTGCGGCAGGCCTACAAGGAGCTCAAGCTCGATTACGACAAGCAGAAGGCGAGCCTCGCGGGTTACGAGATCCAGGGCAAGGACCCGATGTGCAACACCGCCATCACCAAGCCGCGGGAAGCCGGACAGATCTGGATGACGAAAGGCGACATCGTTCCCTTCAGCTCGGCCGCGTGCACCCTGGCCGCCATCGGCAAGCTGAGCGGTGAGACCAACAAGGTCGGCGTCGCCTACGTCTTCGATCAGGCGCTGGGCATCAAGATGTTCGCCGACAAGGCCTTCTACGCAGTCGCGCTGAAGGATCCGAAGAAACCCGAGATCGTGCCTTTTCTGCTGAAGAAGGATGCCGTGGCGCATGCAGCGAAGATCGGCGGGCGCGTGGCGACCTACGAAGAAGCGCTCAAGGCGGCAGGCGGCCGGAGCTGATTCATGCATGCGCTGAAACAGGTCTTTGCGCCGGGCGAGACGCCGGCGCCTCCCGGGACTGCGGCTGAAGTGTCGCTGCGGGTCGCTCAATCGCCGGCGCCTGCGGCAGCGCCGGAAGCGCCGCCGCGTGCAGCGGTTGCCGCCCCGGGACGCAGCGGGTGGCGTGCGATCCGGGCGAACGCGCTCAGCGTCGCACTGTGGACGCTTTCGCTGTCCCTCCTGCTCGCGTTCTGGTATCTCGCGACGCGCTACAAGCTCGAGTTCTACGTCCGCTTCAGCAACATACCGACGCCCGCCGAAGTGCTGAACAAACTGGTCGAAGTGAACCAGTCGCCGAAGTTCCTCACGAATATCGGCATCAGCGTGCGGCGCATCCTGATCGGCTTCGGCATCGCCATCGTCACCGGCGTGCCGCTGGGGCTGCTCATCGGCCGCTACAAGCCGGTGCGCGATCTCATGCTGCCGATCTGCGAAGTGCTGCGGCCGATCCCCGCGATCGCGTGGGTCCCTATGTCGATCATGCTCTGGCCGAACAATGAAGCGAGCATCGTGTTCATCACGTTCCTCGGCTCGTTCTTCCCGATCCTGCTCAACACCATTCATGGCGTCGAATCGATCGACAAAGTGCTGATCCGTGCGGCCCAGTGCCTCGGCGCGAAAGAACCGGCGCTACTCTGGAACGTGGTACTGCCCGGTGCGCTTCCGCACATTTTCACCGGACTCGCGGTGGGCATGGGGGTCGCGTGGGTCTCGCTCATCGCAGCCGAAATGATTTCCGGCCAGTTCGGCGTGGGCTACTTCACCTGGGAAGCGTACTCGCTCGTCAATTACGCGGAGATCGTTCTCGGCATGATCACGATCGGCGTGCTCGGGCTCGCGTGCAGCGGCGCGATCCGCGGCGCTGCGAGACTTGCAATGCCGTGGCTTACCTATACGACGGGGAAACGATGAACACGCAAGCAGGCGTATCGAGTGAGGCAAGGGGGCAGATCCGCATCCGCGATGTCGCAGTCGTCTTCGATGCCGAAGGCGGCGCGGTCGAAGCGGTCCGGAACGTTTCGATGAACGTGGAGCCCGGCGAGTTCGTGTCGCTCATCGGCCCCTCGGGCTGCGGCAAATCGACGCTGCTCAATATGGTTGCCGGATTCGTGCAGCCGACCTCGGGTGACGTGCGCGTCGATGCCCAGCCGGTGCGCGGCCCGGGCTCCGACCGCGGGGTCGTGTTCCAGCAGTACTCGCTTTTCCCCTGGCTGTCGGTGAGGAAGAACGTCGAGTTCGGCCTGAAGATGCGCGGGCTTTCGGCAGCCGATCGCGAGCCCCAGGCGCGCACGCTCCTCGGGCTTGCGGGCCTGCTCGGCTTCGAGAACCACTACCCTGATCAGCTTTCGGGCGGCATGAAGCAGCGGGTCGGCATCGTGCGCGCGCTTGCGACCAATCCCCAGGTGCTGTTGATGGACGAGCCTTTCGGCGCGCTCGATTCCCAGACGCGCGTCGTGATGCAGGAGATCCTGACCAACATGTGGCAGCAGTTCCGCATTTCGGTGCTGTTCGTCACGCACGACATCGAAGAGGCGATTTTCCTGTCGGACAAGATTTACGTCATGACGGCCCGCCCCGGACGCATCAAGGGGGAAATCACGGTGCCGCTGGCGCGGCCGAGAACGGCGGAGATGACTTCGAGCCTGCCTTTCATGGACCTGGTGCAGAAGCTCAAAGCGCTGATCCGCGAGGAATCTCTCGCCGCCATGGGTAGCGAGTTGCGCGACGGCGGTCTCGCCGGCTTCAGCATGGCAGTGGGCCCCGAAGGCGTCTCGCACGTGCTTTAGAGGACGTCTGAATAAGCCCTGTGCATCAAACAGCGTCATTCTGGCGAAGGCCGGAATCCAATTCGATCAGAACGTTAACCATGGATGCCGGCGTCCGCCAGCAGGACGATAGGGGACAGACGATGAGCGATGGCCCGCCCCTGCAACTTCGAGTGAATGGCCCGTCCGGGTTGCTCGAGATCGACTGGAGCGGTGGCAGCACCAGCGCCATCGCGTTTCGCACGCTTCGCGAGCGATGCCTGTGCGCCGAATGCCGAAGCGCGCGCCAACAGGGGCGGACGATAGCGGTTTGCGACGGCATCTCGTTGAGCGAGATCGTGCCTTATGGCACAAACGCCGTGCAGCTCACCTTCAGTGACGGGCATACGCGAGGCATTTTCCCTTTCAGCTACCTGCGCGAGCTCGCATCGCGCGGCACAACCACAGCGGACACACGATAACCATGGGCTCACTCGAACACGCAGATCTGTCTACGCCGGCCTCCCCACCGTTCGAACCGCTCAGGCTCGCCTATGGATTCGAGTTTTCCGAGCTTTACGACAGCGCTGCGCTGCGGCGCCTCGACGCGAAGTTCACGGATTTCCTCGCGTGCGCCGATCCGGGCCTCGGCGAGCGCCTTGCAGATGCCCGTGCGAACACCGCCGCCCTCGAGGCCAAAGCCGAATCCGAGCTCCTGCTCGCGCTGGCGCCGCATCTCGACGACTTCATCGCGGTGCTCTTCAGGATCGCGCCTGAAGTGGCCACGCTGCGCAGCCGTCATAACGCGCTCGCTCCGCTGTACACGGTCAAGCGGCTTTTCGTGCAGCGTAAAGCGATGCACAGGATTAAACCCGACGACGCGCAGAAACTGGACGGCCCCGCGCTGCGGACGCAGATCGAACACATGATCGACGAACCGCTCACCGAGCTTGCGTTCGCACGTCACGTTTCGCGCTGGCTCGAAGACGAAAGCGAATCGGCGGCGCAGCTCGAGCTTGCGCTGAACTACGCGGCGTGGGCGGCCATGAGCACCGCGGGTCGCGCCCACCATCACGCGGGCGTTCTCTTCAAAGCGCCGCACAAGCTCGACCCGCAACGCCTCGTTCCCGCTGTCGCAGATCGCGAGCGCGGCTACACCGAGTATCGCCTGCCGGTCGAGAAGTTGCGCCGCCGCTCGGGTTTCAGCCTCACCGACCCCGGGACGGATCTGAAAGGCGCGCTCGACCAGGCGCACTATTGCATCTGGTGTCACGAGCAGGGCAAGGACTCGTGCTCCAAAGGCCTGCGTGAAAAAGGCAGCGTCGGCCGAGGCGCAGCTTCGTTCAAAAAAAACGCCCTCGGCGCCGTGCTCGCCGGATGTCCCCTCGAAGAAAAAATTTCAGAATTCAACAAAGCGAAGACCGAAGGCCTCGCCATCGGCGCGCTCGCGATCATCACCGTCGACAACCCGCTGTGCGCGGCGACAGGACACCGCATCTGCAACGACTGCATGAAGTCTTGCATTTACCAGAAGCAGGAGCCGGTCAACATACCGGAAGCGGAAACCCGGACATTGAAGGACGTGCTCGAGCTGCCGTGGGGTTTCGAGATCTACAGCCTGCTCACACGCTGGAACCCGCTGAACTTCAGGCGCCCTTATCCCGCACCGGCCAGCGGCAGAAAAGTGCTCGTCGCCGGCATGGGCCCGGCAGGCTTTGCGCTCTCTCACTACCTGATGAACGACGGCCACGTGGTCGTCGGAATCGACGGCCTCAAGATCGAGCCGCTGGCGCCTGCGCTTTGCGGCGTCGGCACGCAGGGGCAGCGCGTGCCTTTCGAGGCGATACGCGATGCGTCGGGGCTCCAGGAACCGCTCGACGATCGTGTCATGGCGGGCTTCGGCGGGGTGGCGGAGTACGGCATCACGGTGCGCTGGGACAAGAACTTTCTCAAGATCGTGCGTCTGCTGCTCCAGCGCCGCCACGAGTTCGCGATGTTCGGGGGCGTGCGCTTCGGCGGCACCATCTCGGTCGACGACGCTTTCGCCATGGGTTTCGATCACGTCGCGCTCGCCATCGGCGCCGGCCGCCCCACCGTTCTCGACATGCCGAACGGGCTCGCGCGCGGTGTGCGCACGGCCTCGGATTTTCTGATGGCGCTGCAGCTCACCGGCGCGGCGAAGACCGGGTCGATCGCGAACATGCAGCTGCGGCTGCCGGTCGTCGTGGTCGGCGGCGGCCTCACCGCAGTCGATGCAGCCACCGAATCGCTCGCTTACTACCCGATGCAGGTCGAAAAATTCCTGCAGCGCTACGAAGGCCTCGCGCAGGCGTACGGCGAAACGCTGGCCAATGCGTTCCCGCGGATCGAAGAACGCGAGATCGCCGACGAATTCATCGCGCACGCGCGCGCGATACGCGTGGAGAAAGCCGCTGCCGCCCTGGAGGGCCGTCCCGCGCGCGTGCTCGAGCTGCTGCAGTCGTGGGGGGGCGCGACCATCGCGTATCGCCGCGGCCTCACGGACAGCCCCTCGTACACGCTCAACCACGAAGAAGTGCACAAGGCTCTGGAGGAAGGCGTGCAGTTCGCCGAAGGCCTGACGCCCATACGCGTCGAGCTCGACGTGCACGGCAGCGCCTGCGCCATCGTCGTGAAGGCGCAAACACGCAACGCAGCAGGTGATTGGAGCACCGGTTCGGAGCGAACGCTTGCGGCACGAACGGTCCTCGTCGCGGCAGGCACGCAGCCCAACACGGTCCTCGCGCGCGAAGAGCCGGATCACTTCAGGCTCGACGGCCGCTATTTCCAGGCGGTCGACGAGCGGGGTGCACCGGTCGCGATCGAGAAAGCCATTTCCAAGCCGCTCGCGGTTAACGTGCTTCTTTCAATACGCGAAGACGGGCGCTGCGTGAGCTATTTCGGCGATCTGCACCCGTCCTACGCAGGCAATGTCGTGAAAGCGATCGCGAGTGCCAAGCAAGGCCACCCGGTGGTGACGCGCGTGCTGGGCGAAGTCCAACCGGCCAGCGAGGCGCCCACCGACGCCTTTCTTGCGCAGCTCCACGTGGATTTCAGCGCCGTGGTGCATCGCGTTGCACGGCTCACGCAGAACATCGTCGAAGTCGTCGTGCGCGCGCCGCTCGCCGCGCGGCGCTTCCAGCCGGGCCAGTTCTACCGCCTGCAGAACTACGAAACCCACGCGACCTCGATACGCGCGACGCGGCTCGCGATGGAAGGGCTGGCCCTGACGGGGGCATGGGTCGACCGCGAAGCGGGCCTGATTTCGACCATCGTGCTCGAAATGGGCGGATCGTCCGACCTGTGCTCGCTGCTCTCGCCGGGGGAACCAATCGTGCTGATGGGGCCTACCGGCACGCCCACCGAAATCCCGTCCGGGCAGACCGTCGTGCTCGCCGGCGGCGGCCTCGGCAACGCCGTGCTGTTTTCGATCGGCCAGGCGATGCGCCGCGCAGACTGCCGCGTGCTCTATTTCGCCGGCTACAAGCAGATGAAGGACCGCTACAAAGTCGATGAGATCGAAGCCGCCGCGGACGCGATCGTCTGGTGCTGCGACGAGGCGCCCGGTTTCGCGGCGACGCGCCCGCAGGACCGATCCTTCGCCGGGAACATCGTCGAAGCGATGCGCGCATACGCCAGCGGGGCGCTGGGCGAGCAGCCGATCGCCTTCAGCGACACCGACCGCCTCGTCGCGATCGGGTCGGACCGCATGATGGCTGCGGTCGCCCAGGCGCGCCACGACCTGCTCAAGCCTTATCTGAACGCGTGCCATGTCGCGATCGGCTCGATCAACTCCCCGATGCAGTGCATGATGAAAGAGATTTGCGCGCAGTGCCTGCAGCCACAGGTCGATCCGGCGACCGGCGAGACGCGATACGTGTTCTCGTGCTTCAACCAGGACCAGCTGCTGGATCACGTCGACTGGCAGGCGCTCGCGTCGCGCCTGCGTCAGAACGGAACCCAGGAACGGCTGACCTCAGCGTGGATTAGCCACTGTCTGCGCAACCCCGATTCACAGCCCGCCGCCGCGCCCTCCTGAGGCGCGATTCGACCCGGCGCAAACAGGGACCGCCGGATACGCCAGAACGCGGGGCGGATGCCACCGGACGTGTCCGGGCAGTGGTCACGCAGCGCCGGGACGCGAGACTGAAAAGAGATAAACCGGCGATAACCGGGAGATGTTGGTCCCTCAGGATGGGTATGCGGGCCTTTTGTGCGGGTCGAGCCCGGTGTTATTCATCAATCCCTGGAGAACGAAAATGAAATCGACTATGAAACTGCTTGCCGCGCTGGTGCTGCTGGGTGTATTGGGCGCCTGTGCGCAATTCGGAATGTCGGGCCCGGATGATCCGGCAATCTACGAAAGCTCCCTGAGCGACTAGTGGAGTGTCAAGCTAGAACCCCGGGCAACTTATCGGTGAGCGACGGGCCCGCTTTCGAGCGGGCGGCCGTCGCGAACGGCACGCTCGAAGTCACTGATACAGCCCGCTAGCTCTGCCCACCGCAGCCGCTCCACGCGGCTGCGCGGTCCTCGCGCCCGCATAGTAAACTCGCAGTGCCAGCCAGTGCGGGCGATATATCCGGAGTTGTAGATGCGCAACGTGCTTGTGATCGAGGACCAGCAGGATATCGCCCATCTCGTCAAGCTGCACCTGCAGGATCTGCCCTGCAACGTGGAGCTTGCCTTCGACGGCCCTTCCGGCCTCGCCGCGACCGAAAACAAATCCTTTGATCTGATCGTCCTCGACCTCATGCTTCCCGGGCTGGACGGCCTCGAGGTATGCCGCCGGCTGCGCGCGCGCTCGGTCTATACCCCCATCATGATGCTGACCGCGAAAGCATCCGAGTTCGACCGTGTGCTCGGACTGGAGCTCGGCGCGGACGACTACCTCACCAAGCCTTTCAGCATCCGCGAGCTGGTCGCGCGTGCCAAAGCATTGTTCAGGCGCATCGAGCATCTCGAAGGCGTCGCGGCAACAGCGCAGCCTGAAGAAACCATCGTATGCGGCGAGCTCGTGGTCGATGTGGCCAAGCGCGATGTGCGGCAGAGCGGCGCCCCGGTCTCGCTGACGTCCAAGGAATTCGACCTGCTGCTGTATTTCCTGCGCAATCCCGGGCGCGTCTACAGCCGGCTGCAGCTCCTCGACGCGGTTTGGGGTTACGGTTATGACGGCTACGAGCACAACGTGAACTGCCACATCAACCGGCTCCGCGCGAAAATAGAAAAAGACCAGGCGCGCCCGCAAATCATCCTGACGGTTCGCGGCGTCGGTTACAAACTGGGCGAACCGCAGCCCGCGCTCGCGGAGAGTTGAGCGTGCCGAGGAGTCTCTACGCGAAGCTCCTCGCGGTGCTGGTCGGCCTGACGATCGTCATGGCCGTCATGTTCCTGATCATCATCCGGCACTCCGATACCGCACGAAATCAGGAAATCAACCAGAAGCTGTACCGTAATCTCGCCAGCCGGCTCATCAACGAGCACATCCTGGCGGAGCACGACAGCGCCGACCCCAGCGCGGTCAGCCGGGTTTTCGATCGAATCCGCATCGTCAATCCCCGCATCGACGTCTACCTGCTCGACGCTGAAGGCCGCGTGATCGCAGCCTCCGGACAGAACGCGCTGAAGCGTGCCCACGTCGATCTCGGTCCCATACGCCGCGTCCTCAAAGGCGAAGAAGAGTTGCCCATCCTCGGCGACGACCCCTCCGAAGGCGCGCGCAAGCGCGTGTTTTCGGTCGCGCCCGTACCGCTGGGCAGCAGCGACACAGGCTCTCGCGCAGCACGTAGCTTTGCTTGATTTGCTGGGCGAGCGTGTCGCCGCTCAGTACGCG
>JBKJKJ010000136.1:0-3829 GCA_046597455.1 Burkholderiales bacterium
GCGTCCCTGAAAGCGGCCGGCTATGTCGCCTACAAGATCAAGGTCGGCGCAGCCGACGTCGCGCAGGAAATAGACCGCACCCGCCGCATTTGCGACGCGATCGGTAAGGGCGCGCTCGTTTCAGCCGACGTGAACCAGGGCTGGACTGTGCAGCAGGCGATCGATTATGTGAAAGCCGTGGCTGACACACCGCTCGCCTTTCTCGAGCAGCCCGTGCATGCCGAAGATCTCGCCGGCATGGCGCAGGTCGCCGCCGCAAGCCGTATCGAGATCGGTTGCGACGAAGGCCTGCGACACATGAGCGACCTGAAGCGCCATCACGACGCGCGTGCCGCGCACGGCGCGAGCCTGAAGGTCATGAAGCTCGGCGGGCTTACCCCGGTGCGGGATACGGCCCTGATTTGCGAAGAGTTGGGGATGAAGGTGAACCTGTCGTGCAAGATCGCCGAATCCGGAATCGGCACCGCTGCCGTGCTGCAACTCGCCGCAGCGATTCCTTCGCTCGACTGGGGTGTATCGCTGACCAGCCAGTACCTCGCCGAAGACGTACTCGCGAAGCCGCTCGTGTTCGCCGCGGGCCACGTGCAGGTGCCGTCAGGGCCGGGCCTGGGTATCGAGGTCGATGAGGCGCGCGTGCGTCGACTGGAAATGCGATGACGCTTGCTTACTGGATGATTCTTGCAGCGGCGTTCCTGCCTTATGTCGGCACGACCTACGCCAAGTTCGCGGGCGGCGGGGTGCGGACCTACGACAACCGCGCGCCGCGCATGCAGGTCGACGCCCTGCCGCTGCCGCGCCGGCGCGCGTACTGGGCGCAGCTCAACGGCTTCGAAGCGTTTCCGCCGTTTGCGGCGGGGGTCATCGTCGCGCACCTGGCCGGCGCGACGCAGTCGTGGATCAATGGGCTCGCTGTGCTCTTCGTCGCGCTGCGTGTGATCTACACACTGCTCTACATTCACGACAGGCCCAGCGCGAGGTCGCTCGTCTGGTTCGCGGCGCTGGTGTGCGTCGTGGGCTTGTTCGTGGCGGCAGGGATGGCCCCTGCCTGATCGCGGTCACGCCGTCGCCCAAGCTCACGCCACCGGCTGCGGCTTGGTGCGTATCCACTGCGACAACAGCCATTTCTCGCCGCGAGACGGGGGCAACCCGGTGTGCAGCGTCTTCATGTCCCCCGCGCCGTTCGGGAGCACGTTCTCGAACAGCAGCGCTTCGCCGACCCGCCCGCGAAACCTGACGCCCATTTTCGGGAAATCGGTTTCGCCGCCGTCATAGTCGTCATTGAGATAGACGAGGCACGTTTTGATGCGCTGCCCTCTCACGCGCATCTGTTCGGCGAAACCAGGCAATGCCGGATGAAAGAAATCCACGTGCGGCCTGTAGCACTCGCCCACCGCGTAGTGAAGAATCTCCGTGGGCTCGAGCGCTGACACCGCCACTTCCGCCGCGATAGCAATACGCGCCCGGATCAACTGAAGAATGATGTCGGTGTCGATGAGGGAAAACGCGACGCCGGTGCTGGTGCGCATCGGGTCCGTCTTCAGCCCGCCGCCGTGGGCATCATAGACCTGCGCTTTGACGAGTCGCGGGGCGGACCGCGCGATCAGATGGGCACACAAGCCGGGCGTGAGGAAACGCTCGTGCGTGACGAATCGCGGCGCCGCGGACAGCGTTCGGCCCTGCCCGGGCGAGAGCCAGGCTGTCACGTCGCTGCCGGCGCGTATACCCATGTCCCGCAACAACTGGAGCTGCCGCCCCGCGTCGGGTTCACCGAGGTTTGCCGCGCGATCGAGGCGCTCGATCGCGTCGGGTTCACCGAGGTTTGCCGCGCGATCGAGCGCCTCGATCGAATCGGGCCAGCTCTGGGGGCGGCCGACACCTGCGGCGGCGAGTACCGCCACCTGACGCCACGCTTCGGCATTGCCTTGCTGCGCCGCTTCTGCAATCAGGGCGGCGCCGTCGGCCGGCGCTGACGGTGCCCCGTCTCCGACCACCAGGCGCGCGCCAAGCTCCGCCATCGCCTGCGGATCACCCCAGTATCGCGCTCGCACCAGCGCCTGAAACTCCGCGTCCGGGAGCGCCACCGATTTAGGTTTTTTCATACGAGCCGCCGTTGCGGGACGATGATTCATGCGTTCTCCTCGTACTTGTTTCCCCGGTGCCGGCCCTCTGAGGGGGCCTGTCGCTGCGACCTTACACGGGATCGTCGGGATCTGCCACACGCCGGAGCACTTGTCCCGGTCGGCCTCCTCGCGGCGAGCAAGCCTTCGCTTACGTCGCATCGGATCGCGCCGAGATGATACTGAGATAAAGGCCATCGACAATCTATGGCGCCGGTGTTTACCAATTCGAAAAGAATTCAAACGACGACACCGTGCCGTTGCGCAAACTGAACAATACGAGGTTGCCCTGAATGGATCATGAGTTCATCGCCGAGATCGAGACGTGGGGAAGCGGCGGCCGGATGGCTGACGTGATCACCCTCAAGAACGGGAAAATCGTGCTCGTTACGGAGGACGCGGTCGTCGTGTACGCCAGCCGCGCCGCTTTCGATGCGGGGACCGACGCAATGTCGCTGCGCACGATGAGCGCGGTTTCGCGCGAGCTTCACCGAGGCCCGTAGCCGACTGCCGGGCGGCCGCGCTGCGGATCGCGTGTACGGTTAAAGGCCGATCTTCAGGCCCCGCATCGAGATGGCGCTATTTCAGGGCTGACAGGTAACTCGCGAGGACCTGCGCGTCAGCGTCGGATAATCCCTGGACCGCGGCACTCATGTTTCCGTCCATGTCGAAACGGGTCCCCGCCCGAAACCCGCGCAGTTGAGTCAGCAGATACTGCTGCTGCTGCCCGGCAAGGCGGGGAATGTGCTGCTGCCCCATAAGAGCAGGCCCATGACACGACACACAGTGATACTGCTCGGTGAGCCGCTTCCCGGTGGCCACGATCGCTTCACCGGACGTGCGTGAGGCCGGCGCGAGCGGCAGCGTGGTCAGGTGCTCGGCGATGTCGTTGATGTCCGCATTGCTCATATTCGCCGCAATCGGCGACATCAGCGGATCCTTGCGGTTGCCCTCGCGAAACATGACGAGCTGAGTCGTGATGAACTGTTTCGGCTGGGCGGCGATGGATGGTACTGCCGGATTCGTCGAAACGCCCCCGGGCCCGTGGCACGCCACGCACGCCTGCGCTTTCTTGCGCCCCGCTTCGCGGTCCGCAGCGTGGCCGTCGGGGAGAACCAACCACAGCGGCAGCAGGGCAGTAAAGATCGCCACTGCGTGCCGCGTGGACACCTGCCTCAACATCATTTCTTGTGGCTGATGCGATACACGATGCCATTGAAGTCATCGCTGACGAGCAACGCCCCGTCACGCATGACGAGCACATCGACCGGACGGCCCCACGCCGGCGGGTTGGCTTTCGGATCGGTCAGGAAACCTTCGAGGAAAGGCTGCGTCCTGGCTTTACCGCTGCTGTCGACGATCACGCGCAGGCCGTTGTAACCCTGCTTGATGGTCCGGTTCCACGAACCGTGCTGGGCGAGGAACATGTTGTTGCGATATTCGGCGGGAAACATCGAGCCGGTGTAGAACTTCACGCCCAGTGGCGCGGTGTGTCCGCCGAGATTCAGCACGGGCGGCGTGAACTCCGAGCATGAACGATACTTTCCGAATTCCGGATCGGGCGTGTCTCCCTGGTGACAGAACGGATAGCCGAAATGCTCGCCCTGGCGCGTGACTTTATTCAGCTCGTCGGACGGCATGTCGTCGCCCATCCAGTCGCGGGCGTGCTCGGTGAACCAGAGCTGCCGGGTCTGCGGATGCCAGTCGAAGCC
>JBKJKJ010000281.1:0-14214 GCA_046597455.1 Burkholderiales bacterium
GAGCTACGGTGCATGAGAGCGTGGAAGGGGTGCAGACCTTACATCGCCGCGCAGACGATCGAGCGCATCGAGGGAATGCTCTGAAAATCCTTCGCGCGGCGATGTAAGGTCTGCACCCCTTCCACGCTCTCATGCACCGTAGCTCGCAGGTGCCGGGGATCCTGGCCCCACGCAGCTGCAGAACGTTCCCGCCGGAATTCCGGTAACGAATGCAGTTTTGCAAAGGAGTACAACATGAACCATCAACGCATGTTACAGGCCGCTCTGGCTGGCGTGTTTGCACTGACCACGGCGAGCGCCACTGTCGCCGTCGCAGCGGACCCCAAAGGTATGGACAAGTGTTTCGGCATTGCGAAAGCCGGCAAGAACGACTGCGGCAGCAATAAATCCGCCCATGCCTGCGCCGGTCAGGCCAAGGCCGACAACGATCCGAACGATTTCAAATACGTGAAGACGGGAACCTGCGACAAGATGGGCGGCTCGGCTCAACCGGGCGGCGCGAAGAAGGGTTGAGGGCAGGGGCGCGCATCATGACGAGTGCTCAGGCCCTCAGACCCGCCGCCCGCGGGTTCGGTGCAGGCATCGGATTGCGCGCGCCCCACTATCCGGCATTCCTCGACAGCCGCCCGGCAGTCGGGTGGGTCGAGGTTCACAGCGAAAACTATTTCGGTGAAGGCGGGCTGGACCTCGATGTCCTGCGCCGCGTTCGCGCGGATTATCCGGTCAGCCTGCACGGCGTCGGACTCGCGCTCGGCTCGGTCGCCGAGGATACGTCGTCGCACACAGCCCGATTGCTGCGGCTGGTGCAGCGCACCGAACCCGCATTCATTTCGGAGCATCTGTGCTGGGGTCGGTCGGGTGCACGTCATTTCAACGATCTGCTGCCGCTGCCCTATACCGCAGAAGCACTCGAGCTGATGGCCGCGCGCATCAGTGCGCTCCAGGACACGTTGCGTCGGCGCATCCTGATCGAGAACGTGTCGTCTTATGTTGCGTTCACGGCGAGCGCCATACCGGAAGGCGAGTTCGTGGCCGAGATCGCGAGGCGCACCGGATGCGGCGTGCTTCTCGATGTGAACAATCTCCATGTCAACGAGCTGAATCTCGGCACGAGCGCACGCGCGGCGCTGAACGCCATCCCGCCCGATGCGGTATGTGAAATCCACCTCGCCGGCCATCTGGTGACCGATCGGTGTGTGATCGATACGCACGGCGATCGTGTCGCCCCGGCAGTGTGGGCGCTCTACGATGCCGCGCTGAATCGATTTGGTGCGGTGCCGACGCTTATCGAATGGGACACCGATCTGCCGCCGCTGGAGACACTGCTCGACGAAGCACGTCGCGCACAGGCCGCGATCGATGCGCTCGCGGCGACGCAGGGGCATTCCCGTGGCTGAGCTCGCCCGCCTTCAGGAAAGCTTTGCGAAAGCGCTGGTGAGCGGGGCGCGTGCAGGGCCGTGTGTGGCCGCGCTCGAGGGGCCCGCGGACCGGGCAGCGGCCCGGCTTGCGGTGTATCGGGGCAACAGTGTTGCGAATGCACACGGCGCGCTCGCAATGGTGTATCCGGTCATCGCCAAAATAGTCGGCAGCGGATTCTTCGAAGGTCTTGCCCGCGAATACTGGCATGTGCATCCGTGTGCGAGTGGTGACCTGAACCGCTGCGGAGAAGGGTTTCCGGACTTCGTGGGCGGCTTTCGTCATACGCAGGACCTGCCTTATCTCGCGGATGTGGCGCGTATGGAGTGGCTCGCGCACCTTGCGTATTACGCCGCGGACCCACTTCCCCTGGACGACCGCGCATTCGCGGCGGTATCGGGTGCGGCTCAGGACGCGCTGTGGGCGATCATCGCGCCGGCCTGCGCCGTGCTCGAGTCGGCATGGCCGATTGCGCGTCTCTGGGAAATTCACCAGGACGATTACAGCGGCGAACTCGAGGTCGACTGGAAGGGTGGCGGAGAGCGCATTCTGGTATCCCGGCCGCTTTTTCATCCGTGCGTGACCGCCTTATCGCCGGGTGAATTTCACTTCATGAATTCGGTGCTGCGCCGGCGCCCGATCGCCGCGGCGCTGCAAGCCGCGCTGTCAGCCGAGCCCGCTTTCGATCTCACCGCGAGGCTCCCGCAGTGGATTGCACAGCGGGTGATCGTCGGTATGGAGGCACCCTCAGCCGAGGCGGCAGCCGGACCGAACGCGACTAATTGAAAGGAGTGCCCAGCTTATGAATGCCATGCCCGCTGTCATCGCCGGCGCACGCACCGTGCGCAGCTGGCTCGAAAACGCTGCGAGCGGTCTGGACCTCGTCATTCGACTTTACGTGGCTGACGTATTCTTCAAATCGGGTCTCACGAAAATAGAAAGCTGGGACAAGACGGTCTTCCTGTTCCAGGAGGAATACCACGTCCCTCTGCTTTCTCCGGAAGTCGCGGCCGCGCTGAGCATCTTCGGCGAGCTTTTCCTGCCGGTGCTGCTCGCACTGGGTCTTGCCGGCCGGTTCGCGGCGCTCGGCTTGTCGGTCGTGAACGCGGTCGCCGTGATTGCGTACTGGCACGTGTTGAGTCAAAACGAAGCGGCGCTGATGTCGCACTTCTATTGGGGCCTGCTGCTGCTCGTGATCCTGTTCCACGGACCGGGCAAGCTGGCACTCGATTACTGGGTCTGGCGCTGGCTCGGGAAACCGTATGGCGGCGTCAGGCCGCGCGCCGAACCGTCATTGCGCTGAGCGTCTGGATTCGAGCCGGGACTTTTTGGAAGAGCGAAAGTTGACGCGGCCCGATTGAACGAGGCCGGAAAGCACGCCGCGCCAGCCGTATGTCGCCCACACGCTGCGTCGAGCCCGGTCGGCATAGCTGCCGCGCAGCGCGCCCGCGCCGTGCTTGTCGAACAGCGCGAGGTTGACCGCGCTTCCGACCAGCCCCAGATGCGTGAAGGCCTGGGGAAAATTGCCGAGCAGCGCGTTCGATCCGATCTCGACCTCTTCGGCGTAGAGTCCGACATCGTTCGCGTAGCCGCACAGGCGATCGAATAGCGCATGCGCTTCGTTGCCGCGTCCTTCGTAAAGCAACGCGTCCACGAGCCAGAAGCTGCACACCAGAAAAGCACCTTCTTCGCCTTCGAGGCCGTCATCGTTGGTGTAGCGCATCAGAAAGTCCCCGCGCCCCAGGGCGTGCTCGACCGCTTCGCGCGTCAGACGGAACGTTTCGGTATCGGTGGGCAGACCCATCATCGGGAGCTGCACCAGGGCGGCATCGAGCTGCGGCGAGCCGTGGAGCGCATAAGACTGCATGAACGCACCGTCCGGCGAGCGGCCGCGGTCGGCGATGTCCTGCCAAATTCGATCGCGCAACTCGATCCAGTGAGGTCGCTTGCCCACGAGTCTGATGGCGCGGTCGATCACGACCCAGCACATCGCCTTGGAATGAACGAAATGTTGCGGCGGGCCCCGCACTTCCCACAGCCCACTGTCGGGCTCGGACCAGCACTCGGCGACAAAATCGGCGATTCGCGCAAACGCCTGGCGCTCCGCGGGTGATATGTTGCCCCCCAGCGTGCTGTAGGTGAGCGCACCTTCGAGAAGATATCCGTATAAATCGCTCTGGCGCTGGTCGTAGGCGCCGTTGCCCGTCCGTACGGGGCGACTTGCACGGTAGCCTTCGAGGTGCCCAAGCTCGTGCTCGGTGAGATCGCGCTCCATGCCGATCCCGTACATGATCTGCAACTCGGCGACGGGGCCGACCACGGCCTGCCGCATGAACTCGTAGAAACGCCTCGCTTCGCCTGCGTAACCGAGCGACGCGAGGCCCTGCAGCATCAGGCTCGCATCGCGGACCCAGCAGTAGCGATAATCCCAGTTGCGCCCGCCGCCGATCTGCTCCGGAAGCGACGTGGTCAGCGCCGCCACCGAGCCGCCCGTTGGCGCATACGTCATGAGCTTGAGTGCGAGCGCGCTCCTGCGCACCATGGCCGCGTGTGGCCCGGTGTATCGGCAATAGGCTATCCATTCGGTCCAGAAAGCCGACGTGATCCTGAAAAGCGCTTCCACCCGTTCAGCGGTCACACCGCCGGCGCCTCGGCCCATCACGATGTACCGTTGCTCGCCGACGCTGATCGTGAGCGTGCAGCGGGCCCGATCGCCCGCGGCCCGAAGCGGCAGATCGGTGCCGAGCATCACTGCATCACCTTCGATCGCGATGCCTTCGGGCGTGTCGCGAAGCGCGGCGGGCGCGCGCGCGAATCCGGGCGTGGGCCGATATTCGATGTCCAGATCGACGCGGCCCTCGACACCTTCGATGCGCCGGATCAGCCATCCAGGCGCATTGAGATCGACATAATCGTAGGGAGTCGCATCGGGAACCCGGCCCACGGGCATGAAGTCGGTCAGCGCCACGCGACCTGACGCGGTGACGAATTCGGTGCGCAGGATGTTGGTCTCGTCCAGGTAGGCGCGCGTGGCGGTGTACGGGCCGCACGGCGCCGCGGACATGAAACCGCCCAGACTTGCGTCGAGTAATCTGCAGAATACCGGGTCGGTGTCGAAGCGAACGAGGCAGCACCAGTCGATTCCGCCGTCGCGTCCGATCAGAGCGCTGCCGTGACAATCGCCTATGGCCGCATAATCGCCGATCGGCGGATAGCCTCGAGTCGGCGCGGATTGCGCGGGCGCCGTTTGCGCCTCCAAAGGTTTATCCATTATCGGAAAAAGCGGGATACAGCGTCATCCCGCCGTCAACCACGATGGTCGTGCCCGTGATGTAGTCCGACTCGTCGGACGCGAGCCACACCGCCACTTTGGCGACATCGTCCGCCACGCCGATGCGTCCGTAGGGAATCAGCTCGAGCAGCTTCTTCGCGGCCTCGGGCGACTCCCACGCCTCGCGATTGATGTCGGTCTTGATCGCGCCCGGCGCGATCGAGTTGACGCGAATTTTGTGCGACGCCGTTTCCTGCGCCACGCTTTTCATCATCATCTGCATGCCTCCTTTGGATGCGGCATAGTTGACATGACCGGCCCAGGGAATGATTTCGTGCACCGAGCTCATGCATATGATTTTGCCGGCCGCGCTCGACGCGGGCGCGAGGCCCTGCGCGATAAACCGCTGCACGGCCTCGCGCATGCACAGAAACACCCCGGTCAGGTTGACGTCGAGCACTTGCTGCCAGTCGCCCAGGCTCATGCTGGTCAGTGGGGCATCCTTCTGGATGCCGGCGTTGGCGACGAGGATGTCGATGCGGCTGAATTCGCCGATGCATTCGTCGAACATCGCTTTGACTTCGGATTCCCTGGAAACGTCCGCTTTCAGTGCGATGGCCTCACCGCCGTGGGCACGTATCTCCTTCACCAGCGCGTCGGCTTCGTTGCCGGAGCGATAGTTCACGCCGACTGCGGCACCGGCGCGCGCGAGCGCGCGTGCAACGGCAGCGCCGATTCCGGAGCCCGCTCCGGTGACGAGGGCTTTCTGGCCTTTCAAAAGGGTTGCAGCGCTGTCGGACATGACGGACTCCTTGCGGTCGGATCCAGAAAAGGCAGAACCGGCGTTAACATAGACGGGCATGATTTCCGTCATCATCCCCGCATACAACGAAGCCAAGGCGCTGCCTGCGACTCTGGAGCGGCTGGCCGCTGAAGCGCACGCGCACGAGGTGATCGTGGTGGATGGCGGCAGCACGGATGCGACGTGCGATGTGGCGCGTTCTTTTTCGGGATTGCGCGTCGCGTCCGCGCCGAAAGGGCGTGCGTTGCAGATGAATGCCGGTGCAAGGCTGGCGAGTGGCGATCTTCTGCTGTTTCTCCACGCCGATACGCTTCTGCCGGAAGGGGCGCTCGCGAGACTCGATACGCTTTGCGTGGCCGGGCGATGCGTCGCGGGCGGATTTCGCCACCGCTTCACCGGCGACGACTGGCGGCTCAGGGTCATTTCCTGGCTGCACAACACCCGTTGCCGTGTGACTCGGATCTTCTATGGAGACCAGGCGATGTTCGTGAGTCGGACGCTCTTCTGGCGTCTGGGTGGCTTCCCCGAGCGCATCCTCGAAGATGTGTTGTTCAGCGAGAAGCTCAGGCGCGCGACGCGCCCGGTGCTGCTCGACGAATACGTGCTCACCGATTCGAGGAAGTTCGTGCAACGCGGGGTCGCACGAAGCTTTGCCCGGGTACTGCTGATCCTGATATGTCACCGGTTGCGCCTTCCGGTCGCGGCCCGGACGTTTTTCGACGACGTGCGCTGATGCGATCGACCGCGCCTCTGTGAAATCCCCCGCCCTTTCGCTACTGCGACCGTGCCGGGGATTCAAAGCGCATCCTCTGCCGCCGGCTCACTTCTTCGACATTGCGGTTGCAATATCCAGCGCGTCCGCCGCGGTATAGCGGCCGATCGGACCGGTGCTGTAGACCGCCGCCGCCACGCTGCTGTCGGGCTTGAGTAGAAAGCCGGTTGCGTGCAGAAACTTCTTCTGCGGTTCGTAATAGGCGCCCGTCGACGCACTGATCTCTTCAGCGGACAGACCGTACGCGATCGGATAAGACAGCTTGAGATCGCGCTTGACCTTTTGCGCCTTCTCCTCAGTGTCCACAGACGCCACCAGAAGATTGATTCCCGCGGCTTTGAAATCGGCTGCCTTGGTCTCGAAGTCAGCTAACTGCTGACGACAGAACCTTCACCACTCACCGCGGTAAATGAGCAGAACGGACCAGCTACCACTCAGCGCGGATTTGATCGTCGTCGATGCGCCATCGAGCATGTCGATGGAAAATTCGGGGAAAGCGTCCCCGGCGTCTAGCTTGCGCGTCAGGCTGTGGGCCATGTTTGCGTCCTTTTTGGTGAATTGAGGGGTGGAGGGGTGAAGGTTTCGACGCTCGGTCGAACGTTCGGTCGAACTGCAGCAGCAAGGATGGTGCCGCGTGATTCGAGTCGCGGGGAAGGCGAGCCTCGGCGGATAGCGACTCTACTGCACCGATTCGCGCGCCAGGCCCTCGAGATTGCGGGTGATTCCTTGTGACGTCTCACCGCACTGGCGTATGCCATGGCGGCGCTCGAGAAAACTCAGGTCGTTATAACTCAGCCAGACCTGCCCGGACGCATCCTGCCAGGCGAGGGCCTTGAGCGGCAGATCGATTCCCATCGTCTGGGCGCATTCGATGAGCGGTGTGCCGGCTTGCGGGCTGCCGAAGATCAGAAGCTCAGTCGGCCGCAGGGTCTTGCCGATCTTCTGCGCACCGGCCGCGTGATCGATGCGCGCAAAGACGTTTAGGCCCTTCGCTTTTGCGGCTTTCTCGAAGCGGTCGAGGGTGTCGCGCACGCTATGCGGGCTCTTCACGTTGATCAGCCCGTCGGCTGCGAGCGCGCCCGATATGGGTAGTGCCAGGGGTAGTGTCAGTAACGCGGCCAGACCCAGGCAGGCGGCGCGAAAAGAAAATGCCATGATGCTCTCCGGTATTGATGTTCAAAAAGGGGTGGCGCGCACGTATCACCACTGGACCGCCCAAACAGGGGTTCCAGAACCGGCCCGTTCAGCCTCCAGCATACACGCGTGTGCGTTCAAGGACTCCGCAGGGGAGGGTCTCGGGTTGGAGACCGGACAAGCGGCGTAGACCTTGCATCGACGCGGTACATTTCGTCACTAATCAGCGGTGGCATGGCATTTGCCTCGATTCGGGGGGCTCCATTGGGTTCTCGGAATTCCTCCATCGGGAAGCTGTCCGACTGGAGATTCGACCTTTTGCGCAGCCTCATCGCGCGCACCGACAGTGAAAGCCGCACAGACCGAACAGGAGGTGTCATGTCACAGCATGCGATGAAGTGGGAAGGCGGGGATGTCCACGCGAAGACCTTCTGGATGGATGGCGTGTGGGCAGGGCTGATTGCCGGCGTGGCTTTCATGATGCTGGAAATGTTCATGGTCTGGGCAATCAAGGGCGAGAGCCCGTGGGGGCCGCCGCGAATGATGGCAGCAATGCTGATGGGCAAGGATGTGCTCCCGCCGCCGGCCACATTCGACATGGGGATCATGATGGTCGCGATGATGATCCATTTGGCGCTCAGTGTGGTACTCGGTCTTGTCGGCGCGTGGATCGTGCATCGCTTCGACATGGGCATCGCCCTGGCCGTGGGCGCGGCCTTTGGGTGGGCGGTCTATATCGTCAATTTCCTGGTGGTCGCACCCATCATGTTCCCGTGGTTCGGCATGGCACGCGGCGCCATCAGCATCTTCGCGCACGTGATGTTCGGCGCGGTGCTGGCCGCAGCTTACATCGGGCTGCGTAGACGCCACCAGCGCACCGGGCTCGGCTGACCCGATTTCGGGTCGCGTGTCGACGAGGCGTTTCAGTCGACCAGCCGGCGGCGCAGCCACGCGCTGCCGGCGTCGACGAGGGTGACGAGCAGCAGCATTGCAAGGATGACCGTGAAGGCTTGCTGTTGTTGAAACAGGCTCAAGGAGACATAAAGCAGCTGCCCCAGGCCGCCGGCGCCGACCACCCCGAGTATGGCCGCCATGCGTATATTGATCTCCCAGCGATAGAGGGTGTAGGCGACGAACTGGGGTACGACCTCGGGCATCGTGCCGTAGAGAAAAGCGACTGCCGGACGCGCGCCCGATTGCCGCAATGCCTGAGCCGGTTCAGGGCGGGTATTTTCAAGTGTTTCCGCAACGAGACGGCCAATCACGCCGGTGGTATGAAATGCCAGAGCCAGCGTGCCCGCGAAAGGCCCGAGCCCTGCTGCCATCACCATGAGCGCGGCCCAGACGAGCTCCGGAATCGAACGCAGGAAGTTCAATATCAGTCGCGCCCCGGCACGGGCTGCAGGGCCGAAGCGGCCTGCGGCGGGCAGTGCGAGCAGCAAGCCGAGGACCGCGGCAATGGCAGTTCCGATCGCGGAAATGGCAATGGTTTCGATCGTGCCCCATCCGACGCGCGCGAGGTAGGTGCGGGAAAGGTCTGGCGGATAGAACGAGACGATGTAATGCCACATCTGCGCACCCGCCTCGAACGTGAACAGCTGTGCGAGATCGAGCGAGAGATACCCGAAGCTCAGCCACACCGTCGCGACGAGCGCGGCTGCAGCGAGCCAGTGTGCCGCTTTCATGGTGCTGCTTTCATACTGTTAGCCTGCGCAGGCCTGCGCTCACCATGTCGGCGAACACGACGAGCAGCAGAAAGACGACGAGTATCGTGCTGACTTCACCGCCTTTCATCATGCGCATCGACAGTTCCATTTGCTGTCCCAGACCACCGGCGCCGACGAAACCCATGATGACCGACGCGCGCACCGCGCATTCCCAGCGGTAGACCGTGTACGACACGAGCTCGGGCAGCGCGACCGGCCAGATGCCGTAGAAGAAAGCGGCGAGTCGTCCGCTGCCGGTTTCGAGCAGCACCGTGGCAGTACGGGTTTCGCCCGATTCGAATATTTCCGAATACACCTTTCCGAGCATGCCGCCGTACGTCACGCCGATCGCGAGCACGGCGGCGGCCGGTCCCAAGCCGACGGCACGCACGAACACGAGCGCCCAGACGACTTCCGGAATGCTGCGGAAAAAGGTGAGGAGGAAACGTGCAGGCACGCGTGCGGCGCGACCCAGCCCATAGCCCGGGCCGGGGCCCAATCGCGACATGGACAGCGAACGCGTGACGATCAACGAAAGCGGCGAAGCCACCAGCAGGGCGAGCGTCATACCGGCGGTCGCGATCGCCAGCGTTTCGAGGGTGGAGCGAAAGATGAGCCTGAGAAATTCCGGCTCGATTGCCAGAGGAAGAAAGGTCGAAATGAACCTGCCCATCGCTTCGCGGCTGCGGGGGTCGAACAATGACACGACGTTGAATTCGGTGAGCGCGAAACCCGGCCACAGCAGCGCGATGCCGGCGATCGCGAGCATCAGCCGGGGACCTGCGGCCGGGTCGCGCCTTGCAGCAATGTCCATCAGGCGGTCAGTAGCACAGCGGCTTGCGGCGGATTCCCGGCGCGGGTACGGCGACCGGCCGATTGTCCTGTGTGGGCACCGCTGACTCGGAGGAGTAAAGGTCGGTGAGCATGCTGTCGGTGATGCGCACGGGGGGAAGATCGAACATGATTTCGCCCGCGCGTATCCCGATGATGCGCGGAAACCAGTGCAGGGCGAGATCGACAGCATGGAGGCTTGCGACGAGCGTCACGCCGCGGGCCGTGGATTCGCCGTTGAGCTCTCCAATGATGCGGTTCGAGAGCGACGGATCCATCGCGGACACCGGCTCGTCAGTGAGTATCAGACCCGGTTGTTGATAAAGCACACGCGCAACCGAGACGCGCTGCAGCTGGCCCCCCGACAGCCGGTCGCAGCGCTCGAACACCTTGTCTTCGATCTGCATGCGCGCAAGCACCTGCGTCGCACCTGCGATGTCCATCGGATAGGCGAGCGAGGCGAGCGCTTTCCACAGCGGCCATTGTCCGAGCCGACCGGCGAGAACCGCGGTGATGACGCGCTGGCGCGGCGGGATCGGCGGGGCCTGATAGACCATCCCGATACGGCTGCGAAGGTGCCGCAAAGCGCCCCGTCCGAGCTGCCAGGGTTCGACGCCCAGCAATTCGATCGAACCGGCGGTGGGCCGCAGTCCGGTGGACAGCATTCGCAGTAATGTGGTCTTACCCGCGCCCGAGGGCCCGATGATCGCAACGCGCTCGCCCGCGTCGATCGTACATGACACGGCATTGATGGCGCGGCACCCGTTCGAGTGGACCAGGCTCACGCTGTCGAGCGATATGCTCATGCGGTTACGGGATTCCTGTGGGGGCGTTACTTGAGCAAGCCCGCGGAACGCGCCGCGGCTTCGATTCCCTTGTAGTTCTCGGGGCTCGTCGCGATGAATCGGGTCGCGCGCTGCAGGTCGAGGATTTCCTTGTCGCCCTTGTCCTTGGGGTCGAGCTTCAGGAACGCAGCGGTCAGCTTTTTCACGATTGCCGGATCGAGATCGCCGCGGACGGTCCAGTTGTAGTCGTAATAGGGCGGCGTCGTCCAGATGACCTTCACTTTGGTCGTGTCGACTTTTTTCTCGGTGACGAGCTTTTCCCAGACCGATGCATTTAGCACACCGGCCTCGACCTTGCCCGACTCGACCTGAAGCGCCGTGGCGTCGTGCGCGCCGGAATAGGCGATGCGCTTCATATCTTTCTCCGGATCGATTTTATTCTGGAGCAGGAAGTATCGCGGCATGAGATGGCCCGACGTCGACGAAACCGCTCCAAACGCAAAATTCATGCCTTTGAGGTCGGCAAGCGTTTTTACGCCGCTCGCCGCGTTCGCGATGAACTTGCTCGTGAACTTTTCGTCCTCGAGCCGCTGCGCGATCGGGATCGCATTGCCGGTGCGCAACCGTGCCTGCACGAATGTGAATCCGCCCAGCCACGCGAGATCGAGCTTGCGCGATGCCAGCCCTTCGACGACCGCAGCGTAATCGGTGACGGGAATGAACTGGACTTTCATCCCCGTTTCACGCTCGAGGTGCGCCCCTAGCGGGGCGAATTTACGCTGAAGCTCGGTCGGCGCCTCGTCAGGGATGGCCGATACGCGCAGGGTGCCTTGTGCAAATGCGAGCGATGAGCAGAAAAACGTCAAAAGTGCAATCAGAAAACGGCGGGTCATGTTTTTGTTCGTCTAAGAGAAGAAAACGAAACCTTACCGCGTGGTCGGGCGTTCCACAAGCCGCGCTGTCACTCGACAAAACGCGGTGCGACGAGCGTGTTAGAGCGGAAAATCCCATTGGCCGTATCGTCGACGCCTGAAGGCCAACGACACGCGTGACTCCTGCCGACTGCGCTCTTTGGTCTGGAACGAGCGTTCCAGAAAGAGACGTGCGAATGTGGCCGTTCGGACCGTAATGGCGCACAATCCCTTCGGCCTTACAGAGCTGCAGGCGGCAGTGAGCAACCCGCGACCTGCGGTAAGCGGGCCCCTGTAAAAGGCAATACTCGGAGGAGAGCTCATGTTTCGCGTAACCGTTTTGTTGCTTGTCCTGCTGAGCGCGTTACTTTGGAACTCAGCGCGGGCGCAGGAGCGCTACCCATTCAAGCCGATCACGGTGATCGTGCCTTTTCCACCGGGTGGTGCGGCGGACCTTGCGGCCCGGCCGCTCGCCATCGAGCTGGCAAAAGTGATGCGACAGCCGGTTATCGTGCTCAACAAGCCGGGTGCCGGCGGCGCCATCGGCATGGCGCAGGTGGCGAATTCAGCGCCCGATGGGTATACGCTGCTCGTGACGCTGCCGAGCATATCCATCGTGCCGGAAGCGGAACGGGTGATGGGCCGGCCGCAGCCGTATCGGGTCGATCAGTACGCACCGGTCGCACGTATCACGGCCGATCCGCTGGTGCTGGTGGTTCGCGCTGATGCGCCGTGGAAAAGCATCAAGGATCTCGTTGCTGATGCCAAGAGGCGGCCGGAGAAGATCACCTATGGTTCATCCGGCGTCTACGGGGTGTTGCACCTGGCTTTCGAGATGTTCGATCATGCGGCTGACATCAAGCTCTATCACGTGCCTTTCCAGGGCGCCGCGCCTGCCATCGTCGCTGCGGCCGGTGCTCAGATCGATGCAACCGGGTCGGGGCCGGCGGCCGTGCTGCCGCAAATCAAGTCAGGGAAGGTTCGCCCCCTCGTGGTCTGGGGGGTGAAGCGATCGCCGGCATTGCCCGATGTGCCGACGTTCAAGGAAGCGGGTTTCGAGGTGGACTTCGTGTTCTGGTCCGGTCTTTTTGCCCCGGCGGGGCTGCCGGCGGAAACGATGAAAACGCTACGCGCTTCGGTCGCGAAGGCTGCCGAGAGTTCCGATCTGTCGAACCAGATGGAAAAAATGGGCAGCCCGCTCGCCTATATGGATGCGCCCGAATTCACTCCGTTTTTCGAGCGCGACGCAAAGCGCATTGCAGTGGCCATCAAGCGCATCGGCCGGATAGAAAAAAACTGAAAGGAGAAAGACATGGCGCGTATCAAACCGCTTCCCGTGGGCTCGGTTCCCGAGCTCAACGATGTATTTCAACAGCACCAGGCTTCAGGGCATTACGTACCGAACAGTCAGCTTATTCTGCAGCGCAAGCCGAAGATCGTACGTGCGATCCGCGCGCTGAGCAGTGCCGTGTTCGATCCGGAAGGCGAGGTGAGCGTCGGGCTCAAGCGTCTGCTCGCTTACGTCGTTGCGCGAACCGCGGGCTGCCATTACTGAATGGCGCATAACGCCGGGGGGTCTCTCCGGTCAGGCGTGGATGCAGAAAAGCTCGCCAAGGTTTGGGAATTCAGGACGAGCCCGCTTTTCGAGGATCGCGAACGAGTGGCGTTCGAATTCGTCATCGCGGCGGCGTCCCAGCCCAACGATGTCACCGACGAGCTGTTCGATCGCATGAAGGCGCAGTGGAGCGAAGGGGAAATCGTGGAGATCACCGCGCTGGTGGCGTTCTTCGGCTTCATGAATCGCTTCAACGACACCATGGCCACGCCGCTCGAGGACGAGCCTGCGGAGGTGGCGCAGAAGCACATCGGTGCGCACGGCTGGACGATCGGCAAACACGCGCCCGAGCCCGGTGACTGATCGGTACCCGCGCGCGGCGCACTGCCGGGCCGCGAGCCGGCGGTGTGAAGGGGGTTAAAGAGGTTTGTTGATGGCGGGCGGGTTGGGGTACGGGATCCCAATCTGCGGTGTGAACCGGGGCACTCACGGATTCGAACCGCCGTCAAGGGGCTTTGTCAGGGTTGTCTCACAGGGGCGACAAACTTAAGCTCCGCGCAAGCTTCAATTAAGCGTCGCCACAGATATCACGGGTATCGTCCGGTCGCAGAACATGACGGCAATCAATAAAAGTAATGACGGCATCTGGTGTTTTTTCTGGAGCCCTGCCTGCTGTGAGACCCAATGATTACGCGCCCCTGGTTCACGTCGTGGACGACGATGAGGCCGTACGCCATTCAATTCAATGGCTCCTGGAGTCTGCCGGCTACCGTGTCGCGTCCTTTCCCGACGCGGAGTCGTTCCTGCTCGAGTGTGAGTCCGGCGCAGCGGCGTGCCTCATCCTCGACGTGCGTCTTTCGGGGATGTCCGGCTTTGAGCTCCAGAGAGAGCTCAAGCGGCGCGGTGCGCCTCCGCCCATCGTTTTCATTTCGGGGCAGGCCGGGGTTGCGATGGGCGCTGAAGCGATAAAAAACGGCGCGGGCCACTTCCTTGAAAAGCCCTTTCAGGATGCGCACCTGCTACGATCGATC